>JBEKGC010000627.1:0-3219 GCA_050013055.1 Streptosporangiaceae bacterium
TCCGCCTACGAGGGCAACCGCTTCGGTGGGGCAATGCGCTACCTGCGCAGCTCTCTGGTCGAACTCCCGGTGCTGCGCGACCTGCTTCCTGAGATCACCACCCCGGTGCTGATTATCGCCGGTGCTTGCGGTGCACGGTCTGCTTGGTCACGCCGAGGCGCTCGGCGATCTGCTGCCATGACCACCCGAGCCTGCGGGCGTTGTCGACCTGGAGAATCTCCAGCCGCTCAGCGAGCGCCCGCAGGGCGGCCACCGAACGAAGGCCGACGTCGGGGTCGGTGCTGGCAGCATCCTCGGTGATGCCGCGCACGGGTTCCATCCTGTCAGCTTATGCTGACGGAAGGAACGAGGTCAACATATGCTGACGAGACGCGGTCTTGGCCACGCTACTGGTGAGCACGGCTGATGCGGGTCCTGGCGGGTGACAAGAGGATAACTGCAGAACTCCGTCCGGGTCGTGAAGGATCACTGTGCCGGCGAAGAAGTCGCCTGTTGACCGCAGGTACCGGCTGTTCAGCCAGATAAGGAAGCCAGATAGCAGCTGGCCGTTCAGGCAGAACCCGCTGATCTGGCGTAGCGCCATCTGCTTCCGCCCTGCCACCCGGCGAGGTTCCGGCAGCCAGCACCGCAGGCTGAGTATCCGCTGGGCTGGCGATCGCCCGTGCCCCCACGCGAACAGGCTCCAGGTGACATAGCCGATCCCGACGGTGACGCTGAACAGCAGGAGCCCGAGGAACCAGGCGGCGGCCACCCGGCCGCGGCTCGCAAGGCGTACGCCCTGCGGCAGGAAAAGCCCGGACGCGGGATCGAAGTACATCCCCGGCCGCGCCGGCGGCGGGACGAACTGCTCGTAGTCGCGCCCGACTTTTTGTGGCTGTGTCATGCCAGCCTCATTCCGGAGTGGCTGACCTCCCACCCATAGTCTATGACCATGACCGCGACAGGCCCGTGTGGGGCGGCGGCAGCTGCCTGCGGGAGCGCCGCTGCTCCACCGAGGTGACCACCCCGAGCACCAAGATGACCAGCGCCGTGAGTACGGCCACGAAGGCCAGGAGCACGAACGGTCTAGCCCAGGAATGGTAGGGATCGGGGCCGGCGCCACCCGGATCGAAGATGAAGGCGACCCGCACGGCGGCGAACGCGATGATCAGGCAGCCGCCCGATCCGGCGACCGCCCTGGCCATCGGCCTGCGGCGCGCCGGGGCCAGCGGGCGCGCGGGCCCGGCTGCGACCGGGCCGGCCGGGATGCCGTCGGTGAGCGCGGCCAGGTCCGCACAGGTCCGCGCGGTGAGTGCCTGGCCCGTCCGCGTGTCGAGCTCGTCCTTGGTCAGCCGGCCGTGGACGAACGCGGTCTTCAGCGCCTCGATTGCCTGCTCGCGGTCGCCGTGACCCGCCCTGAGCCCGCCACTGCCCGCCGCTGCCTGGTTATTCGGTCCTGTCATCACCGGCACCTCCCCACGAGCCCACACTACGTCGTAGCGGTCGCAAACGCTCGGTGATCACGCTGAGGATTCGGAGCCAAGGTGCACGCCTCGCGGGCCGAGTCGCTTAAGTCGGCCGGCGAGAATATTTGCGGCGATCCCCTCTTCTGAGCCGGCCCGCCGGGCACTACGGTCTCGACGAGCGGTTGCCAACCACAAGCGGAAGGAGCCACCCGTGCTGAGGCAGATCGCGGAGGGTGTGCTGATCCACGAGAGCGAGTTCTGCCAGAGCAACGCCGTTGTCGTGCACGGCCGGGCGGGCGTGTTGCTCATCGACCCCGGGGTGCACGGCTACGAAATGGCCGCCCTCGCGAACGACCTTCGCGAGTTGGGCCGGACCGTTGTGGCAGGCTTCTCGACGCATCCGCATTGGGATCACCTGCTCTGGCACGCCCGGCTCGGCGCGGCTCCCCGTTACGGCACGGCCCGCTGCGCGGCTACTGCCCGAGTTCTGCTGTCGGACCCGCGCGGGAAGGCCCGCATCGCCGAGTGGATACCGCCGGACATCGTCGAGCAGGTACCGCTGGACCTGCTCGGCCTCATTACCGGCCTGCCCGCCGAGATGGCGCGGATTCCTTGGGACGGCCCTCAAGTCCGGATCTTCGAGCATCAAGCGCATGCCCCGGGCCATGCGGCGCTGTTGATTGAGGAACGCGGGGTTCTCGTGGCCGGCGACATGCTTTCTGATGTCTTGATCCCGATGCTCGGCCTGAACGACACCGCCGACCCGATCGAGGACTACCTCGCCGCGCTGCGGCTGTTCGAGGGCGTGGCGGGCGACGTCGATGTCCTCGTCCCCGGCCACGGGTCCATCGGCGGAGCTGATCAGGTACAGGCACGGATCGACCAGGATCGGGCGTACGTGCACGCCTTGCGCGACCCCCATGTTCTCAGCGACCCGAGGGTCGGCCCATCGGCCACGTACGGCAAGGATTGGCTGCCTGGCGTGCACGCACGGCAACTCCAGCGCCTCGCCAGAAGAAGCGAGCGCGACGGGACGCCCGGCTAGCGATCGGTCCCGACCGGAATGCGCGCGGCAGGCCGACAACTCGGCAGTCGGGCCAGCGCTTTGGTCGGGACCGGGTGCGTCGCGGTCGTGCTGGTGGCGCGGTGGCGGCTGGGGGTCGTGATGCGAGGTGTGTGCCGTGCCTGGTCCAGCCTCAGCGTAGTGCGGGCGGGCCGTCGGTTTGCGTGGAAGATCGGGCCCTTACGGAGGATTAGGGTAGTCATAGGATACCAAAACCTCCAGGTAAGCCGAATATTCCACGATCTTTTTCGACAGTTGCGACGAGTGGGTTGCGGAACGACGATGAGCGGAAGATCCTAGCGCCTCGCGAGCGGGAGCAGGGCGCTCAGCGGCCGCAGCAGGCCATGCTGGTGCAGCCGCAGCCCGAGCCGTCCTCCGCCCTCATCTTCGACGGAGATGCGGCTGCCGGGAAAGGCCAGGTCAATGGCCTGGTCCAGGGCGTCGGGGGCCTGACGGGGATCGGCGAACTCGCTCAGCATGCTGTCATACGGCCTGATCGCCTGCGGCTCGGACCACGTGCCGCGATCACCGCGGATGCGGACAATGCTGTTGTCCCGTTCGCACAGCACTGCACCCGGCCGCACCAGCGGGCCGCCGTGTACCGGGCGGCCGGGCAGGGGTTCTTCGCCCTCGGCTACGGCGGCGCCATCGCAGCGGAACTGTATAGCGCGCTGCACGGGCACGCCTCCGCCGGCGACCTGGTACTCGTCA
>JBEKGC010000628.1:0-3204 GCA_050013055.1 Streptosporangiaceae bacterium
TAGCCCCTGCCGATGGCAGGGACTGCGGCTTTGCTTACAGTGATTCGGTGGACGCCGCACAACGCCAGCTGAGCGACCAGATCGATCAGGCGACACAGCGCCTGATCGACGTGGCTCGCGTCATCACCGAGCCGGACCTGCGAGCGCCGTCCCTGCTGCCGGGCTGGACCCGGGCTCACGTGCTCGCGCACCTGGCCAGGGGGGCCGACGCGATGCGCCACCTGCTGGTCCAGGCGCGCACGGGACGCAGCCGCCCGGCTTACGCCAGCGCCGAGGCGCGGGAGGCTGACATCGAGGCCGACGCGGGCCGGCCGCCCCGCGACCTGACCACGGACCTGGCCGACTCGGCGATGGCCTTTCGCACCGTCGCCAGGCAGCTGCCCGACGACGCGTGGCGAGTCCAGGTACGTGTCCTGGACTCCAGGCCCTTCCCGGCCTACGAGCTGCTGACCCGCAGGCTGGTCGAGGTCGAGCTGCATCACTGCGACCTGGGCGCCGGTTACAGTCCGGGCGACTGGCCGGCGGCCTTCGCCGCCATGAAGCTCGACACCCCGATGCGGTCCCAGCGCGAAGACCGGCTCAAGAACGCGGCGTCAATCCAGGCGGGCAAACTCAGGCCGCCGCGACCGCCCGCGCCGTGGCACCCTCATCAGCGGCTGCCGGGGAGCTGGCTCGGACACAAGTAGCTTGCCGGCCGGCCGTCATAGCTTGCCAGGCCGCCGTCATGGCTTGCCTGCCCGCGGTCAGCCCTCCCACCGTCGGCGCCAGTACGTCACGTGCGGCCGCACCGGGCTCCCCTCGGGCACCTTCGGATGCTCGAACCTGGCGCGCTCGGTCAGGCCAAGCCGGCGCATCACCGCCTGGGAGGGCTGGTTAACGATGGCGGTCATCGACCAGATCTCGTCCAGGCGCAGACCGTCGAACGCGACGCCGAGGGCAGCGGTGGCGGCCTCGGTCGCATAGCCGTGATGCCAGGCCGTGCGGTAAAGCCGCCAGCCGACTTCGAGGCCCCCGGCTCCCGGCACGTTATCCGGCATCGGGTTGAGCCCGGTAAAGCCGATGAACTCGGCCGTGTCGGCGATCTCCAGCGCCCACAGCCCGTAGCCCTGCTTGTCGAACAGCCCCTCGATCCGGTCGACCAGTGCGTCGCTGGCGGCCCGGTCCAAGGTGGCGGGGAAAAACCGCATGGTCTCGGGGTCGGCATTGAGCACGGCGAACGGCTCCCGGTCGGAGTCCTGCCACCGGCGCATGACCAGCCGGTCGGTGCGGATGTTATCGAACCTGGTCGCGGTCATGGCCCATCCTAAATCGGCGGATAGTCAGCCCGGCAGGTCAGCCCCGAGGCGGTTGAGGATCCTTTCCAGGACGGCAAGCTCGTCGTCGGGGAGCTGGGCGAACCCGGCGGGCGGCTGGTCCATGATGTGCGAGGCGAGGGCCGCGGCCGCGCGGCCGGCCGGGGTAAGGGTCACCAGCTTGCGCCGCCGGTCGCCGGGGTACGAAGTCCGCCCCACCAGCCCGCGGGCCTCCAGGTGGTCGACGATGAGCGTGGCGTAGGGAGCGTCCACGCCGATAAGCTCGGCGATGTCGCGCAGGGTGAGCGGACCCTCGGTCAGCTTCAGCAGGGCCGTGATCCGGCCGGTGCCGCGGCCAAGGCACAGAGCGTCGCGCAGTTCCTCGCGGCGATCCTGCGCGCGCACGAAAGCCTGCAGGGCGACCCAGACGCGAGTGGCGTGGTCATCGTGCTGTGCTTCGGGCTGAGTCACTATCTGGGGCTGAGCCATCTGATGCCTCCCTCTTGGTTGCGTTCGCCGGATCCGCCGGGGCCGTCGGGGCCGTCGGGGCCTCAGCCGCGGTCAGGCTGCGCCGGCTCCGCTCCGCGGTGCCGGCGGCCCAGCGGCCGGTGGAGACGAACCCGAGCACAAGCACCGCGACGCCGCAGCCGGTGAGGACGGCCCAGGCGGCATGGCTCGCGACGGTAAAGCTCGCGCCGGTACCGCCGGCCACGAACGACCCGGTGATCGCCACACCGAGCGTGGCGCCGACCTGGCGGCTGGTCGAGGCGATGGACGCGGCCACCCCGGCTTGCTCGATCGGCATGCCGGACACGGCGGTGTTGGAGATCGGCGCGTTGACGAAGCCGAGGCCGATCCCGAAGACGAGATAGGACAGGAGGAGGTAGCCGATGGAGGTGTGCGGACCGAGCCGCACGAGCATCAGCGCGCCGATGGCTATGGCCGGCCCGGCCAGGACCAGGGGCAGGCGCGGTCCCCGGCTCGCTACCAGCCGCCCCGACACGGGCGCGCACAGCGCGATCATGGCGGCCATGGGCAAGGTCAGCAGCCCCGTGTGCAGCGCGGTGAAGCCGCGGACGTCCTGCAGGTACAGGCTGTTCATGAACAGGAAGCCGCCGAAGGCGGCGAAGGAGGCGACCGCGATGACGGTCGCTCCCGTGAACGGGGCACTCCGGAAGAACCGGACGTCGAGCAGCGGCTGCACGCGCCGGTGCTCCACCACGGCCAGCGCGGCGGCCGCCGCCGCCGCGACGCCGAACAGGCTCACGATCAGCGCCGATGCCCAGCCGTGCCGCGGGCCCTCGATCAGGGCATAGGTGAGGGTGGCCAGCACGACGATGACAAGCAGCTGGCCGGCCGGGTCGAACCGGCGGGCGTGGAACGCCCGTGACTCGGGAACGAAGCACTGCGTCAGGATGATCGCGGCGATCCCGACGGGGATGTTCATCCAGAAGATGGCCCGCCAGCCGATGCTGCTGACCAGCACACCGCCGAGGACCGGACCCAGGGCCAGGCTCAGCCCGAAGACCGCGCCCCAGATGCCGAGCGCCCGGGCCCGCTCGCGCTTATCGGTGATGGTGTTCGTGATGATCGACAAGGCGACCGGGTTGAGCATGGACCCGCCCACGGCCTGCACCACCCGGAAGGTGACCAGCCAGCCCAGCCCGGGGGCGAGGCTGCACAGCAGCGAGCCGATCGTGAACAGCAGCAGCCCGGCCTGGAACACCCGCCGCCGGCCGAACCGGTCCGCGGTCGAGCCGGAGAGCATCAGCAGGCTGGCCAGGACGAGCGTATAGGCGTCGATCGTCCACTGCAGGCCGCTGACCGACGCGTGCAGGCTCCGCTGGATGGACGGGAGCGCGACGTTCACGATGGTGGAATCCAGGCCCACGATCAGCAGGCTCAGGCAGCA
>JBEKGC010000629.1:0-3188 GCA_050013055.1 Streptosporangiaceae bacterium
CAGCCGGAAGCCCGAGTAGCCGCTGCCGCCCGCGCCGGAGTTCGCCACGTAGACCAGGCCGGAGGGTGATACCGCCACGCTGACCGGCTTGATCCCGCCCGAGGACACCGGCTGGCCCACCGGGACCGGCACGCCGCCCGCGGTGATGCGCAGGACCGAGATCTGGTTGCTGCCGGCATCGACCGCCAGCAGGTAGCGGCCATCGGCCGTGGCCTGGATGGCGCCCTGGGAGGCCAGGCCGGTGCCCAGCCCGGCGCCGCCTGCCGCGAACGGCGAGCCGGGCAGCGGGGTGACCGAGCCGTCGGCGTGCCGGGCGAACCCGTCGATGGTGTTGGAGGCGGCGGTGTTGCCGTCGATGTAGGTGTAGCCGACTACCGCGCTGGTGCTCGCTGGGCTGGTGCCCGCTGTGCTGGCACTGGCCGCGGCGGCCGCGCCGAGCAGGCTGATCGAGGCGGCTAGCACGCTGCCGCCCGCGGCCAGCCAGATGCGATTACGCATTCCGTTCTCCTTGACGAGGGAGGATCCGCAGTGATCCGCCGATCCACTCCGTCAGCGACGCAACCGGGCGTGTTCTTACGCCCGGGTTGCGTCGCGTCACCGATCCGTAAGATTCTGGCCAGCCGCCTCGCCGCGTACGGGCTCGCGATAGCGGTCCGCGGCGGCCACAGCTTTCCGGGCTCGGCACCTGCGACGGCGGCATGGTGATCGAGCTGCCTGATCACGGCCAACGAGGACGGCATCAAGCACTGCGCGATGAATGTCCTGTAGAGCCTGCAGCACCTGGGGTACACGATCCCGCCGCAGGCCGACGCCGGCTGCCGCTTCGACTTCCACAACCCCGAATACCGGTAACCAGTCGCAGGCGGCGGCTGTGCGCATCTGCTTGAGGTCGCGCCGGCCTGGCCGCCGCGCGATCATTCCGGAGACTTATCCCTGATCTGGCCAGTATTCGAGCCGGCGCTTAGCAGCACAGCCGCCCGTTAGTGGACGGCGCGAGACTCAGGGTCCAGGCCGGGTCCGGTATCCCCGCTGGCCTGTGAGGCCAGCACCATCGCGAGCGGTCGCCGGGAGGGTCGCCTGCACGCTGGATGCTTACTTGGCGCCGACGCCTGCGGGGTTTAAGCTGCTTATCAGGTGCGCCGGGAAGCCTGGTCGGCACGATTTTCGTGACTTCCGACTTCGCCTACCAGGAGAGCGCGATGACCACGCAGAACGTACCCGCCGACACCTCCGCCGCCGCGATTACGGCCACATACGCACGCCCGGCACCGGTGCCAGCGCCGCCGAGCTGGGCGTGGCGGCGGGGCGCACTCATCCTTGCGGGTGCCGCGCAGCTGATCACCATTTCGGCGCTGACGAGCGCTGATCCGCTGGCCGTGACGTGGGCGTCGCTGCTGCTGGCCATCGCCCCGGCGCCGCTGGCGGCGGCTGCTGCATTCGCTCCGGCCCCGGTAAACAGGCTGGCTGCCGTCATCGCGGTGCTGGTCCTGGTCGCGGGTGCCGCGGGCGGGATCGTGCATACGGGGTTGTTTTTCGTCCCGGCGCTGGTGGTGCTGGCCGTCGGCAGCGTGAAGCTGTGGCGCGAGCAGCCCGGGCGCGCGGCGGGAGATGGTGTGAGCGATGACTCGTTACCTGACCAGGGACCGCATCGCGATCGTGGCCGCGCTGGTGGCGCCGCTGACGGTCGCGGCGGTTCTGCTGCCGTTCCGGGCGAGCTGGTCGAACACGAATGCGGCCCTGCTGCTGCTGCTGCTGGTCGTCGTCGTCGTGGTCAATCATGTCAGGGAGCAGCTCACCGGCCTGCTGGATCTGCGAGGAGCACGCTTCGAGTACGGAGCCCTGCTCGGCCACCCGCCGCGCCTGGAGCCAGACGGAACCGTGACGGTGGGACACTCCCGGTGGGACGTTGAGCTGTCGGGCCTGCCCGCGCAGGAGATCGAGCTGCGCACCTTCGGCAACGGCCAGTACTACGGCCGGTTCATGCTCCAGGCCAGGCCCGGCTCCGCGCGGAGCGCGTCCTGACGAACCAGCCGGGCGCCGCCCGGCGGCACAGCTGTGCCTGGTGCGTTCCCGCGCGGGCCGGATCCATCCGGCCGGACCGCACCACCTGATGATGTCGTCGCCCTGGGCGGCTGCCGTGTTCGCGGCCGCCGCCGTGCTCAGCCTGGGCGCCAGCGCGGTCCTGGTGGTGCGGCTGGAACGGCTGTGCGCCCGGCTCGGCCTGCCAGAAGCGCTCCTGGGCCTGGTCGCGGCGCTGGCCGCGGACACCCCGGAAGTCACCTCCGCGGTGACCGCGCTGGCCCGCGGCCAGCACGAGATCGGCACCGGGGTGATCCTGGGCTCCAACGTTTTCAACCTGGCCGCCCTGATCGGGCTGGGCGCCGTTGTCGCCGGGGGCATCACGCTGCACCGCCGGGTCGTCATCTTCGAGGGCATCGTGGCGCTGTGGATAGCCGCCCTGGCCATCGCCGCCGTGACCGGCCTGATCACCCCGGCTGCCGCCCTGGCCCTGGCCCTGGCCGTGCTGGCCCCGTATGTGTACGTGTCGGCCGTGCCCCTCTCCGGCCGCTCCGCCCTGCCGCTGCCGCCCCGGCTGCGATCATGGCTCGCCGGGGCCGTCGCCGAGGAAGAACAAGGACTAGCCGGCGCCCTCCACGCCGGTAAGGGCGGCCCGCGAGATGCTGCCGTCGCGGTCCTGGCCCTGGCCGTCGTTGTGGCGGCCAGCGCGGCCATGGAGGGCACCGCATCGGCCCTCGGCACCCGCTGGGCGGTGCCCGGCGTGATCACCGGCGCTATCGTCCTGGCCGCGGTGACCAGCCTGCCCAACGCGGTCGCCGCCGTCTTCCTCGCCCGCCGGGGACGCGCCGCGGCCACCCTCAGCGAGGCCTTCAACAGCAACACCCTCAACGTCCTGGCCGGGCTTCTCATCCCCGCCGTGATCATCGCCAGTCCCGGCCTCGGCGGCGCCCTGCGCACTGCCGTCTGGTACGGCGTCCTCACTACCGCCACCATCGCCCTGGCCCTGGCCGGCCGCGGGATCAATCGCCGCAGCGGCACCCTGATCATCGCCGCCTATCTCGTCTTCGCCATCACCGTCATCGTCAAGGCGCTACCGCCGGGTGCCTAGCCATCCTGCGCTGACCTCGCCTGAAGCGCCTCACTGCAGGCGGCTGCAGGAGGCGGTGCCT
>JBEKGC010000630.1:0-6097 GCA_050013055.1 Streptosporangiaceae bacterium
AGCAGGCGTGTTCGGCCCCATCGCGATGGCACCGACAAAAGAACAGTGCGCGAATTGATCTGCTGCCGGGCCAGGTCCTCCCACCATTCGACCAACTCGTCCAGCGCCGCTGCATGTACTGTTACGGCAGTTGTAGTTCGTTACGGTTGCGGTAGCGCGTCGGCGTAGGCATGCCAGCGTTGGTGGGCTTGCTGAGCGCCGTACTGGTGGTGTCGTCGCCACACGGCCCAGGCATCGCGGTGCGGCTGGTCGCGCCGGGGCTCGGGGATGATGGTGCCGCGGAGCTGTCGTAGCAGTTCAGGGATGGTGACGGGGATGAGCTCGAGCTCGCCGGGGTCGGTATCGCGGGCGCGCCGGCAGGCGGCGGCGACGGCGAGGAAGGCGTAGGCGAGCAGGGCGATCGCGGTCCAGCGGTGCCAGGAAGTCCAGGTGGTGACCTGGCCGCTGTCGAGCCTGGCGGCCTGTTTCCCCAGCTGGTGATCTTCCTCCGCTGTCGAGCCTGGCGGCCTGTTTCCCCAGCTGGTGATCTTCCTCAATCCGCCACCGCTGATGCCCGTCAAGGAGAAATCGTCTCTAGCGCATCCGGGATATCCGGGGCGATACTGAGCGTGGGAGCACTGTTGCAGGCGGCAGCTTTGGCTGCCCGCCTGCTGGCTGTGGCAGGTGATCCTGATGCGACCGGGCACCGGGATGACAGCGGCTCCCGGCCCGATGACCTGGGCGGCGGTCCCGCCGGGACGGCGGGCGACGGCGGTGTCGCTGCTGGCGATGCTCGCAGCGAGGGCCGCGGCCGTGACGGGAGGCGGTCACGATGAACGCGGTTATGCGCCCGGAGAGGCTGCCACAGCTGAAGATCCGGCCGGGGCACCTGGCCCTGGCCGCGATCGTGTACGTCCGCCAGTCGACCCGGGGCCAAGTTCTTGAGCACACGGAATCGACTCGGCTGCAGTACGCGCTCGTCGAGCGGGCGGTCGCGCTGGGCTGGGCCCGGTCCCAGGTCATCGTGATCGATGACGACCTTGGCGTGTCGGCGGCGGTCCCGGATTCGCGGAAGGGCTTTTCCCGGCTGGTCACGGAGGTCACCATGGGAAGGGCGGGGATCGTCCTGGGGATCGAGATGTCGCGGCTGGCGCGGACCGGGAAGGACTGGCATCACCTGCTCGAGCTGTGCTCCCTATCGGGGACCCTTCTCGCCGACCCGGACGCGGTCTACGATCCGGGGTATTACAACGACCGCCTGCTGCTGGGCCTGAAGGGGACGATGTCGGAAGCAGAGATTTTCCTGATCCGGCAGCGGATGCTGTCGGCGAAGCGGGCCAAGGCCGAGCGCGGCGAGCTGATCCTGCAGCTCCCGGTCGGCTACGTCCGCCGCCCGTCGGGCGAGGCGGCCTTCGACCCCGACGAGCAGGCGCAGCATGTCGTCCGCCTCATCTTCGCCACGTTCGCCAGGCTCGGGACCCTCAACGCCGTCCTGCGTTACCTCGTGCAGCACGAGATCCAGCTTCCCGTCCGGCTCCGCTCGGGGCCGGCGAAGGGCGACCTGGAATGGCGGCGCCCGACCCGGGAGACACTGCAGAACATGCTGCGCAACCCCGCCTACGCGGGCTATTACGCCTTCGGGCGCAGGCAGGTCGATCCCCGCAGGAAGATCCCGGGCCGCCCGGACACCGGGCGCGTGGTACGGCCCGAGGACGAGTGGCTGGTGCTGCTCCCGGGTCGCCTGCCGGCCTACGTCACCGAGGAGGAGTACCGGGCGAACCTCGCGAGGCTGGACGCCAACCGGCAGACCGCGGAGTCCCCGGGCGCGCCGCGGAACGGGGAGGCGCTGCTGTCCGGGCTGGTGCGCTGCGGCCTGTGCGGCGGGCACCGCATGTCCGTCCGCTACCACGACCGGTCCGCCCGCGCCGCCCACGGCTACACGTGCGCGTTCTACCCGGTGAACTACGGGACCGGCGACCCCTGCCAGCACATCGCCGGCCCGGCCCTCGACGCCTACGTCGCCCGGCAGCTCCTGGACGCGATCGCCCCCGCGGCACTCGAAGTGTCGATGGCCGCCGCCGCGCAGGCCGAGAACGAGCGCGCCGCCCTGGACAAGCTGTGGCGGCAGCGCGTCGAGCGGGCCCGCTACGCCGCGGACCGGGCCCGCCGCCAGTACCAGCTCGCCGACCCGGAGAACCGGCTCGTCACCCGGCAGCTCGAGGCCGGCTGGGAGGAAGCGCTCGCCGAGGCCGGGCGCCTGGAGGGCGAGTACCAGCGGTTCGCCGAGCAGCAGCCCGCCGTCCTGGCCGACGCCGAACGCGACGCGATCCGGTCCCTGGCCTCCGACCTCCCGGCAGTGTGGTCCGCGCCGTCGACCACCCCGGCCGACCGCAAGGAACTGCTGCGGATCCTGATCGAGGACGTGACCGTGGCCGTCGAGGGCGGCAGCGAGATCGTGAACGTGGACATCACCTGGGCCGGCGGGCACCGCACCAGCGGGAAGGCCGTCCGGCCCGTCGGCCGCCTGGACCAGCTCTCGTACTACCCCGCCCTCCGCGCCCGCGTCGCGGAACTCGCCGGCACCGGGCGCAACAGCGCGCAGATCGCCGGCACGCTGAACGCCGAAGGCTACCGGCCGCCCAAGCGCACCGCGGTCTTCACCGCCCAGCAAGTCCTCAACATCATCAACAAGCACGGCATCCGCGAGAACGCCAAGGGCCGCCCCGCCGTCCTTACGGACCTCAACCCGGGCGAATGGGCCGTCCCGGACCTGTCCGCCGAGCTCGGCATGCCCACCGCCAGCATCTACAACTGGATCTACCGCGGCTGGATCACCGCCCGCCGCGGCCCCGGCGGCAGGAACTGGATCATCCTCGCCGACGAGGAACAGCTGCACGAGCTCCGCGAGCGCAGGAACCGCCCGCCCGGCTACTACAACCGCGCCCGCTGGGCGCCACCCCAGGAAGAAACCAGAAAAAAGGCAAACAACGGACAAGAAGGACAGGAATGAAACCTGAATCCAGCTTGACCGGCAGCAGCGGTGGCCGATTTCAATGGACCAGCGGGAGGCGTATCTTTCGATCACCTGTTTCATGGTGGCCGCCCGGTCGGTGGTGACGAGGGCGATGCCGAAGCCGGCGCCGGGCCTGTCGCGGACGATGACGACGGGCCGCTGCCAGTTCCGCCAGGGACGGGAGGCGGTCGCCCTTCACTCTCGGCCGGCCCGGCCTGCCGGTCCGGGCGGGCGGGAGGCCGTGCAGGGCGGCGTCCTTCCGCAGCCGGGTGGTCCAGGAGACCTGGGCGGGCAGGCGCCTCAGCTCGCCGCCGGCGTAGGCGGAGTCCGCGGTGACGCGGATCTCCCGTCCGGGCAGGGCGCCGGCCAGCCTTTCGGCCATCCGGCGGGCCAGCCACAGCCGGGATCTCGAGTTCGTCCCCTTGATCACCAGCTTCGCCATCACCGGCACCGCGACCGGCCGGGACATGAACCGCAGCCGCACGACGATCGCCAGCACGACCCAGTTGTTCCCGTATCCCGTCTTCGCCGGCCCCTGTGCCGAGCCGTCGTGGAACCACGACGCCGCCCAGACCTTCTTCCCCCGCCTTTTGAAAAGGGTGTCGTCGACGGCCACGTCGACCGGCGCCCCCGCCGGGACCAGCAGCGACACCACGAGCAGGGCCGCGGCCAGGCCCAGGTCACCGGCGTTCCACCGGGCGCGGGAGAAGAACCCGTGCGCCCGGTCGTGCGGCCAGCACCGGGAGAGCCCGGCCCCCGACAGCATCCCGCAGACCGTCCGCCTCCCGGGTTGGGCGAGGAAACCGCAGGCCAGGCCGGTGAACGTACGGAACGACGGGGCCGTGAACAGCGGCGCGAAAGCGGCCAGCAGCGTCATCAGCGACGCCGGAACCATATCCGGGAGCATCAGCAGGAGACCCGTTTCCTGAAAGGGGCGGCAGGGGGCGCGGCCGGCCACCGCCGGCCATCATGGGAAGCATGCCGCAGACGCCCGGCGAGCAGGCCCGGAACGCCGTCACCGCCCGCATCACCGCACATATCGCCGCCGGCTGGCCCCGCCTCGGCCCGCCGGAAGTCCGCTTCCGCGGCCGCTACTGCTACATCGCCGTCGCTCTGCCCGGACACCGCCAGCCCACGCCCTTCCTGCGCCTGCGCTGGCAGGGCTCCCCGGACGAATGGGCCATCGGCATCTACAAAGCAACCACCGAGCAGTACAGCGAAAACGAGTTCCCCTGGTCCTACGGACCGCTCACCGGCACGCCCGAGCAGGGAATCGACGAGACTCTCGCTCTCTACGCAGGGCCGCCGGCCGGGAAGTAACCACGCCGTCCCGACAACCGCAAAACTGCGAAAGTCGAGACCACACGGACAGCCGGATAACCGGCCGTTTTCAGCCACCGGGCTACCGCTACGGGGGACCTGGCGGGATGACCGTCATCTACAAGGACCTGATTGCCAGCGATCAGCGCACTTACCAGGTCATCGCCGATGTCGCAGCAGCGCTCGGTCAGGGCAGGAACTGCCTGGTCCTCACAACCGGGACCGGCCACCTGCAAAAGATCGCAGGCGCCCTCCGTGCCCTTGGGCACGACCCGGTCATCCTCAAGGGCGGCATGGGCGCAAAGGACCGGGCCGCGGCCCTCGCCCGGCTCAATCCACAGCCCGGCGGGCCGCCGCTGCTCGCCGTCGCAACCGGCCCGTACGCCGGGGAAGGGTTCGACTGCCCGCCGCTGGACACCCTGTTCCTCGCCGTGCCCGTCGCCAGCAAGGGACGCCTCCTGCAGTACGTCGGACGAATCGTGCGCCCCTACGACGGCAAGGCCACCGCCGAGGTCCACGACTACCACGACGAGCTCACCGGCGTCCTCGCCTCATCCCTCGCCAAGCGCGCCCCCGGCTACACCAGCCTCGGCTTCCCCGACCCCCGCAAGCTCCCCTACACACCCAGCGCCGGCACGGCGCGCCCAGCGCAACCGGGAGGACTGCCATCATGAAGCGGATCATGGTCGAGCTGAGCGGGGACGCCACTCGACCCCGCCTACGAAGCAGGCGGCGACACGATCACGATAGGGAAGCGCGTCCGAGCGCCCGGCAGCGGCCAATCGTCATCAAGGACGACGAGACCGGAACGGTCATCGTGCTGAGCAAGCCCGTACAGGGAGGTTGCAAGCGCGTTACAAGGCCACATGAGCGGATTGGGGCCAAGTCCCCGTCATCGCCTTTCGTTTCTTTCGAATTGAGCTATGCTGGTTAGCGAGGAGGGACATGATGGCGACGATATCCCCAGCGGGAGTGGTGTTCCCGCCGCGAGACCTCACCGCGCTGCTGGATCTGGGACGGTTCCTGGAACATCACACCGAGCCGGGGCTGCTGCTCGGCCCGGACGGCGAGCAGGTGCCGCTGCCTGAGGAGGTCTACCAGGTCTTGGTCGAGGTGGTGGATGCCATGCGCGAGGGCAAGGCCATCACTCTCGTCCCGCGCACCCAGCGGCTGACCACCCAGGAGGCGGCCGACTTCCTCGGCATCAGCCGCCCGACCCTGGTCAAGTTCCTGGAAGACGGCAAGATCCCCTACGACCAGCCAGGCAGGCACCGCAGGGTCCTGTTCACCGACCTGCTCGCCTACCAGGAACGGCAGCGCGAGGACCGGCGCGCGGCCCTGGACCGGATGACCGAGGACGCCAGCGAGGCAGGCATCTACGGCGGCACCGCCGAGGACTACGCTGCCGCCCTGAAGACCGCCCGCAGGCGCGCCGCCCTCCGGGATGACGCCTCCTGAGATGCCGCGTTACACGGCTGTCCTCGACGCGTGCGTCCTCGTGCCCATCGCGCTCGCCGACGCACTGCTGCGCGTCGCCGAGAAAGGCCTGTACCGGCCGCTGTGGACAGATCGCATTCTTTCTGAGGCTCAGGCGGCCATCGAGGAGGTCCACCCGGGCATCGACGCGAGCAAGCGCTTCGCCGGCATGCGCGAGGCCTTCGATGATTCGCTGATCACCGGATGGGAAGACCTTGAAGGCGGTCTCTCCCTGCCCGACGAGGACGACCGGCACGTGGTCGCGGCGGCGATCAAGGGCGGCGCGCAGGCCATCATCACAGCGAACCT
>JBEKGC010000631.1:0-3178 GCA_050013055.1 Streptosporangiaceae bacterium
AAGTTCGCGGCGGTTTCGGCGGACGACGCGTGCCGCTGGTAGGCAGCGAGCGCGGACCGGGTACCTACGGACGCCTCGGGAGCGAAGATGTCGGTCAGGACGTCGGCTCCGAGCCCCCAGTGGCTGGCGACCAGCCCGACGACGTGTTCGCGTACCGGTGCCGGTGCGAGGTCGGTTCCTCGCGCCCATCCTCCGTAGAGCACCATCCGGTCGACGGTTTCCGGGTGCCGGGCGGCCCAGGCAACGGCGACCGGGACGCCAAGGGAGCTGGCCATCACGTCGACGCGTTCGGCATCTGTGGCCGCGATGACTGCCGCAACGACGTCGAGCTCGGATTCCAACGATGCACGCGCCTGGGTCGGCCGGTCCGAGAGGCCGCAACCAGGTCGGTCATACCTGATGACGGTCCGTCCGCGCGCGAGGCCCTCGAACAGGTGACGTTCCGCGGGAAGCGCCCAGCTGAGTTCGAGGTGGCTGAGCCAGCCGCCGATGAACAACAGGGGCGGCCCGCCACCCGCAGTGGCGTATGCGATTGTCGTTCCGCCGGGCAGGCGGGTGGAGCCCAGCTTCTGCTCCATGGCAGCCCTCCTGTCGCAGCACCGTTGCCGGCCTGCGTTCACAGCTTCCTGCACCACAGCCCGCGGGCGCTACCCCCGGAGGCGCCTCGACCAGTGACCGGGGTGCCGCAAAGTGAGGTATTTTCCCGCCTGACGCTTGCGTCCCGGCGGGTGATGATGAGAACCGGCCCGGCTTCCGGGAGGTGCCCGGTGAGGCCGTGTCGACGGGAGGCGTCATGTGTGCCCAGCGTGGGAGCCCAATCGCGGCCGATGATACCGGCGGCGCTCCCCTCTCGAGCCCTGCCGGGCCCGGTGCAGCCAGATACGAGCGGGTGGGGGCGGCCTCCGTGCTCGCGATTCAGCGTCCGCAGCGCCGCAACGCCATCGACGGGCCCACGGCCGAGGCGATGGTGCAAGCCGTCCGCGCGTTCAACGACGACCCGGATGCGCGGGTGCTGGTGGTGACCGGGGACGAGGAGGCATTCTGCGCGGGAGCCGACCTGACGTCCCTGGAGTCGCTGCGACCAAGAGTCGGCAAGCCGGAAGGAGTGTTCGGCGTGCGGCGGTTCCCGCCGAAGCCTGCGATCGCGGCGATCTCAGGCTGGTGCCTCGGAGCCGGCGTCACGCTGGCCACCTGGTGCGATCTGAGGATAGCCGCGGACACGGCACGGTTCGGGTTCCCGGACCGGCAATGGGGAGTGCCGATCCTGGACGGCGGTGCCGACCGGCTCGCCGCGATCATCGGGCTCGGCCGTGCGCTGGACCTTGTACTCACCGGCCGCGAGATCTCTGCCGCGACGGCGCTTGCCATGGGACTTGTCACCGAGGTGGTGGCACCTGGCGAACACGTGACACGCGCGCTGGAAATCGCCGAACGCATCGCGAGCTTCCCGCAGGCCACGCTGCTGGCCGACCGATGGGGACTGCTCGAGGGGCTCGACCAGCGGATGGATTTCACCGCGCAGCGCGACGTGCGCACGCTGAAAGAGGTGGCTGGCGACGCGGAGCAGGCGTCGGCGCGGTTCACCTCTGGCGGTCGGGGAGGCTGACGGCACGATGACTATGGCGACGCTGTCCATCGACCGGCGGTTCTGCGGGCCTCCGGGCTCGGGCAATGGTGGCTATACGGCCGGGCGCCTCGCCGCGCTGATCGGCGACCATGCAGAGATCACGCTGAGACGGCCGCCTCCCCTGGAAACCGAGATGAGGGTCGAGCGAGCAGGCCCGCGGCTGCTGCTCATGCACGGTGAGGACCTGATCGCAGAGGCGCAGAAGACGGTTGTCGAGCTGGCGATTCCGGAGTGTCCCAGCCTCCATGAGGCGCGCAGTGCCAGTACGGGCTATCCCGGCTTGGACCGGCACCCGTTTCCAGGCTGCTTCGTGTGCGGTCCGCAGCGGGCAGCGGAAGGGCTGGCGGTCTTCCCTGGGCCGCTGACCGATGGGCGTGCATGGGCTGCTGTTTGGTCCGCGGCGGAGACCGCCGACGCGGGTCCTACCGACGTGCTCGTCTGGGCCGCGATGGACTGTCCGGGAGGCTGGTCGATCAGCGCAACCGACCCGGCCGCGACCTACGTGCTCGGCCGGATGGCCGGACAGCGGATCCGCCCGCTGGACGCCGCCCCCGTGATCTCGCTCGCGTGGTTGATCGGCCGCGCCGCCCGCAAGGCCACCGCGGGCAGTGCGCTGTTCACCGCCGATGGTGAGCTGTGCGCGTACAGCAAGCAGACGTGGATCCGGCTGGAGACGTGACGGATGGCTACGCCAACCGGGCGCCCTGGCGCGCCGGCCCGGGGAGAGGACATGGCGATCTCGAAGGGCACGAACGCGTGCGGGCAAGCTACCGCGGCAACTACGGCCGGCTGGCGCAGATCAAGGCAGCCTACGACCCCGGCAACCTCTTCCGCGCCAAGCAGAACATCCAGCCGAAGGCATAGCCCCATGTCCAGGACAACATTCACGAAAAGACCCCAAAGCAACCTGACCCCCGTCCGGCGCCCCACGGTTATGGTCTACGCCGGGCTGGCCTACGCGGCCTTCGCGGCTGCGGCGCTGTGGGCCATCGCCTTCCTCGCCGATCTCAGCACCCCGCATGCCGTCGATGGCGCAAGCCGGCGTCCAGCGTGGACGGCGCTGCTGATCGATACCTGCCTGCTGCTGGTCTTTGCCGTGCAGCACTCCGTGATGGCGCGGGCCGGATCCAAGCAGTGCCTGGCGAGGATCCTTCCCGCCGCCACTGAGCGCAGCACGTACGTGCTGGTGGCAAGCCTGGCCCTGGGCCTGTTGTTCTGGCAGTGGCAGCCGCTGCCCGCATCGGCCTGGCACGTCAGCGCACAGCCATGGGCCGCCCTGATCTGGATGGTCTACGCGGCCGGCTGGCTGCTCGTGGTGGCCACAACCTTCATGATCGATCACCTGGACTTCCTGGGCCTGCGGCAAGCCTATGCGCACACCCGCCAGCGACCCTACCAGCCGCCCTCCTTCACCGAACGATGGCTATATGCATGGGTGCGCCACCCCATGATGCTCGGCCTGATCATCGCGTTCTGGGCCACCCCGGCAATGACCGCCGGACACCTTCTGTTCGCCGCAGCCGGCTCGGCCTACATTGTGGTCGGCCTCAG
>JBEKGC010000632.1:0-3177 GCA_050013055.1 Streptosporangiaceae bacterium
TCCAGCTGGGTCCGCAGCAGCAGCGTGACCCAGGTGCGATAGGGCCGCCAGTTCTCGCTGATCTGAAGGATCTGCTCGGGCGTCGCCGGTCCGGGCAGCTCATAGGCGAGGGCGACCGCGCGGGCCAGCCGCGGCTCCTGGACGGGCACCGCGTCGGGATCGCCGGCCCCGCGCAGCAAGGTCAGCCCGGCGGAGAAATCCCCGATACCGGGCAGCTTCTTCAGGTCGGCCATGGCGTCCTCGTGCGGCATGGCCCGCAGCCGGGCGGCGTCGAGCTGGCCGTCCAGGGCCGCCCGGGCCAGCGACCTGAGCCATTCCGGCTTGCGCCCGGCCAGCCCGGGGAAGCTGTCGAGGTCGGCCAGCCGCTGCGGGGGAGGAAAGGCGTGCACCACCCGGTCGCCAAAGCTGACCGGCTCGCCGAGTCGCTCCGCCATCCGCGCCTTGATCGCCGCCGCCTGGGTGATCCGGATGCGATGCCCGATGATCGTCCAGGCCGCGGCCTCGTACGGCGACCAGAATCCCACCGGCCGCAGTCCCGGGTACCGCCGCTGAATCTTCCCGGCCACCGGGTCTCGCTCCCCGACCGCGGGGAACCCCGTGCCGTCCACGTCAAGCGACAAGATCCGCTCCACCTGCGAGCGCACCGCCGCCACCAGCTCCGCGTCAGGCGCCGCCGGGCTGACGATCTCCGCCGTCACATCCCCGCCGTTACCTCCCGCCCCGGCCGCCGCCCCCCCGGCCACTGCGCTCCCGACGTCCTGGCGCACCCGCACCCCGACCGTCCGCCAGCTGCCCTCCACAGGAAACGCCAGCTCAAGCACGCCCGGACCCTCCCCACGGTACGCCGCAGGCGTGAAACCCTCGAGAAACCCGATGCTAGCCGCCAGCGAGAACGGCCCCCTCGGCACCAGCGCAAACGTCTCCATACCCCCAATAACACCACCCCCCACCGACATTCCACCGCACCCCCCACGCCGTAGCCCCATGATCGTGGCCAGGTTTGGGTGGTATTTGCCCGTTTCTGGCCACGATCATGAGAACACCCCGTTTGACAGCTGGCGGGGTGGCGCTTAGGGTCGATCATATATGAGATGCGATACATGATGGCGGTCTCGAGGGCCACGGAAACGGCTTCGGCGCGGCCGGCGTTCCTGACCACGGCGGCCGGCGCGCTGCCGTCCCGGACGGTGGCCGTGCTCGAGGCGATCAAGCACGCGATCCTCACCGGGGAGCTGCGGCCGGGACGTCCGCTGGTCGAGACCGACCTGGCCGAGATGCTCGGGGTGTCCAAGACACCGGTGCGCGAGGCGCTCAAGACCCTGGCCGGAGCGGGCCTGGTGACGATGAACCCGTACAAGGGCGCCGTGGTCCGGGTCGTCGACGACGAGCAGGCCCGGCATGTCTACGACGCCCGGCTGCTGCTCGAACCCGAGGCGCTGGCCCGCGCGGTGGCCGCCGGAGCCGGCTGGCAGCCCGCCCGCACCGCCCTGGCCCGCGCGGCCAGCGCCCGTGACCAAGCCGAACGCAGCCTGGCTAACCGCGACTTTCACCGCGCGCTGTACGCGGGCTGCGGCAACCCGCTGCTGGTCCGGATGCTCGACGACCTGCGGGACGCCACCGCGCTCATCGCCGTGGCCAGCTGGCAGCAGGACCCGCCTGACATCGTCGTGCCCAGCTGGGAGCGCGAAGCGGCCGAGCACCAGGCCATCCTGGCCGCCGCGGCGGACGGCGCCGCCCGCCGCGCGGCCGGCCTGCTCCGTGCGCATATAGCGGCCTTCTTCGAGCGCAACTTCACCGGCGACCCGCCCGCACTACCCAAGGAGAATCCATGAGCCTGACCAAGGCCGAAGCGCGGCACCTGCGCCGCGCCCTCGCCACGGCGGTCGTCGTCCCCGTGACCCCGCTGCACGCCGACCAGAGCGCGGACTGGGACACCTATGCGGCTCTGACCGGGCGCCTGATCGACGGCGGGATCACGGTCATCACCCCGAACGGCAATACCGGTGAGTTCTACGCGCTCAGCCAGGCCGAGGCCCGGCTGGCCGTGGAGACCGCGGCCAAGGTCACGAGCGGGCGGGACGACAAGGCCGAGCTGCTGGCCGGGGTCGGCCACGACATCTCCACCGCGGTCGAGGCGGCCAGGCACGCCCAGGGCCACGGCGCCCGCATGATCATGATCCATCAGCCGGTGCACCCGTACGTGTCGGCGGAGGGCTGGGTCGATTACCACGCCGCCATCGCCGGCGCGGTTCCCGACCTGGGCGTGGTCCTGTACATCCGGGACGAGCGCCGGGCCGGCGCGCACATCGCCGCGCTCGCGGACCGGGCGCCGAACGTCGTCGGCGTCAAGTACGGCGTCAGGGACGCGACCAAGTTCGCCGCGGTGGCCAGGGACGCCGGCCTCGACCGATTCACCTGGCTGGCCGGCGCGGCCGAGCTGACCGCCCCGGCGTTCTGGGCCGTCGGCGCGCACGCGTTCACCTCCGGCCTGGCCAACGTCAGCCCGCACCTGGCGCTGTCCATGCTTGACGCGCTGCGGGCAGGCGACTTCGCCGCCGCGATGACGGTCTGGGAGAAGGTGCGCCGGTTCGAGGAACTCCGCGCGGCCGACTCCTCCGCCGACAACGTGAGCGTGGTCAAGGAGGCCCTGGCCCAGCTGGGCCTGTGCCGCGCCGACGTCCGGCCGCCGAGCCGCCCGCTGCCCGCGCACATCAAGGAGGAGATCACCGGGATCCTCGCGGACTGGGACATGAAGTGACCGACCGGAATCCCGAGCGCCTGCGCAGCTTTGGCTGGTTCGGCGGTGAGCGCACCTCGGGGCTGCGAGCGTTCGGCCACCGCTCCCGGATGCGCCAGCTCGGCGTCGAGCCAGAAGAGCACCTGGGCAAGCCGCTGATCGTCATCCTGAACACCTGGTCCGAGCTGAACCCCTGCCACATGCACCTGCGCCAGCGGGCCGAGCAGGTCAAGCGGGGCGTGCTCGAGGCGGGCGGCTTCCCGGTCGAGATGCCGGTCGCCACCCTGTCCGAGACGTTCCAGAAGCCGACCCCGATGATGTACAGGAACCTGCTGTCCATGGAGACCGAGGAGCTGCTGCGCTCCTACCCGGCCGACGGCGCGGTGCTGATGGGCGGCTGCGACAAGACCACGCCCGCGCTGCTGATGGGCGCGGCCAGC
>JBEKGC010000633.1:0-3159 GCA_050013055.1 Streptosporangiaceae bacterium
GGGCCGAAGACGGCCATGAAGTGGGCGGCGGGCATCTGCTGCCACTGCCGGGAGAAGAACGCCTTCAGCCGCAGCAGGCTCACGGCGTGCCGCGGTGCGAAGATCGCCAGCGGGCAGAGCAGGCAGACCCACGGCCGGGCCGGGCAGGGCCGGCCCTTCGGCCCGTGCAGGCCCGACAGCTGGTCGGCGCAGGCCGCGGTGAACACGTCGCGTTCCCCGCCGACGAGCTCAGCGAGCACCGCGTCGTCCAGCCCGAGGCCGGCGGCCAGCTGGGGGTAGCCGCGGGCGAGGCTGGCGGCGTCGTCCCCGGTGAGGACGGCAGGCGGGTGAGTCCTCCGGATCAGGTCGTGCTGGGCGTCGGCGACGATCACCTCGACGGCCTGCTGCTGGGCGGGGGTGGCCGCGGTCAGGTAGTGGTCGCCCTCGACCTCGGGGCTGTGGTTGGGATCGATCGTTGCCCGGCCCCGGCCCGCCCAGGCGCTCTTGTCCCGCAGGGACAGGTGCGTGGTCCGGATCCGGGACCGGTGGATCTTCAGCGGGCCGCCGTCGTCGCCGGTCACGTCGTGGCGCTGCACCCAGCGCTGGATCGCGGTGCGGTTGATCCCCGTGATCAGCAACCTGCCGCCGGGCCGGAAGGTGCCCAGCCACAGACGCTCCCGGTCACCCGGGCCGGCCAGGCTGCGCAGCAGCGCCGAGTGCGCGAGCCACTGCTCCAGCAGCCGGACCGCCCGCCGGGGCAGGTGCAGGCTCTCGGCGGAGGTGCGGCGCTTGACGTAGGACAGCAGGACCGAGGCGTCCCCGGCCCAGTCGATGTCACTCGTGGCCAGGTCATCGATGCCGTCAGGGACGATGCCGGAGTGGACGCCGAACAGCAGGCGGTAGGAGATCACCACGTCCATCGGCGGGAACAGGTCCGCGCTCACCTCGTGGAAGCCGCCCTGCTCAAGGACCGCATGGTAGGTGCAGCCGGCCATCTCCCCGAAGCGGGCGGCCCCGACAGGGCCGGTCCGGGCCAGCAGCCAGGCGAGGTTCTCCCGGGACCAGCCGGCCTCGCGCGGGTGGGCTCCCCGGGCGGCAGCGGCCAGCGCGTCCTTGTGGGCGGCGAATGAGGTGCTAGCGGCCTCGGAGCAGGCAGCGCCCAGTCGCTCCCACTCGGCCTCGCGGTAGGGCGGCAGCGGCCTGCGGAAGGGCAGCGGGTTGAAGTTCCGGCCCGCCACCAGCTCGGCCACCCGGGGATCGAGGATCCCGCCATTGCGGGCGAAGGCAGCCAGGGCCCGGCGGGTGCACGACTCCATCGGTCCCGACGTGCCCATCCAGTACTCGACAAGGTGCGGCCCGCGCAGGTCGGCCGCGCGTCCGGCGAACCCGGCCTCGGAGAGCCTGCGCGTCATCTGGCGGAACGCCTGGACGTACTGGACAGCCGAGCCCGCAGCATCGACGGTGCCGTGCGGGTGGATGAGGTCGGCCATGCCTGCCAGCAGGTCCATGACGAGCCCGGGACAGGGAAGCCCGCCCAGGTCGTACTGGGCAGTGCTGCCGTCGCTGAACATGCACCAGATGCCCGGCGGGCCGTCCTGCACGGTCGCGGGCATCAGGCCTCGCTCCCGTCCGGGCCGCCGGCGAACTCGGCGTCGGCCTCGCGCTGGGCCTCAGCATCCGGGGCCTGCCCGTCGCGAGGGCCGGAACACTCGTAAGCCTCCCGGTAGATGCGTGTTGTGTCCAGTTTGTGCAGGTATTTTTCCGTGGTCAGCACCGTGGAGTGACCCAGGAGGTCACGCAGGACGAGCAGGGGGTCAGCCTTGGTCAGGTAGAGCATCAGCGCCGCATCCGGGCCCTGCCCCCGATCGGTGGCCTGCGCCACCTCGGCTGCCTGCCGGTAGTGGCCGCTGACCAGGTACTCCAAAGTGCGCATGGAGAAGCTGTGCCGCAGGCGGTGGGGCGAAACATGGGGAAACCTGGGCTCATGACGGGCCCGGATCCGGTCCGCGGTGCGCTCGAACACCGAGGCCCAGGCGGTGAACGGGCCGCCGCCGGCCTTCGCCGCCAGGATGCACGTCCCGCCGTCCGGGGCGATCAGCCTGCGGCGCTCGCCCGGCGTGAGCGTCTCCCACCGGCGGCGGACCCCGTTGACCTTGCCGCTCCGCTCGTCGGGGCCGGTGACCAGCAGCGGCTCGCCCGCTCGTGCCGGCGGCCGCCAGCCCGTGCCGTCGACCGTCGCGGGCCGGTCGACCTCCAGGTAATGGTGCACGGCCGCCAGGGCGTCGTAGGAGATCCAGGTCGTACGGAACTTGCGGCCCTTCGCGATCCCGGACGGCACCGGGAACGGGATCGGCGCCGCTGACGGGCGGGACGGCAGCGGCGGGATCTCCCAGGCCAGCAGCGAGCTGAACTCCTGCAGCCGCATCCCGGTCGCCAGCGCCAGCTCCCCGACCGCGGCGTTGCGGGCCAGCTCCCGGCCCCGGTAACACGGGTCCGGGCCGCCGTCCGGCGCCAGTCCTCTGAGCCCGTCCAGGAACAGGCGGGTGAAGTCCGGCTCGAGATACTTGATCATCACGTGCGGCTTCGGGGTGCGGCGGACCGCCAGGTTCACCTTCACCTCGCGGCCCGTCCCGGCGAACAGGGCGCTGGCCGTCCGGTAGGTGAACGGCTCGGCCTGGGCGTGGCCCTCGTCCATCGCCCACCGGTAGAACAGCGACAGGACGCTCATGTGCCGGCCCCACGTCGTCGCTGCGAACCGCCGTTCCGCCGGCCCGGCCGCCCGGTACCCGGCGTACTTGCCGAGCGCGAGCTTCAGCTGCTCACGCGAGTCGAACAGGCCGACTCCGTGCCCGGACAGGAACTCAGCCCACTCCTTCAGCACCCTCGCATAGCTCTCCCACGAGCCAGGCGACGGGCAGCCGCTCGCCGGAAGTTCCCGCAGCCACTGGTTCACGGCCGCCAGCGGGCGGGGAGCACCCGGGCCGTCCTCGAACAGAAGGTCATCATCGACCAGGACCGGCATCCGCTCGGGGATGAGCGGCCGGTTCGCGATGTCCCAGGACTCCCAGCCCCGGGACGAGAAGAAGCTCATGATCATGAGCCGGAACGATAGAAACACGACACGGCCCGCCGCAGCCGGAAATCACAGCTCCCGCGGGGCTCCGGAGCTAATCGCGACAC
>JBEKGC010000634.1:0-3138 GCA_050013055.1 Streptosporangiaceae bacterium
GGCGTTCCCGAGGGGGGTGGGGGTAGCCCAGCTCACCGATCTTGCTGTCGGCCGGGGGGAAGACCCGGCGGGCCGGGTCCCTGGGACGTTGGTCCCTACCTCCGGGATTCCCGCTGACGGTTCACTCCGGGGTATGTTCGTCGGTACCGGCGCGCTGGCAGATACTAGAGGCGGCATAACTCAGGTCAGGCAGGCGCGCCCGGCCTGAGGAGAATGAAGTGGACGAGATTCAGGCCCATCTGCCCGAGGAACCGAACAGCTTCATCGGCCGGGAGCGCGAGCTTAGCGAGCTGCGCCAGATATTGCGGCAGACCCGCGCGCTGACTTTGTGCGGACCCGGTGGCATCGGGAAGACCCGGCTCGCGCTGCGGGTCCTGGCCACGGTGGCGGCAGAGTTCCCCGACGGGGTGTGGTTCGTCGAACTGGCCGATCTGCGGCAGCCCGAACTGGTGGCCTCGCGGGTGGCGGCGGTCATCGGCGTCAGCGAGGAGGCCGGGCGCCCGCTGCTCGAGACGCTCGCCGATGCGCTGCGACCGCGCCGGCTGCTGCTTGCGCTGGACAACTGCGAGCATCTGATCGATGCGTGCGCCCAGATTGCCCGGCATTTGCTGGCCTGCTCGCCGGGGTTGCGGCTGCTGAGTACGAGCCGTGAGCCGCTACGCGTCGCGGGCGAGACAGTATGGCAGGTGCCGCCGCTTTCTGTGCACCCCGGGGGTACCACCCCGGCGGCCGGGCCCGCGGACCCGGGCGAGGCGATCCGGTTGTTCGCGGACCGGGCCGCCGCCTCTCGTCCCGGTTTCACGGTCGGCCCGGACAACGCCGCGGCCGTCATGTCGATCTGCCGCGCGCTCGACGGCGTGCCGCTGGCGATCGAACTGGCCGCGGCCCGGGTCCGGGTGCTGTCAGCCGGGCAGATCAGCGCCCGGCTCAACGACCGGTTCGGGCTGCTGACCGCGGGCGACCGGTCCGCCGCCCCGCGCCAGCGCACCCTGCGCGCCGCCATCGAATGGAGCTACGACCTGCTCACGGTGCAGGAGCAGGCCCTGTTCATGCGGTTGTCCGTGCTGACCGGATGGTCGCTCGAGATGGCCGAACAGGTGTGCTCCGATGACGACATCCCGGCCCGCGACGTGCTCGGCCTGATCGCCGCGCTGGTGGACAAGTCGCTGGTCGTGCCCGAATCAGAAGTACTCGGCCAGATGCGGTTCCGGATGCTCGACACGATCAGGGAGTACGCGGCGGCCCGGCTGGCGCAGGCCGGCGAGTCGGTCACCTTCGCCGCCGCGCTGCGTGATTACACGCTGCGGACCGCGGAGCGGAACCTGGCCATCGGGATGGCCAGGGTGGCGGCCCCCTGGCAGGCCCGCGTCGACGTCTTCCGCCAGTACGACGTCGAAACCAGTACCGTGTTCCAGGTGCTGAACTGGTGCCTGGACCAGTCGGACGTGGAGACGGGACTGCGGATCTGCATCGCGGTCAGCCCGTGCTGGATCGTGTGGGGCACCTTCGCCGAGAGCGGCGAATGGCTGGCGGAGTTCCTGGCCCTTGACACCTCAGGCGTTCCCGCCGGGGTCCGGGGCGCGGCCATGGTGGTACGGGCGCAACTCGCCTTGTCCAGCGATCCCGCCGCGGCGGAATCGGCGGCCGACGAGGGGCTGACGCTGTGCCGGGAGGCCGGCGACGCGTTCTGGACCGCGGTCGCGCTGAACCTCCTCAGCGAGATCGCCCTGCACACGGGCCGGCCCGAGCACGCCGCCGCCTACGCGGACGAAGCGCTGGCGGTGGCCCAGGCCGCCGGGGACGGATGGAACGAGGGCTACGCTCTCGGCACCAGGGCGGCGGTCGCGGCCCGGCTGGGCAGGCTCCGCGAGGCCCAGCAGCTGACCAGCGCCTCGGTCAGCGTCATGCGCCGCATCGACCAGCAGTGGGGCGTCGCCCGGGCCCTGCTCGGCCTGGGTGACCTGGCCCGGCTCCGCAGTCATCCGGGCGAGGCGCACACCAGGTACGTGGAAGCGCTGGCGATCTTGCGGGAAATCGGCGCCCGGCCGGAGATCGCCCGCTGCCTGGCCGGGCTTGGCCGGGTGGCCATGGACCTGGGGGCGATCGAGCAAGCCAGGCGGCACCTGGCCAGGAGCCTGCGGCTCAGCCACGCCACAGGCGCGCGCATCGGCGTGGCGCGCGGGCTCGAGGCCTTCGCTCACCTGGCCATTCACGAGAACCGGCCGGAGCTGGCCGTGCAGCTGGCCGGCGCGGCGGCGGCGCTGCGGGAAACGGCGGGCCTGCCGCCGCTGCCCGGAGCGCGTACGGAAAGCTACCTGGCCCCGGCCCGGCGCCTCGGCGATCCCGCGGTCGCCCGGCTGTGGGCCCGCGGACGCGCCCTGACCAGCGAGGCCGCGGTCGCCCTGGCCCTGGACATGCCGCCCGCCGCGGTTCCCGAGGGCGACAGCCCGACCCTGACCGTGGTGGAAGCATACGAAGTAGCGGCCGCGCCGCCGAGCTCGCTGACCCCCAGGGAACACCAGATCGCCGCGCTGGTGGCAGGCGGCCGGAGCAACAAGGCCATCGCGGAAGAGCTTTCCATCAGCCCGACCACCGCGGCCAGGCATGTCGCCAACATCATGGCCAAGCTGGGCTTCAGCTCACGCACCCAGATCGCCGCCTGGGTGGCGGACAGGCCGCAGGAGACCATGGCCGCGGACGTCAGCACCGAACCAGCGGGATAGCGGGCGGCCCGGGAGCACCGACGGCCGTTCGGGATAATCGGGATAAGGAGCGGCGGTAGACGCACCGGCCGCGGAGGATCACGGCGCGGGGGCGTCCGGCCCCCGGCGGAGACCGGTTCTACGATAGGCTCACATCGGCCGACGAGACGATGGGATGCGTCAGCATGTTCGCGGGGATGCTGTGAGCGAGCAGGCCGGAGGCTCGCCCGCCGGCCGCCAGTTCCCGCTGGGCGCCACGGTCCGTGACGGCGGCACGCATTTCGCGGTGGCCTCCGGTGTCGCCGACGAGATGGTGCTGTGCCTGTTCGACGAGGGCGGCGCGGAGACGCGGATTCCGCTGCGGGACCACGATGCCGGCCTCTGGCACGCCTTCGTCCCTGGGATAGGGGCGGGCCAGGCGTACGGGTACCGGGCC
>JBEKGC010000635.1:0-3134 GCA_050013055.1 Streptosporangiaceae bacterium
TATAGCGAGGAGAGTGATACTTTAGGTAATCATCGGGAGTATCGGATGAGATCACGCGAAGCGAGTTCAGCCCCGCCTGGGGGGGACCAGGCGCCTGGGTTCCAGCAGTGGTGGCTAAACCAGTCCCTGCGGGTGAAGGGCCGGATCGTGATCGCGATCCCGCTGGTCGCCCTGCTTGCCACGACCTCGGCAAGCCTGGTGCTCCAGCACACCGAAAGCCGTGAACGCGGCGCCGGCCTGGCCGCCAATAATCTGACTAACGCCGCAAACCTGGTCCTGGCCGACATGGTGAACGCGGAAGCAGGCGTCCGCGGTTACGCCGCGGTGCGCGACCCGATCTTCCTTGCCCCCTACAACCTCATGCTGACGCGCATCGGCGCTGACCGGAATTCGTTGCGGGACGCAGCTGTCGTCGCAGGTGACCGCCGCCAGCAGCAGGCGGTGGACGCTACCACGGGCAAGATGCTGGTCAATTTTGCGCAGCTACGTTCTGTCACCAGCCGCGGCGTCTCCGTCCGGAACCTCCGGCTGGCGATGGAGCAGCAGAAAACGACCATGGACCTGCTACGCCGCCAGATCGCCGACCTCACCGCCGGCCCGGCGGCCCTGTCAGCGGCTACACATAACAAGGTCACCAGGCTGACCACGACCATTGACCTGCTCGACGGCGCCGCCCTTGTGCTGGGGCTGCTCGCCGGGTTGGCCGGGATCGCCCTGTTCACCTCGGGCATCGCCCGCCGGGTCGGCGCGAGCGCGGCGAACGCGGACCGGCTGGGCGAAGGTCAGCGGCTCGAACCGGGTGCCGAAGCGGGTGACGAGATCGGCCAGCTGAGCGACTCGCTCATCCGGGCCGAAGAGCTGCTCGCCACCCGGGCCGCAGAGCTGGCAACGGCCATGGATACGGCGCTGAGAGCCACCAAGGCGAAGAACGCGTTCCTGTCCTGCACGAGCCACGAGCTGCGGACCCCGCTGAACTCCATCCTCGGCTTCACCCAGCTCCTGGAGCTGTCCGACCTCAGCGAGGAAGACTCTGACAGCGTCCGGCGGATTCTCGGGGCCGGGCGCCATCTGCTCTTGCTGATCAACGAGCTCATCGACTTCGCCCGGATCGAATCCGGTGACCTGAGCCTGTCTCTCGAGCCGGTCCTGGTCAGTTCGGTCATCGAGGAGACCAGTCAGCTGATGGCCCCGATCGCCGCCGGCCGCTCGATCCGGATCATCCAGCACTGCTCCCATCCGGCCCTGACGGTCCGCGCCGACCGGCAGCGGCTCTCCCAGGTCCTGGTCAACCTGATCTCCAACGCCATCAAGTACAACCACCGGGACGGCACCGTGACAATCTCCTGCCAGGATGAGGGCACCGGCCAGGCCAGCATCGCGGTCTCCGACACCGGACCGGGCATCTCGCCCGACAACATCGAGCGCATCTTCATCGCTTTCGAGCGCCTCGGCGCCGAGCAGACCGCGGTCGAGGGCACCGGCATCGGGCTGCCGCTGGCAAGAGCCCTTACCGAGGCCATGAACGGGCAGCTGACCGCATCGAGCGTCCCCGGCCAGGGATCGGCTTTCACCGTCAGCCTCCCGCGCGCCCCGGACCTGGTCCCTGTCCCAGCGCCCGGCCTCGCGTCAGCGCCACGGGCGGCCAGGCCGCATGCCCCGGCCGGAGCCAGCCTCAGCATTCTCTACATCGAGGACAACCCGGCGAACGTCGAGGTGGTATCCCGGTTCCTGAAGGGCAGGCCGAACGCCAGGCTCATCTCCGAGGCATCTGGCCGGGCCGGCATCGAACGCGCCGTCCGGGACAGGCCCGACATCATCCTGCTCGACCTGCACCTGCCTGACCTGCACGGGGACGAGGTACTCAGCGAACTCACGGCCGAACCCGCCACCGCCGCCATTCCAGTGGTAGTCCTTTCCGCCGACGCCTCCCCCGGCGTCATCCGCCGCCTGCTCGCCGACGGCGCGCTCGCCTACCTCACCAAGCCCATCGAGCTCGCCGAACTCGGCACGCTGCTCGACACCTTCGCCGCAGCCCAGGCTCAGGACCAGCAGCCACAGCCGGCTATCCGGATCGTGCCAGCATGAGCGGCCCGGTGCCGGGTGCTTCGCAGGAGCCCGCGAAGGGGCCCTGATGAACCACGCCTTGCTTTTACATCGAGGACGACGAGAACAACATCAGCCTGGTTCAAGCGCTGCTCAAGCGCCGCCCCAACATCGAGTTGCACGTGGCAACGAACGGCCGTGACGGCGTCCAGGCCGCCATCGACAAGCATCCGGGCCTCATCCTGCTCGACAACCGGCTCCCCGACGCGACCGGCGGCGAAATCCTGCGAAAGCTCGCCTCCGCGACCGCCACCGCGGCGATCCCCGTGGTTGCCTTCAGCAGCGACTCAGGCGACGTCATCGACGAATTGCTCGCCAACGGAGCCGCCGAGTCTGTCGCCAAGCCGTTCGACATCCACCAGTTCATGGCCATAATCGACCGCTACCTTCCCTCACATTGCGACTACCGCTGAGACGGCCGGGTCCTGCTACACAGGGCCGCAGTACTGGTGGGACGCCAGCTGGTCCCAGGTACCCCGGATCGCTTGGCCCGATGACCCAAGTGGCGGTAGTCAAGCGCGGCGATCTCGGTCAGCTCGAGGCGCTCGGCGATGGCCGCCACGGCGGCATCGACTATGCCAAGCGGAAGATCAAGATAAGTTCCCGCAAGTCCGGCCACGCGGCCGGTGCCGGTGCCCTGGAGTCCGGCGACCTTGAACCCGGCACCGCCGGACGACCGGCAGAAGGTCACCTCAGCCTGCGATCCCGCCCGCGCGACTGGAGGAGATACCTGATCTCGCCCAGGACCGGCGAGGACACCAGCAGCGGGCCTTCGGCATGCCGCAGGAGGCGGAGGCATGCCTGGCGGGCGTGATCCCTTGACGTTGCCCGCAGCCACCAGGACGCCCGGTATCGCACAGCAGCACCTCAGCGGCTCAGCGGCCGGGTTCCGGGGCGAGGATCTGTTCCGCGCGTCCGACCAGGTCCGGACCGGCCTCAGATGAGACGAAGAAGGGCAGGTCTCTTTCCGGGCCGGGATCCCCGGCCGCATGCGCACGGATCAGTCTGAGGGCTGGCCGCAGTCCGGCCTC
>JBEKGC010000636.1:0-3100 GCA_050013055.1 Streptosporangiaceae bacterium
GTGAAGGTGATCCGGGCGAGCACCTCGTCGCGCTTAGCCTGGTCAATCTTGCCGCGTTTGACCGCGCCGGCCAGCGATTTCTCCACCCGCCCCCGGGCGGCATCGAGGAACTGCGGCAGATCGCGGACGACAACGGGCATGCCCGCGACCGCGGACACCTCGGCGATGCCCGCTCCCATGAGCCCGCCACCTACGACGCCGACCGAGTTGATTTCTCGCGTCATGGCTGCGCACCTCCGTTGGATGGGCCAGATCTGCTGTGTGTCACGTCACATCCGAAGGTACCGCTGAGTGCCCGGTGACTCATTGTGCGGTGGAACCGGGGTCAGGTGCGCGGATTGTCCCCGGCTCCATCGACATTCCAGGCCGGCCGGCCGGCGCGCCTCGGCTTTCCCCCTCGAGCAGCTGGCGGCCGTGCAACGAGAACAGCAAGAGGAAGGAGGGGCCGACCAGCACGGCCGCCGCGACGAAAACGACCACGACGGTGACGAGGATGGAATGCGGCGCCGCTCCGCTGGTGAGCGTCAGGCCGGTGCCGGGCAGCAGCGCGGGATACTGGGCCACGCCCCAGCCCCACACCACCGCCGCCACGCCCAGGACCGACAGCGGGCGCAGGGCTTGCGAGCGCCCGGTGGCCAGGAAAGCGATGACGGCGAGCCCGCAAGCCGCCGAGACGATAACGAGCGGCAGGGCTCGGTGCGTGAGTCCGTGCAACAGGGCCGGGTTCGAGCTGTGGATCTCCAGCAGAGTCGCTAGCGCGAGCGCACCTGAGATGACGCCGGCCGCGCCGGCCCGCAGGGCGAAGTACCGCCTGAGGCGATGATCTTCACGGCGGCTGGCCTCCCGGGTGAGAAACACCGCCGCGAGGTAGGCGCAGACCGCGACGGACAACGCCCCGATGAGCAGTGAGGTGGGTCCGGTCCACACCGCCGGGTCAGTGTGCGCGGCGTCGGCTGCCACCCGGCCTGAGGCGATCGCGCCGATCACGGTGCCCATGAAGAACGGGACGATGAGCGAGGAGAAGGCGAAGGCCGCGCCGAACAGGCGCTGCCAGTGCAGCGCCTCCACCTCCTTGCGGAAGGCGAAGCCCGATCCCCGCAGCACGATCCCGAAGGCGGCCAGCCACAGTGGCAAGGCCGCCGCGGTCATGACGGCCGCGAAGGCCGACGGGAAGGCGGTCCAGAAAATCACCAGGATGAAGATGAGCCAGACGTGGTTGGCCTCCCAGACCGGCGTGATCGTGTCGTCGATCAGCTGGCGGGGAGCCCGGCCGCGCCGGGCCCCGCCGGCCAGCAGGTCCCACAGGCCGCCGCCGAAGTCCGCTCCGCCCAGGGCGGCGTACAGGGTCAGGCCGGCCAGCAAGATCCCCCCGACCACATCGACGATCATGCCGGCTCCCGGCCGGTGGGCGCACGACGCTGAGCCGGCGGCCCGTACGGGACGCCCGCCTTAGGTTCGGCTTGCGGGCCGCGTCGCCAGCGGCGCGCCAGCATCCGCAAGATGACCAGGGTGGCCACCCCGAGCACGGCGTACAGGATGATCACGGCGGTCAGGCTGTCGATGACCCCGCCGTTGGTCGTCGCCGCCTGCGACGTGGTCATGAGGTTATAAACGACCCACGGCTGGCGCCCGACCTCGGTCACGATCCAGCCGCATTCCATCGCCACCAGCGCGGCCGGGCCGCAGGCTATCCCAAGCCGCCAGAACCACGCCTGCCGGGGCAGGCCGCGGCGCCGCCACCACACCCACAGCGCCCACAGTCCCGCCAGCAGCAGCAGGAACGCCAGCCCGATCATGGCGTCGAAGGACAGGTGGATCAGCGTGATCGCGGGCGGCCGGAAGGCCGGAGCGACCGAGTTCAGCCCGGTGACCTTGGTGGAGGGCTTGAACCCGACCAGCAGCGAGTCGGCGTACGGGATCCGCAGCCCGAAGTACACCTTCCCGTTCACGTAAAACCCGCCGAGGTACTCCGGGACGTCGCGGCCGGTGCGGGTAACGTACTCGATCGCGGCGAACTTGACCGGCTGCTGAGCCGCGATGGCCCGGGCGGCCGTGTCCCCGACGACGATCTGGACCGGGGTCAGGATCGCGCTGATCGTGAACGGGATCCCGAAACCGAGCCGGTGGTACCGGTCGCGGTGCCCGCGCAGGATCCCGGCCGCGTACACCGCCGCGACCATGAAGCCGACCACCATGTAGGCCGCCAGGATCATGTGCGGGGTCTCATACAGCGACGCCCGGTTGAAGAACACCTGCCACGGATCGACGTTCACGATCTTCCCGTGGCTGAGCGTGAAGCCGCCGGGTGAGTTCATCCAGGAGTTCGCCGCCATCACCGCGACCGCGCCGCCGAGGCCGGTGATGGCGATCGGGATCCCCGTGTAGAAGTGCATCCAGCCCGGCAGGCGCTGCCATCCGTACAGGTAGATGCCCGTGAAGATCGCCTCCAGGAAGAAGAAGATCCCCTCGAAGCCGAACGGCACGCCGAGCACCGCGCCATAGGTGCGCATGAGCCCTGGCCACAGCAGCCCCATCTCGAACGACAGGACGGTTCCGGTGACGGCACCGACGGCGACCAGCACGCCGAGGACCTGCGACCATCTCCGCGCGAGCAGCATCGCCACGTCATCGGAACGACGAAGGCCGCGGTACTCAGCCACCAAGACGATCGTCGGGAACGCGATCCCGAAACACGCCAGAATGATATGAAACCCGAGCGTGGTCGCCATCTGTGCACGCGCGGGAACCACCTGGACCCCAGTACCCCCGGCCGCGGCAGCCAGCACCTGCATTGCGTGCATCGCGATACCTAACTACTTCGACCTGGGCCCGGCCCCCGCCTGCTCGGAGGTGATAATCCGCTGCGGGTAGTTCTTGGTGAACACCAGCGACCGCTGCCACACGAGCAGGGTACTGAGCCGGTTGCCCCAGCCGATCAGGTAGAGCACGTGGATGAAACCCCACATCAGGTACCCCATGGAACCGGTGAACCGGATGCCGAACGCGTCTGCCACGGCCCCCCGGTACCCGATGGTGGCCATGCTGCCCTTGTCGAAGTACTTGAACGGCGGCACGTTCGCGTCCCCTTCGAGCCGGGCCC
>JBEKGC010000637.1:0-6172 GCA_050013055.1 Streptosporangiaceae bacterium
CGGGCCGTCCGCGGAGTGGGAGATGTAGGGCAGGTTGATCTGCGACTCCATCGACTGCGACAGCTCGATCTTGGCCTTCTCCGCGGCCTCACGCAGCCGCTGCAGCGCCATCTTGTCCTTGGCCAGGTCGATGCCGTAGCCGTTCTTGAAGTCCTTGACCAGCCAGTCGACGATCCGCTGGTCCCAGTCGTCACCGCCGAGGTGGTTGTCGCCGCTGGTGGACTTGACCTCCACCACGCCCTCGCCGACCTCGAGCAGGGATACGTCGAAGGTGCCGCCGCCCAGGTCGAAGACGAGGATGGTGGCCTCGGTCTCCTTGTCCAGGTGATAGGCGAGCGCCGCTGCGGTGGGCTCGTTGATGATGCGGAGCACGGTCAGGCCGGCGATCTGCCCGGCCTCCTTGGTGGCCTGCCGCTGGTGGTCGCTGAAGTACGCCGGCACGGTGATCACCGCGTCGGTGATCGTCTCACCGAGGTAGGCCTCCGCGTCCCTCTTCAGCTTCTGCAGCACGAACGCGCTGATCTGCTGGGGAGTGAACTTCTTGCCGTCGATGTTGACGGACCAGTCGGTCCCCATGTGCCGCTTGACCGAACGGATGGTCCGGTCCACGTTGGTGACGGCCTGCCGCTTGGCGACCTCGCCGACGAGTACCTCGGCGTTCTTGGCGAAGGCCACGACCGAGGGGGTCGTCCGTGAGCCCTCGGCGTTGGCGATGACCGTAGGCTCGCCGCCCTCGAGAATGGCGACGCATGAGTTGGTCGTCCCCAGGTCAATCCCTACCGCACGTGCCATGAGCAATCCTTGTGTGTGTGAAGTTGAGTAGTCCGGGCTCAAGCTTGCCAGTGCGGGTCCCCGCCGTCAAATGACTTGAGTCACTTAGGCTCAACTTGTCTGGGCCGTCTGGCATTCCCGCGCGACCCGGAAACTTCGGACGCAGGGTGACCAATATCCGGCCTGCTTACGCGGCTACGCTTGAGCTCCGGATATAGAGGAGGTTCGCGTGGTCGTGCGGATGACCGTTGGCCTGGTCCTGACCGTGGTCGCGCTGGGGATCGCGGGACGGCGGGTGTGGTGGCTGAAGCGGCTCGCGCTCACCGGGCAGCCCGCCCCCGAGCGAGTGGCGGCGGTCCGCGAGCATCCCGGCCGGGACCTGGAGTCGCAGGCAGCCGAGGTGATCGGCCAGCGCAAGCTGCTCAAGTGGTCGGTGCCAGGCGCGGCGCACGCGGCCACGTTCTGGGGCTTCATCGTGCTGATCCTGACGATCATCGAGGCGTACGGGGATCTGTTCTCCCGCACGTTCGCGATTCCCGGCATCGGGCACTGGGCCTTCGTCGGGTTCATCGAGGACCTGTTCGCCGTCGGGGTGCTGGCCGGGATCATCACGTTCACGGTCATCAGGATCCGTAACTCCCCGGCCAAGCGCGGCCGCGCTTCCCGCTTCCTCGGCTCGCACACCGGGGCCGCCTGGGTCGTGCTCGGCATGATCTTCGCCGTCATCGCCACCTTGCTGCTGTACCGCGGCGCGCAGATCGACACCGGCGTGTTCCCCTACCACCACGGCGCGTTCGCCTCCCAGCAGGTCGGCCACTGGCTGCACCCCCTCGGCTCTGGCGTCAACAGCGTGCTCGAGGTGGTGTTCCTGCTCGGCCAGATCGCCGTGGTGATGGCCTTCGCGGTGATCGTGGTGTACTCCAAGCACCTGCACATCGCGCTGGCTCCGCTCAACGTGCTGTTCGGCCGCAAGCCCGACGCGCTGGGCGCGCTTGAGCCGATGCGCAGCAACGGCAAGGTGCTTGACTTCGAGGAAGCCGACCCGGACACCGACACCTTCGGGCTGGGCAAGATCGAGGACTTCACCTGGAAGGGCCTGCTGGACATGGGCACCTGCACCGAGTGCGGCCGGTGCCAGTCCCAGTGCCCGGCCTGGGCCACCGGCAAGCCGCTTTCGCCCAAGCAGGTCATCCTGGACCTGCGCGATCACGCCTTCGCCAAGGCCCCGTACCTGCTCGCGTCCTCCGACGCCGAACGCGACGCCCTCCCGGACGCGGTCAAGGCCGAAGCGGCCAGGCCGCTGGTCGGCACCAAGGAGGACAACGGCGTCATCGACCCGGACGTGCTGTGGTCGTGCACGAACTGCGGGGCGTGCGTGGAGGAGTGCCCGGTCGACATCGAGCACATCGACCACATCGACGGGATGCGCCGCCACCAGGTGCTGATCGAGTCCGCGTTCCCGGTCGAGGCCGCCGGGATGCTGAAGAACCTGGAGAACAAGGGCGACCCGTGGGGGATGGGCGCGAACCGGCGCGGCGACTGGATCGGGGAGCTTGACTTCGAGGTCCCGGTGGCCGACGGCAAGATCGACCCGGATATCGACTACCTGTTCTGGGTCGGATGCGCGGGCGCGCTTGAGGACCGGGCCCGTAAGACCACGAAGGCGATCGCGACGCTGCTGCACACGGCCGGGGTGACGTTCGCGGTGCTCGGCCCGGGTGAGACGTGCACCGGCGACCCGGCCCGGCGGATCGGCAACGAGTTCGTCTATTCGATGCTGGCTCAGCAGAACATCGAGACGCTGAACGAGGCCGCGCCGAAGACGATCGTGGCGTCGTGCCCGCACTGCTTCAACACGATCGCGAATGAGTACCCGCAGCTCGGCGGGAACTACGAGGTCATCCACCACACCCAGCTGCTGGCCCGGCTGGTCGAGCAGGGCAAGCTGACCCCCGCCGCCGCGGCGGCCACCGCGGGAGCCGCTTCCCCCGCCCCTGTCCCGGTCCCGGCGGCTGAGAAGGTCACCTACCACGACCCGTGCTTCCTGGGCCGGCATAACAAGGTGTACACGGCGCCGCGGGAGATCCTGGAGCACGTGCCTGGCGTCGAGGCGGTAGAGATGCACCGGTGCAAGGAGCGCGGGTTCTGCTGCGGCGCGGGCGGCGCCCGGATGTGGATGGAGGAACGGATCGGCAAGCGGATCAACACCGAGCGGATCGACGAGGCCCTGTCCCTGGACCCCGACACCATCTCCACCGCCTGCCCCTACTGCCTGGTCATGCTGGGTGACGCCGTCGCGGCCAAGAAGAGCTCTGGTCCGCGCGATGGCGCCGTCCGGCGCGGCGATCGCCGACGACGCGGGCAGCGCCCCGGTCGGTGACGCCGCAGCAGGCGCGGCGACATCCGGTACCGAAGCGCACCCCGGCGAAGGAGCGGCCGACGCAGGTGACCGGCTCTAGCCGGCCCGATGCTCCTGCGGGCGGCTAGAGCGAGCACACCAGGTTCGTTCGGTCCAAAGATTTTCACCCGAGCGGACCGTGCTGTCCCAGCCCGGCGTACCAGGCAGGCTCCTCGGCTAGCTCACCTCGCCGAGGGTGACTCGCCCGGTGGCCAGGCACCGGGCGCAGGCTGTGCCCGCGCAGCCCCCCGCTCCCTGACATGCCGGGCACTCGGCGACGGTGTCGAAGAGCGGGTCACGGTAACGCCGCCCCAGACCCCCGTGCGTCTTGGTGAGCTGCCAGCCGTGCCAGTACGCCTCGTTGTCGTTGCTCGTGAAGAGGTGGTCGCCCAGGCGCCTGGGGATGAAGGCCAGCCAGCTGAGCACACTCGCGACGGCCAGGCGCCGTCCCGCTGGATGGTCCGGCGGCCACGGGGGGTTGTCATTGGAGGTGACGTTGATAACGTTGATAACGTCACTTGCCCTTCTTGCTCGGTCCTGAGCGCGGGTGGTGTCTGGCTGGGTCGGTGTTGCAGCACCGACCCAGCAGTGTGTCCGGGGTATAGCGCAGCGGGTGACGGCGGGGATCCCGGATCGTTGCGGTTGTCGCCGCGGATGTTGAGCCCCGGCCTGTACGCTTCGGCACAAGGGAAGCGGATGCGGCCTTCGCGGGCTGTCGGAAATGGCAGTGCCTCCTCTCACGCGCGCGGCCAGGTCCTCGCCGGGCGACGTCGGTCGCTCCGCGCAGGCCATTGGCGGCACGCGATCTGCCGTCGGTAACCCCCCGGGTCACCGCTCGACCCCGTTGTCGGCGGGTCGCTTTGAGGATGCCTCCTGATTTCATGGTGCATCTGGCAATGCATCTTGGCAAGTGCCAAAATAATGTTGCATTATGCATGTATCGTCGGCATAGTCCCAAGGGTTGGGATGGCCCATCCTGGCTCGTGGGCTATCGCGCCGGAGTCCTGAGGAAAGAGGGCCTTCGTGGCAGAAGTGCGCAGCCCGACCGTCCGCCGCCGCGAACTGGGCGCCAGGCTGCGCGTGCTCCGTAACGAAAAAGGCCTGACGGCAGAGCAGGTAGCCGCGAGCCTGCTGTGCTCCCCGAGCAAGGTCAGCCGGATGGAGACCGGCCACGGCGCCGCCACCCCCCGGGACATCCGCGACCTGTGCAACCTCTACGGCGTGACCGACGGAGCCGAGCGCGACCGGATGATGAACCTGGCCAAGGAGGGCAAGCAGCAGGCCTGGTGGCAGTCTTACGACCTGGCCTATGCGACTTATGCCGGCCTGGAAGCGGACGCCGTGGTCATCTCCGCCTTCCAGTCGTCGGTCGTTCACGGCCTGCTGCAAACGGCCGACTACGCCCGGGCGGGCCATGAGGGCGCGATGCCCCGGCTCGAGCCCGACCAGATCGAGATGCAGATCGAAGCGAAGCTGACCAGGCAGCGCATCCTCACTCGCGACAGCCCGTCCCGTTTCACCGCGGTGCTCGACGAGGCAGCGCTGCACCGGCAGGTCGGCGGCCCCGGCGTGATGGCCGTCCAGCTGGCCAGGATCCTTGAGCTGTCGGCCTCGCCGAACGTCGTCGTGCAGGTTCTCCCGTACGAGGTGGGCGCGCATCCCGCGGTAGAGAGCAATTTCACCATCTTGGAACTGCCGGACCCGACGCCCGGTGTGGTGTTCGTCGAGGGGTTGATAGGGTCTACCTACCTGGAACGGTCCGAAGATCTCGACAGATATTATAAGATCTTCGATCAATTGCAAAAAATCGCGCTGAATCCAAAAGACAGCGTCGATTTGATAGCAAAACTTCGCCGAACCTATAAAGAAGCTTTAAAGGCAGCTTTATAGCGAAACTTTCACAACCTAGCTGGCCGGCCGTCTCCGTAATGAACTACGCGAGCGGCCGGCACGTACCATTTTTCCCATATTTTGCGCCGGATGAAAGGAGTTATATGTCTCTAACCAGCCTGGAAGTTCGCGATCTGCAGTGGCGCACTTCCAGACGCAGCGCAGGCAATGGAGCCTGCGTGGAGGTGGCGGCGCCCGTGAACGGGCAGATAGCCGTCCGGGATTCCAAGAACCCTGGCGGCGCCTGGCTGCGTTACCCGCCGCAGTCGTGGCAAGCTTTTATCGGCGCTGTCAAGAGCGAACATTTTTTCGATTAATACCGTGCGGCGAAGGCCGACGGCTGCTGCGCCAACCTTGCCAGGGAAACGTGAAAGCCGATCGGCCTCGCCGCTTCAGGCTAGCGCCCGAAGGTCTTACACCTTGGTGCGGTAGAAATTCAGGTAGGAACGCGACGGAGTAGGTCCGCGCTGATCCTGATATCTGGAGCCATACACGGGCGAGCCGTACGGGTGCTCGGCCGGGGAACTGGTGCGAAATAGGCACAGTTGCCCTATCTTCATGCCGGGCCACAGTTTGATCGGCAGCGTCGCCACGTTGGAAAGCTCCAGCGTCACGTGCCCGGTAAAGCCAGGGTCGATCCAGCCCGCCGTCGAGTGCGTGAGCAGGCCCAGCCTGCCCAGGGAACTCTTGCCTTCAGGTCGGGCTGCTCTACCGCTGGGTCGATGTGCGGATAGCGGTGATTTTCGAAAACCCGGAAGTACCGGTCCAGCCGGACGTCGATGCTGGACGGCTGGATCAGTTCGGGCGCGTACGGGTCGAGCTTGACCCGGCCGGACTCGACCTCAGCCTTGATGTCGCGATCAGAGAGGAGCACCCTGGAAACCTATCCGGTCCGGTACGATGTCTGAGCGAACACAGCACAAGCCGGGTTAACGTGATGACGCGTGAGGCGGGGTGCTCGGACGCGCGGGTGTAGTTCAATGGCAGAACATCAGCTTCCCAAGCTGATAGTGCGGGTTCGATTCCCGTCACCCGCTCCATCTTAGAAGTGCAGGTCAGAGGCTCATTTTTGAACACTAAGCCTTCGTTTACCCTGAGGCCGAATCGCACCGC
>JBEKGC010000638.1:0-4695 GCA_050013055.1 Streptosporangiaceae bacterium
CCCTCAGAGCCTGACCGTTGCGTGGATCGTGAGCCGTCCCGCGAGCCGGTGCTCACAGCCGGCCTATGGCACTGGGCCAGCACCTGTGGTGGGTGGGATGTACCGGATCCGCCACGGAGCCCGGATCCACCACTTCACAGTCTTTCCCCTCGGGCCGCCCGGACCGCTAGCACACAGATGCTGTCCCGCCACACGGAAACCAGGGCAGCTCATTAATTCTGCCGAACGATCCAGCCTGCGTGCCGCATGCAAGCCGTCGCAGCCAGGCCTGACACGCCCCAAGGCCTGACACGCCCTAGGGCCTAACGCCACCAGGGCAGCCGCCGCTGCTCGGCCACGTGCCCCGCCGGGTCGGTGATGGCGGCCGCGTGCGAGCTGAGATGCTGCAGATGCTCCTGCACCCACAGCAGATGCGGATGATGCGGAGCCGTGATCACCCGCACCACCTCAACCCCCTCCGCCGCTCCCGCCCCTTCAACCACACTAGAGCCACCAACCCCGCCAATCCCGCCAATCCCGCCAATCACGCCAGCCCTGTCAGACCCGCCAGAACCAGTCATCAAGATCCTGACGCCAGTGTCCTCCGCTTCGTCCGCGTGGTCCCCGTCCAAGTCGACGAACACGGGGACGCTGACCGGCAGCAGCACCTGACGGGCAGCCGGCCGCCCGACCAGCACCGCGATCCGCTCGTAGAAGCCGCTGAGATCGGCCGTGGCCTGGGTCAGCGCCGTCCGCACGTAAGCCGCGCCCAGCTGCCGGCCGTAAGCCGCGCCCAGCTGCCGGCCGGGCACCGTGCCCAGCGGCCGGCCGGGCCGGAGGGCATCGGGTGGCTGCAGCCCTGACAGCGAGTAGGCGGTCAGCCTGAGCCGCATGGTGGCCATCACCAGCATCCACAGGTCCTCTTTGGACAGCCGCTTGGCGCCCTGCTCGGCCAGGAAGCCGCGGAGCGCCTCGTCCAGCCGGATGCCGGCCGTGACCGCCGCGGCGCCCGCGTCCGGCGGGGCGGCCCGTGAGCCGAGGGCCCAGTCCACCGCCTGGGTCAGGTAGGCGGCGCCGCGCCGGAACGCGTCGGCGAGATCGTCGCCGACCACCGAGCTCGCCCCGCGCGGCCAGAACAGCACCCCGACCACCAGGCTGACTCCGCAGCCGAGCGCCACGTCCTGGATGCGCAGCAGCCCGACCTTCCAGCCGACAGGGACGAGCAAGTTGAACAGGACGACCACCACCACGGTGAACGCCGCCTGGCCGAAGGCGAAAGGCAACGTGCCGGGCGCGTAGGCGGCCACGGCCAGGGCCACGGGCAGCGCCACCCACAGCGCCGGGGTGCTTGTCCCGATGCCGAGCAGCAGCAGGGCGCCGGCCGCGAAGCCGATCACGGTGCCGCCGAGCGCGCGCAGCGCGGTGGACTCGGTGGAGGCCGCGTTGGTGCGCAGCACGGACAAGGTGCCGAGCACGACCCAGAAGCCGTGCTGCACCCCGGACACGTCCGCCACCAGAACCGCGGCGGCCAGCGCCAGCGACCCGCGCAGGCTATTCAAGAACCATACGGAACGGACGCTGGCGTGCCTGGCCAGGACCCCGATGGCGCCGGACAGGGCGGCCACCCGCCGCTCGGCCATCGTGCCCTCGGGCTGCGCCCCGTACCAGCCGCGGCGCCGGGCGGCGATCGTCTCAGGATCGGCGCGCCTGGTGGCGACCAGGGTGTCCGCCATGAGGGAGCGGACCGCGATGGAGATCGCCTGGGCGTGAAACGCGTGCCGGGCGATGATCTCCACCGAGTCGTAGTCCCGGTCCGGCGGCGCGGACCTGTGGTAGACGGCGCAGGCCGCGCGCTGCCGGTCCATCGCGCCCGCGTCGGGCAGCGGGACCGACTCGTCCCCGTCGGCGGCCGCCAGCAGGTCGCCGACGCCGCGGAGCACCGCGGCGGTCAGCGCGAGCAGGTCGCGGTCGCACTGGTCGGCCCGGTCCAGGTTCGGGTGCCCGTCGGTGGCGTCGGCCAGCAACGCGGTGCACCATTCGAGCAGCTGGACCACGCTGGCCAGCGCCTGGTCGGCCGTGGCCAGGCCGGTGGGCCGGAAGGGCGTGCTGGCGAACGCGTTCATCAGCTCGTGCTTGGCGGCCTGGCAGCGGCCGGTGCCTGCCGCCGTGGCGGTGCCGCGTACGGCTCCTTCCAGCTGACCGGCCAGCGCCCGGGCCGAGCCGGCCGCCGCCGCGCGCAGCCGGTCTCCCGGCGAGGGCGGCGAGAACGCCAGGACGGCCGCCGTGGAGACGGCACAGGCCAGCCACCAGCCCGCCAGCCGGTCAGGGATCATGGCGATGGTGCCGGGCGTGGCCACCGGCAGCACGTACCCGAGCAGCGCGCCGGCCACGCCGGAGGCGGCGTTGGGTCCCGCCACCCCGGCGAAGAAGATGCCGAACGCCACCGGGATCGTGACCAGCACGGCCAGCCACTTGACCGGACTGACCGCGGTGCCGATGATCAGCCCGACGCTGCCGGTCACGGCCAGCCCGAGGTGCGCGATGAGCTTGTCCCGCCAGGTCCCCCCGAACGCAGCGAAGATCAAGCTGGCGAACCCGCCGAACGCGGCGAACAGCGCCAGCTGCAGGTTCCCGAAGCCCTCGTAGGCCAGGGCGAACAGGGAGGGAATCACCACGACCGCGCGTGCGGCCCGCATCGCGGCCGGCACAGACCAGGTGGGCAGCAGCGCAGCGCGCAGATCGGGCATTTGCACAGTCTAGGAACGCCGCCCGTGACGCCTCAACCGTGGAGGTCAGCGGGACGGCGCCGGCGTCTGTCCGGCGGTTGACGCACGCGGCGCCACCGGCCGACGCTCCGTGGTAATGTGAAACGCTGTCCGGCAACTAGCCTGGACAGGCCGAAGCCTGCTGCACCCTCATGCGGCGGCTTCACCCACTGCCTTTAAGCGGGGAACCAGCTCGTGACCCCGTTTCGTGTCAATCCTAAGGAGTCACGTGCCGCTCGACACCGCCGTCAAGAAGGAGATCCTGGCGGAGTATGCGACCAGTGAGGGTGACACCGGTTCGCCGGAGGTCCAGGTCGCGCTGCTGACCAGGCGTAGCCGTCGGCGCAGGCTGCTGAAGTACCTGGCCAAGAGGGACATCAACCGGTACCGCGAGGTCATCGCGCGCCTCGGCATCCGCCGCTAGCGCCCGGGCTTCTGGCCAGCAATAACTGAACAACGACAACTGACATCCCGTAGCCCCCGGCCCCGAGCGCTCAAGGGCCGGTCCTCGGTAGTGGTCCCCGGGTCGGGCGTGGCTCTCATTCCCAGCCACCCCGGATAACCCGAGGACTTCGATCGAAGACCGGCCGGCTGCCATGCATAGGTAGGCGCTGCTAAGGCAAGCATTGCCGAGGCGAGCATTGCAGGCGAGCCAGGCCACAAGCGGCAAGGCGGCGGGTGGGTGCGGGATCTACCGCAAGGAGGTCTCACCCGTGGAGGGTGCTCAAAGTGCCGAAGCCGTCATCGATAACGGCGAATTCGGCGTTCATACCATCAGGTTCGAGACGGGCCGGCTGGCCCGTCAGGCCGCCGGTTCCGCCCTGGTAACCCTGGACGGCGAGACCGTGGTGCTTTCCGCCACCACGGCATCCAAGCAGCCGAAAGACAACCTGGACTTCTTCCCGCTCACCGTGGACGTGGAAGAGCGGATGTATGCGGTGGGCCGGATTCCCGGTTCGTTCTTCCGCCGCGAAGGCCGTCCGTCCGAGGACGCGATCCTCACCTGCCGGCTGATCGACCGGCCGCTGCGCCCGTCGTTCGTCAAGGGCCTGCGCAACGAGATCCAGATCGTCGAGACCATTCTCGCGCTCGACCCGCAGCACCTGTACGACGTGGTGGCGATCAACGCCGCCTCCATGTCCACGCAGCTGGCGGGCCTGCCGTTCTCCGGCCCCATCGGCGGGGTGCGGGTCGCGCTGATCAAGGGCCAGTGGGTCGGGTTCCCCACCCATGAGCAGCTGGGTCAGGCCACCTTCGACATGGTGGTGGCGGGCCGGATGCTCGAGGACGGCGAAGTGGCCATCATGATGGTCGAGGCCGAGTCCACCCCGGAGACGCTCAAGCTGATCGCCGACCCCGACAGCGGCGCGGTGGCGCCGACCGAGGACACGGTGGCGGAAGGCCTGGAGGCGGCCAAGCCGTTCCTCCGGGTGCTGATCGAGGCGCAGCAGCGGCTGGCCAGCGAGGTGGGCAGCCGCGCGTCGGCCGAGTACCCGGTGTTCGTCGACTACGGCGAGGACGTGTACGAGGCGGTCGCCCGTGAGGTCTCGGGCGAGCTCGCGCAGGTGCTCACGATCGCCGGCAAGCACGAGCGCGAGGCCGAGACGGACCGGGTCAAGGCGCTGGCCAAGGAGAAGCTGGCCACCTCGTTCGAAGGCCGGGAGAAGGAAATCAGCGCCGCGTTCCGGTCGGTGACCAAGAAGCTGGTCCGGGAGCGGATCATCTCCGAGGGCCTGCGCATCGACGGCCGCGGCCTGACCGACATCCGGCCGTTGTCCGCCCAGACGCACGTGCTGCCCCGGGTGCACGGATCGGCCCTGTTCGAGCGGGGCGAGACCCAGATCCTGGGCGTGACCACGCTGAACATGCTCCGGATGGAGCAGATGATCGACACGCTCAACCCCGATCGCACCAAGCGCTACATGCACAACTACAACTTCCCGCCGTACTC
>JBEKGC010000639.1:0-3067 GCA_050013055.1 Streptosporangiaceae bacterium
ACCTTGTGGTCAGGGGAGCATGTGGTGCTGGTGGACCAGCCCAGGTCACGCTACCCGTACTCGGCTGACGGCCGGATTGCTGTTCCTGCCGCGGCCGACTGGCTGGATCCGCTGCTCGGCCTGAGCTTTATCGCTGCCGTCACCACGACGATCGGGCTGGCGACGGGCGTGCTGCTGCTCCCTGAGCACAACCCGGTGGTGTCAGCCAAGCAAGCCGCGACGCTAGACGTGCTGTCCGGGGGGCGGCTCACGCTGGGCGTAGGTATTGGCTGGTCGGCCGAAGAGTTCGCCGCGCTCGGCGTTCCGTTCGCACGGCGCGGCCGGCGCACGGCGGAGTACGTCGCTGCTATGCGCACGCTATGGGCCGATGACGTCGCCTCATTCAGCGGCGAGTTCACCCGGTTCGAATCAGTAAGGGTCAACCCCAAGCCGGTGCGCAGCCGACGTATCCCGGTCGTGATCGGGGGCAACAGCGATGCGTCACTTGCGCGCGTGGCGGCCTTCGGGGATGGCTGGTACGGCTTCAACCTTCCTGTGAAAGCGGTCGCCGAGCGGGTTGCGGCACTGGCCGGGCAGTGCAAGCGGCACGGCCGTAGCCTGCGCGAGCTGAGCGTGGCCGTGGCGCTGGCCGATGCCAGCCCCGGCATACTCCCCGAACTCGCCGGAACCGGCGTGACCGAGTTGGTCGTGGTGGCAACGCCACCAGCCCATCCGGCCGCCGCCACCACCTGGGTGGAGGAGCTGGCAGCCCAGTGGGGCGTCACACCCGGGCAGTAGCTCCGACGAGGCGGCCGAGCAGAGTTGCTCCGCGCCCACCCCCAGCCGACGAGTTCGGCGACCTCCGCCTTGACGATCTCGACTCGGCGCTCCAGCGGCAGGCATCATCGCGGCCAGTGGGGTAAGCGCCGATGAAGAAGAACTCCTGGATCACTCCCCGGCCGCCCATGTCCGCCGTCCGCAGGTGATGGTACCGGGCGAACAGCACGCAGCCGTTCTCGCTTCGGGTCAGCCGTCACGACGGACATCAGGCTGCATCGTCGCTGGTGCGGTCTGCGTCAGAAGGACGACCCCGGCACACATCACGGTGAAGCCAGCCGCCGCCACGGCCAGCATCACGGCGTTGGGTATGAAGCGCTCGCCGAACAGCCACACGCTCAGCGCGATACTGACGATCGGATCGATGATCACCATAAGCGGCTGGGAGACCCGCAGCGGCCCGGTGTGCAGCGCCGATTGCTCGAGAAAGATGCCGACCACGCCGCCGGCGGCCAGAGCGTATACCGGCCAGTGCAGAAACATCCCGCCGATACCGAACTGGGTAAGCGTGTCCGTCGCGGATTTAATGAACGCCGCTACGAGCGCCCACATGATGGCGGCCGCCGACGCGAAAAGAGCACTGCGCCGACCCGGCGATCCGCGCTGGGCCAGCGCCGTCAGGATGCCGACCGCGGCGAGGCAGGTCACGATGGCCGCGATCCAGTGCTGACTCCCCGGCGCCGGCTGGCCGCCCCGGGGCTCTCCCTCCACGATGAACAGGGCCAGACCCAGGCAGGCCAAAGCCGCGCCGCCCCACGTGACAAGGAGAACTGACTGGTGGATCCAGAACCGGCGAAGCACGAGCGCAAACACGAGTTCCATGGCCAGCAGCGGCTGCACGACCGAAACCTCGCCGTTGTGCAGGGCAAGCGCCTGGAACACGAAAGCTGCCGCCTGAGCCGCCGCGCCGAACAGCCACAGCGGATGGCGGAGCAAGGAGAGTACCAGCCGCCAGCCTGACGACCGCCCCGCATCAGCGGTACTGGCAATGTGCTGCGTAGTAACGCTGACCGCGTTGGAAAGAGCCGTGAGCAGGGCGAAAACGATTACCACGGATGCAACGATACGAGCCACCGCTGGCCGCCCGTCACCACATACCTCATCAGGCGGCTTGCTCCTCGCCAGCTTCGTCTGGGGCCGGGGTCCAGCGGGCTACGGGCCACGCCGCTCTGTGACATCCGCGCCGCCGCCCGGAAACCGCCTGGAGCAGGCGCTGCAGCGAGGCCGAAGCCAACCGGAACGCGAGCGTCCCGGGCGTGGGTGCTCGCACGGACACGAATAGCGCGGGGCGATGCCAGTTGGGGGGCGTCCGGCCTGGGCCGCCGCGTTCCGTATGTCCAGCAGACCGGATTCGTAGTCGGCGGGGTCGGGCGGGTAGGGCAGCCAGCCGTCGTAGAGCTGCCCGGTCCGGGCGAGCGCGGCCGGGGTCGCGCCGCTAAGCCAGATCGGCGGCCCGCCGGCCGGAAAGGCAGGGTGGCAGGCGGGATGGTGTCGAATTTCAGGATCTCCCCGTGGAAGGAGGTCGTCCCTTGGTCGCTAGGCTAGCGTGGCGATGGCCTTGTGTACCGAGGCGATGGCGCTGGCGCCTTCGCCGGTGGCTGCGGCGACCCGCTTCATCGAGCCGGAGTGGACGTCGCCGACCGCGAACACGCCGGGAATGCTGGTCTCGAACGGAAGCGGCCGCCGTCCGAGCGTGGCCCAGGCCGGTCCGAGGTCACTGCCGGTCAGCTGGACGTCGGTCCGGATGAAACCATCGTCCCCGGCAGCGATCCCGGTCAGCCAGCTCGTGGCGGGCTCGGCGCCGATGAAGCAGAACAAGGCCGAGCACGGCTGGGCTTGGGCGGTGTCCGCCGTCCGGTCGGTGATGGTGACTTCCTCGAGGAAGTCACCGCCATCTAGCCGGGTGACCTCGCTGCGGCACCGCACCGTCACCTGGGGGTGGGCTTGCAGCCGGTCGACGAGATAGGCCGACATCTCGGCCGCGATGTCCGGGCCGCGGACGACCAGCGAGACCTCACTGCCTCGCCCGGCCAGGTACAGTGCCGCCTGACCAGCGGAGTTCGCGCCGCCGACCACCGTGACCGGGCTGCCCGTGCACCCGCGGGCTTCTAGTTCGGTGGCCGCGTAGAAGATACCGGCGCCCTCGAAGTCAGGCCAGCGTTCCAGCGGCAGTGCCCGGTAGCGGGCGCCGGTCGCGATGACGACGGCTTTGCTGTCGATGACCTCCCCGCCCTGCAGGTGCAGGCGGAGC
>JBEKGC010000640.1:0-3042 GCA_050013055.1 Streptosporangiaceae bacterium
GCTCGTAGGCCGCCAGGTTGCCGCCGTACATCCGGACCTCCCCGCCGGACAGGTCGGCGACCTGATCGACCAGCCCGAGCAGCTCGCGGTCATGGCTGACGATCACCATCACGCCGGTCCAGGCGGCGACCGCGTCGTAGACCCGCCGGCGCGCGTCCAGGTCGAGGTTGTTGGTCGGCTCGTCGAGCAGCAGCACGTCCGGGCGCCGCAAGAACAGGGCGGCCAGCGCGACACCGACGGTCTCCCCGCCGGACAGCCGCTCGACCCGGTCATCCGGGTCCAGGCCGGCCAGACCCAGCCGGTCCAGCCAGGCCCGGGCCCGCTCCTCGACGTCCCAGTCGTCCCCGATCACCGCGAAGGCGTCCTCGCCGGCCCGCCCGGCCTCGATGGCGTGCAGCGCCTCCCGGGCGGCGGTGATCCCGAGCAGGTCCGCCACGGTGCGGCTGGTCCCCAGCGTGATGGCCTGCGGCAGATACCCGACGTCGCCCGCGATACACACGGTGCCCGAGTCCGGGCCAAGCTCACCGGCCATGAGCCTGAGCAACGTCGACTTGCCCGAGCCGTTGACGCCGATCAGCCCGGTCCGGCCCGCGCCGATGGACAGGGTCAGGCCGGACAGCACGCAGGCCCCGTCCGGCCAGCTGAAACTGAGATCGGAACAGCGGATGGCGGTCATGGCAGGTGGCTCCCGGCACGTAGGAAAAATGTCCTTTACGTGGGGCGACACCACGCCGCTCAGGCCAAGCCGGAGGTCATGCGCACGGCGAACAGGCCTTAGCGCGGTATCGCTGACCTCAGAGCTTCAACGCCACTCCCTGCGACGGGATCAGAACCACTCCAGTCTAAGGGAATCCGGGGCTGGCCAGAAACAGATATCCGGTGCCTGTGCCGCTGACGGCCCCGTCGGCGGCGGAGACGAAGCACGAGCCGCCGCGGCCGATCTCGGTCACCTGCCCTGACTCGCTCCGCAGCACGGCCGAACCCCGGGTGCACAGCACGATCCGCGGTCCCGCGCCGGGCAGCCGCACGGTGTTGCCCATCAGGTCGGCCAGGAACAGGCGGAACTCCGGGGCCGGAGTGTCAAACCAGGCGATCCCGTCGGCGAGCACGCGCGGGGACAGCACCGGCACGGGCACCGACGGGTCGAGCAGCGCCAGCAGCTCGGGCACATCGATGTGCTTGCCGGTCAGCCCGGCCCGGACCACGTTGTCGGAGTTGGCCAGCAGCTCGATCCCGGTGCCCCGCAGGTAGGCGTGCAAGCCGCCGGCCGCCATGTACATGGCCTGGCCGGGCTCGAGCACCGCATGCCGCATCAGCAGCGACGCGACCACGCCGAGGTCACCGGGCCGGTCCGCGGCGATCCGCACCGCCGCGGCCGCCGCGGCGGAGTAGGGACCTTCCGCCGACGCTAGCCGCGCGCAGGCGGCCACCACGTCGGCGACGAGCGCGGGCCGGCCGGCCGGCGGCCAGCGCAGGATCGTTCCGAGCAAGCCGGCCAGCACCTGGCCGGAGCCAAGCACGCCGGCACCTAGCTCGCCGGAGTCAAGCTGGGCGGAGTCAAGCTGGGCCGCCAGCGGCGCCAGCGGGGCGACGTCCAGGGCGCGCAGCAGCACCGCCGCGTCCGCCGGGGTGCGCAGGCCGGCCAGCACCTCGAACGGGGTCAGCGCGTAGAGCAGTTCGGGCTTGGGCCAGTCGTCGGTGTAATTCCTGGCCGGGTCGTCGGGGGCCAGGCCACGGGCGTTCTCGGCGCGGAAGCCCGCCTGCGCCTGGGCTCGGGACGGATGCACCTGAATCGACAGCGCCCGCTCGGCCGCCAGCACCTTCAGCAGGAACGGCAGCCGGGGACCGAACCGGGCCACGCATCCGGGCCCGAGCTGGCCCTCCGGATCGGCGGCGATGACGGCATCAAGCGTCGTGGCGGCATCAAGCGTCGTGGCGGCCACGACCGCGGGCGCGGACGGATGAGCCCCCATCCACAGCTCCGCCTCCGGGCCTGGCGACGGGACCGGGCGGCCCTGCAAGTCCGCGATCGCCTGCCTGGAGCCCCAGGGGTAGGGACGCACCACCGGACCGAGAACATCCATCTGCGCATGCTAGCCCGCCGGGTACTCCACCAGGGCCACCACCCGGGTAGCCATGAACCGTGCGGTCCTGACCGGGGTCCCTGTCCTTGTCACCTCGCTGACCTCGACCACACCGCGGCGGTTAGTGATCTCCACGCGGCGCCCCGCCCGGCTCGCGGTGACCTCGTAAGACCTGGTCCCGTCGCCGGAGTCGATCACGATCTCGACCCGATCGCCCTTCATCGGCGGCCTCCTGAACCTTGCGGGGGCGCGGCGCGGCCTAGTACGACGGCAGCGACGGGTCGACCTGGCTCACCCAGGCCAGCACGCCCCCGCCGACGTGCACGGCGTCGGAAAAGCCTGCGTTCTTGACCACCGCGAGCGCCTCCGCGCTGCGGGCGCCGCTCTTGCAGTGCAGCACGATCTTCTTGTCCTGCGGCAGCTGCGCCAGGGCGTTGCCGTTCAGGAACTCGCCCTTCGGGATGAGCGTGGCGCCGGGGATGGAGACGATCTCGTACTCGTTCGGCTCGCGCACGTCGACCAGGAAGATGTTCTCGCCCGCGTCGATCATGGCGGCAAGGTCCTTGGCGCTGATCGTCGAGCCCTGGGCCGCCTCCGCGGCCTCCTGCGACACCGCGCCGCAGAACGCCTCGTAGTCGATCAGCTCGGTGATCGTCGGATTCTTGCCGCAGACCGCGCACTCCGGGTCCTTGCGCACCCGGACCGAGTGGTAATTCATCTCCAGCGCGTCGTAGATCATCAGCCGGCCGGCCAGCGGCTCGCCGATCCCGGTGATGACCTTGATCGCCTCGTTCACCTGTATCGACCCGATCGACGCGCAGAGCACGCCAAGCACACCGCCCTCGGCGCAGGACGGCACCATGCCGGGCGGCGGCGGCTCGGGGTACAGGCAGCGGTAGCACGGGCCGTACTCGGCCCAGAACACGCTGGCCTGCCCGTCGAACCGGTAGATCGAGCC
>JBEKGC010000641.1:0-3883 GCA_050013055.1 Streptosporangiaceae bacterium
GACTTGACGGGCAAGCTCCTCGGCTTCATTAAGTCTCGCCGCGACAAGGGGAAAGTGAAGGACATCGAGGTCGAGATCGACGGCCAGCGTGTCCCGATCGAGAACCTCACCGCTGACCAGCGGGCCAGGCTCACTGCCGCGATCGCCCAGAGAACATGAACGGCCTCGAAGACGAAGGGGCATGTGGTCGACGCCCGACGGCCAGCCCGTAGTGGTCGCCAGGGCATCGGCGAACGGGCTCCGCGCGGCCCAGCTGGCGTGGGCGAATCGTTCGGCGAGACCTCCCGGCGGGCCGAATGGGCGATCCAGCGGTGGTCGCCGATGGCCTGGAAGGCCTCAAGCGCGCTGGACAGGTCACCTTCAGCCTCCTCCAGGTTCCCGCCGGCCGGTGGGCGTCGCCGCGGTTGCGGAACACCACGGCCATGCCCCGCCGGTCTTCCAGTTCGCCGAAGATCGACAGGCACTCGGTAAGCATCGCGATCGCCGCCGGCGTGTCCCCGTTGTTGCGGTGCACGATGGCGAGCTGCCGCCTGGCCCCGGGCCTCCCACCGGCGATCACCAAGTTCCCTGACGCCCCGGAGTCCATCCTTCAGCAGCGGGATCGCTTGCTCGCCGAGATACTGATCCGGGAATACCAAGGCATAACGAACCTTGGCGCGTGCCTCCTCAAGACGGTCAGCCAAGTCGTGCGCCGATCCAGTTGCCGGTTCCGTGCGCAGCGTGCAGGACCACCTGACTGTTCTTCCATTGCGGCAGCATGACTCAGCATCCTCGCACGATCCCTTACGCGAGTCATGCCTTCATCAGCCCGGGTCACGTGCCAGCCGCACGCTCGTGTCCTGCTGGTGAAGGATGGGTGCATGATCCTCGACAGCTGTGACATCCCGGTCGTGCTGGCCCCGCTGGCGGGCGGGCCATCCACGCCAGAGCTGGCCGCTGCGGCCCGCTGGCGGGCGGGCCATCCACGCCAGAGCTGGCCGCTGCGGTGAGCAACGCGGGCGGGCTGGGCTTCCTGGCCTCCGGCTACCTGTCCGCCGCGGAGCTGGCGGACCGGCGCCGCCGGCTGGACGAGCTGACCGGCCGGCCGTTCGGCGTGAACCTGTTCGTGCCCGGACCGGCCGGGGACATGGCCCGGGTACGCCAGTTCGCGGCGGACATCGAGTCCGACGTGTCGCTCGCCGGCGCGCGGCTGGGCGAGCCGCGGCACGACGATGACGACTGGGACGCCAAGATCGGTTACCTGATGGGTGCCCCGGCGGATGTCGTGTCGTTCACGTTCGGGATCCCGGGCGAGGATGTCATGGCCGGGCTGCGCGCCAGGGGAACTGAAGTCTGGGTGACGGTCACCAGCCCGGAGGAGGCACGCCGCGCGGCGGCGGCAGGCGCGGACCTGCTCCTCGTCCAGGGGTATGAGGCGGGCGGGCACCGGGGCGGGACGAGCGACGCCCCCGGCGAGGGGACCGGTCTTATCGCGTTGCTGCAGCTCATCACCGCGCGCCTGGCCACGCCCGTGGTGGCGGCCGGCGGCATCGCGACGGGAAGGGCGATCGCCGCGGTGCTGTGCCTGGGTGCGCGGGCCGCCGCCCTCGGAACGGCGTTCCTGGACTGCCCGGAGGCGGCGACCGCACCCGTGCACCGGTCCGCGCTGCACGATGACGCCCCGACGAGGCTCACCCGGGCGTTCAGCGGCCGGACCGCGCGCGGGATCGAGAACGGCTTCCTGCGCGCCCACTCGGCATCCGCTCCGGCGGCCTACCCCGAGGTGCACCACCTCACATCGCCGATGCGGAAGGCTGCCCGCCAGGCTGGCCTGGCCGACTACGTGAACCTGTGGGCCGGGCAGGCCTACCCGCTGACGCCCACGGCTCCCGCCGCGGACCTCGTGCGTGACCTTTGGGAGCAGGCCCAGGAAACCCTCCGCCGGCTCGCCAGCCACCTCCCCTGGCCGTAGCGCCACCCGCCAGCGCGTGAACGCAGGCGCCCCCTGGAGCCGTTACGCCGTCGGCGGTGTCGCTGGTCAGGGCTCCAGGTAGCGCAGGACGGCCAGCACCCGGCGGTGGTCAGCCTCCGACGGGGCCAGGCCGAGTTTGCTAAAAATGTTCCCCACATGTTTCTCCACGGAACGTTCCGAGACCACGAGAATCCCGGCGATCGCGCCGTTGGACCGGCCCTCCGCCATCAGGCCGAGCACGTCGCGCTCCCTCGCCGTGAGCGCGCCGAGCCCGTCGGCGCGGCGGCTGGCGCCCAGAAGTTGCCTTACGACCTCCGGATCGAGGGCGGTGCCCCCGGCCGCCACCCGGCTGAGCGCCTCGACGAACTCGCTGACGTCGGCGACCCGGTCCTTGAGCAGGTACCCGACGCCCGCCGCACCGGCGCCGGACGCCGCGCCGAGCAGGTCGGCCGCATACCGGGTCTCGATGTACTGGGAGAACACCAGCACCCCCGTCGCGGGGTGGTCGCGCCGGATCACGATCGCGGCGCGCAGGCCCTCATCGGTATAACCGGGCGGCATCCGCACGTCCACCACGGTGACGTCCGGCTGGTGCTCGTCCACGGCGGCTAGCAGGTCCTCGGCGTTGCCGACGGCGGCGACCACCTCGTGGCCGCGGTCGGCCAGGATCTCGGCCAGGCCCGCCCGCACCACGGCTGAGTCCTCGGCGATCACAATCCGCATCGGGCGCTCCAGTTCGGTCAGGCGTGGGACGGCAGCTCGACGGTGACCACGGTGGGACCTCCGGACGGGCTGCTAACCTGCAGCCTGCCATCCACGGTCGTGATGCGCTCGGCCAGCCCGGCCAGGCCGCCGCGGGCCTGGAGGAGGGCGCCGCCGGAGCCGTCGTCGCCGACCCGAATGCGCAGCAGCCCGGGCACGCAGACTGCCGTCAGGGTGGCATGCCGGGCGCCGCTGTGCTTGGCCACGTTGGACAGCAGCTCGGCCGCGCAGAAGTAGGCGATGGTCTCGATCGCGGCCGACGGACGTTCAGGTAGGTCCACCACAAGCTCAACCGGTACCTCGCTGCGCGCGGCGAGGGTGGCGAGCGCGGTGCCGAGGCCGTGGTCAAGCACCGACGGGTGGATGCCGCGGGCCAGGTCGCGGAGCTCGGCGATGGCCTCCTTGGCTCCGCGGTGGGCGGCGTCGACCAGCTCCAGGACCCGCTCCAGGTCAGGCGGCACGGTCCCGTTAACCGCGCCGCCGAGCTTTTCCCTGGCCAGGCCCAGCTTCATCGCGACGGCGACCATCTGCGCCTGCGCTCCGTCGTGCAGGTCCCGCTCGATCCGGCGCAGCCGCGCCGCCGCGTCCTCCACCACGTGGGCCCGGGACTGTTCCAGCTCATGCACCCGGCGGACGCTGTCCTGCTGTAGGCGGTGGACGGTCCAGAAGATCAGCGCCGCCCCCGCTAGCGGCAGCGCCGCCAGCCAGGTCAGCGGCCCCAGCCAGCGGACGGAAGCGAGCAGAAGGACGCCAAGGACGACGTTGAAGATGCCACAAGCCAAGCGCACACCCACCCACAGACGGGGGCGGCGGTATTCCCACGACCTGACCAGAAGCCTCATCAGGACGGGCCGCGAGGAAGCGACGTGGTCAGCTGGTGCGTGCATCGGGATGCCTCCTGTGACCCGCGGTGCCTCGGGAATGCCAAGCTAGCTCCGGGCGCTGGCCTGCAGGCGGTGGACGGTCCAGAAGATCAGCGCCGCCCCCGCTAGCGGCAGCGCCGCCAGCCAGGTCAGCGGCCCCAGCCAGCGGACGGAAGCGAGCAGGGCAACGCCAAGGACGACGTTGAAGATCGCACAGGCAACGCGCACACGCACCCAGACATCGGGGCGGCGGTATTCCCATGACCGGACCAGAAATCTCATCAGGACGGGCCGTGAGGAAGCGACG
>JBEKGC010000642.1:0-4846 GCA_050013055.1 Streptosporangiaceae bacterium
GGCAAGGACGAATGACCGTTGCCGGAGAAGCCGTCCAGTATTTGCGGTGGAGGAAGGACGTGGCCGACCACGACTATGCCGCTGCCTCCAGCTACCTCAGTATCCGCTTTGGGGAGAAACGGGCACAGGAGGTGTCGGAGAAGCTGCAGAAGCTCCCGGTCATCCGACGCCGCGCCAACGATATCCTGCGGGCTACCCAGCGCGTCCCGCTGCCGCTGTCGGACCCGGGCGTGCTGAGAGACCTGCAGAAGGTGCTGGCCGGGGAGAAGCTATCTCCAGTTCTCATAGCAGAGGGAGATATCGCGGACGGCTACCACCGAGTCTCCCTCGCCTACGCGCTCGACCCCTACGCGGACGTGCCGCTCAAGCTCGGCTAAGGAACTGCCGTGTCACCCGGTAGGTGCTCAGCGACATGTCCTGCCAACCTGGCACCAGTGCGGCGCGTCTTGCACGTCACGCAGGCCGCCGCAAACTTATCCCGCAATAAGGACGAGCAGAGATGATGACATCCACCCAGCGGGGACCACGAGCCGGCGCCAGCGGAAACCCCGGCGGTCCCGGCTACCCGGAGGCCCGGCTGCTGGGCCTGAGGACTGACGGCGCGCGGCCATGTGAGGACGCCTGTCAAGGGCCATCCCTCTATCTCCTCGCTCGCGCGGGCTTGTGATCTGCATTGCGGAGCATCTTGGGTGCGCTTGACGGGAGGGACCAGGGCATGGCAGACAACGTGTCTGTGAGCTGGGGGGATGGTCTGCGGCGCGCCGGACCGCACAGGAGGCAGACGCTGTGAGCGACGCGACGCCGCAGAAGATGGACCCAGCACAGCTGGGGCCGGCCTTCCTGCGCACGCACCACGTGCTCTGGCTTGAGTTCGGGAACCGTGAGGACTTCGACGACCCGCGCAAGGAATGGCGGCGGCTGTTCTCGGAGTTGCTGGGTACCTTCGCGCTGGTACTGGTCGCCGCGGGCGGCGGGCTCCTGCACGCGAAGGGGCAGATCAGCCTCGCCGCGGCTGTCGTCGCCCCGGGCCTGATGGTGACGGCGATCATCTTGTTCATGGGCGCGGTCTCCGGCGCGCACCTGAACCCGGCCGTGTCGCTGGCCTTCGCGCTGCGCGGGGACTTCCCGTGGAAGCGCGCCCCCGGCTACATCGTCATCCAGCTGGTCGGCGCGACTCTGGCCTGCCTGTTTCTCCGCCTGGTGTTCGGGAACATCGGTCATCTCGGGGCGACGCTGCCGGGTCCCGGGTACAAGAACTGGCAGGCCCTGCTCATGGAGATCGCGCTCACCACGCTCCTGGTCAGCGTGATCCTCGGTACCGCATCGGCCGCGCAGAACGTCGGCGCGATCGCCGCGCTCGGCGTCGGCGGCTATATCGCCCTGGCCGGCCTGTGGGCGGCACCGGTCAGCGGCGTCTCGATGAACCCGGCCCGCTCGTTCGGCCCCGCCCTGGTCAGCGGTGACTTCACCAGCTACTGGGTGTACATCGCGGGGCCGATCGCCGGTGCGCTGATCGCCGTCGGCTTTGCGCTGGTGCTGCGCGGCCGCGGCGGCGACGTTATCTCGCGGGCGGCGGGCTCCGGCGTGCTGGACGAGGGGGCCCTTGCCGCCAAGGCGGAACTGCCGGAAGAAACCGGGCAAGGGCGGGTCGTCCCCCCGGGCGTTGCCGGCACCGATGCGCAGGGGAGCGGGCAATAACCGGTGCCGCGCCCACGAGCTGGAACGATGCGAACCGTATCGATTGGCGCGACAGCTTGGCCGGATATTCGTAACCGGATTAATGAGTGCAGGTCAGCGCGGGGCGTCCCTACCGGCGAGTCGGCACGCGGTTATCACGAGCTCAGGACGCGCCGGCCGCACAGCGGTCCCCGGCTACAGTCCAGCGGACAGTCGGCCGGGCTGTCTTTATACATCGCCGCGGAGGTCGAGAACTCATTACTGTGCCGCGGTGGGCATGATGGGATCAGATCTTGCTGTAGACCGCAGCCTGGTGAAAGGCCGTCGTCAGGTTCTCCTGCCGTCTTGCTCGCTCTGCGGGATCCGGATGCCTGAGGGCCTGCGGGCCGGGGGCTGTACGTGCAGATGATCTCGACGCCAGGGCACATCCGCACATGCTGCGCACACTTGTCACGACCAGTTTCGATGCTGGCGTCGACCTGCGCGATGTCCAGATCGCCGCCCGCCACGCCGACCCGCGCACCACCATGCGATACGACCGGGCCCGCCAGAACCTGGACCGCCACCCCAACTACATCCTCGCGGCCTACATGGCGTCCGGCACCTGACCGAACTCGCGTCTCCCGGAACCCGTGGCCGGGTCCCGGGGAGACGTCCGGCATTGCCGAGATGAGCACTTCATCCGTGCGTCTATCTATGCGCGAAGTGGAAACGGCCCTCTCGGTTACCGCACTCACCTCTAACTAATCGCGGACCGGGCATGACATTTCACCCGATCCACAGGAATACCCTGCGGATAACGGCTCAGCGACCCGCCCGATCGTGGTCACACTATGACATCCCGGGGCAGCACCCTACAACCGGCAGAGGGAGCCGCGCCGTACGGGATGAAGATCAAAAACGGGTATTACAGGACAAAATAGATAAAACTCACGGCGCTCCGGATGATTCCGTTGACGGGTAACCGATGATCCTTCACTATTGAGCTGAAGATTTCCGAATTGCGCGGTCCGTGTCATCCGCACCGGTATGCTGCGCGTCATCGTGATGTTCGCGGCAGGGAGAGCCGCGTCCATCCCAGGAGGGGACCATGGACGTTGCTGGCGTTTTCGCCGTATGCACTTTTAGGGTCGAGATCGGCAAGAAGACCTGATGTCCGGGCAGCAGCCGGCACAGTCGGCTCAGGAGGAGGAGACGGCGGCGGCGGAGGAGGAGGAGGAGAAGAAGAAGACGGCCTGGTGGAAACGATTTCTTCTCCAGCAATGGCCCTATGAGTGGCGTGAGCGGGCGGCGACGATCGTCATCGTGCTCGCTCTCGCCGTAGGAGGGCTCCTGAGCCTGCGGCTCTCGCGGTGTTCGCTGCGCCAAGGGACAATCCCAGGCAGGCGGTCTCAGTGCAGGCGTGCACGGTCCCTACAAAAGCAGGCCCGGTGAAGGTTAGCGACGCATCGGGTACAAACGCTACTTTGAATATCTTCATCGGCAGGGGAGGCGGGCCTGTAGAGCGCCAGACATCGCCGCTGGCCATCAACGGGACGCTTACCCCGGGAACCATCTTGTGTACGGCCATCAGTGACCTAGTGCGTGGCGACGGCCAGACTTTGCCCGCGAATCAGGTGGCAAGCTGGGCTCAGGTGGACAATACAGGGACTCATGCCACGGTTTTCGTGAAGGTCGCTCCGCGGTTTGACTTCGTCAGCGGGTTCGGCGGCTACTCAGGTACAGCATCCCTTGACGACTCAAGAGCGATAGGCGCGAACGTCCAGGTGAACGTCCACGTACAGTACTACGACGCTATCCGCCCTGTGATCTGGGCCGTGGTCGCCGCGTTCGGCGGCTTCATCTGGGCATGGTTCATCCACAGGCGTTTGATGAAGGTTTCCGACCCGCAGCCATTCTGGGCCAGCCTGATCCTGCGCGTGGCCGTGCTGCTGGTGGCTGCCCCGGTAGTCAACGCCCAGGTACTCAGCAACCCCGACTGGGACGGCAGCCTCAGCCGGTACATAACCCTCGCTACCCTGGCCGGAGGAGCGGCCATCGCGGCGACGCCTACCCTGTACGCCGTCATCTCCAAAATCACAAATTCCTGACTGGCTGCTGGCGTGAGTGATGTTCACCGCTGGCAGTCGGCGAGTTCTTGATCGTATGACGAGGCTTGCTCCCCGCACTCATCATGGAGTCCTAGCAGCTGCTTACAGGCGGTGATCTAACGAGCACACCGAATCCGATCTGCGCGGCTACCTGTCCTGGTGCGCCGAGCGGGGCCTGGACCCACTGTCAGCGCAGCGTCCGCATCTGGAGCTGTACATCCGGTGGATGCAGGAGATCCTCCGGTTCCGGCCCTCAACCGTCTCATGCTCGGCTTGCTGGGCTTGCGGATCTTCGAGGCCACCGGAGCAGACATCGCCGACCTCGGCGAGGAACACGGCCACCGAGTGCTGCGCGTGTGCGGCAAGGGCACCAAGATTGTCCTGGTCCCGCTGCCGTCTGCCGTCGGCCGGGCCATCGACCGAGCGATCGGATCTCGTTCGCGCGGCCCGGTCCTGGTCAACACCCGCGGCGCCCGGATGGACCGGCATGCGGCCACGCGCCGTCCGCGGCAGGCCAGCGTGATGATTACCAGGGCGCCATCCTCATATGCTCAGACACACTACGTGACGACTATGCTGGATGGTGGAGTGGACTTGCGCGATGTCCAGATCGCTGCCCGGCACGCTGATCCCCCGGACCACGATGCGCTACGACCGGGCCCGCAAAAACCTCGACCGTCACCCCAACTACATTCTTGCCGCCTATATGGCTTCCGGCACCTGATACCCGCGTCACCTTGGCTATAGCAGCGGATGCATATAGCATCAGATGCATGACAGGGCTGTACGAAGTCGAGGTCGAGCCTGAAGTCCGGTCCTGGCTAGCCGGGCTGTCCGATCATGACTTCGGCCGGGTGGACTTCCTCGTCGGCCTGCTCGCTGAGCAAGCCGACGATCTCGGCGAGCTGTATACCCGTCACCTTGGCGGGAAGGTCAGGGAGCTGCGGTTCCACCTGCTGCGCCAGCAGACCAGGGTCACCTACTGGCTGGCTCCGGGTCGGCGGGTGATATTAATGACGGTCTTCCGCAAGACCCGCGGCACCGAAACCGCCGAGGTCGCCCGCGCCCTGCGTGCCCAG
>JBEKGC010000643.1:0-5165 GCA_050013055.1 Streptosporangiaceae bacterium
CTACCCGCTGACCATCCGGCATACCGGCGGCGACCTGACCGAGGTGCTCTACAACGCCTCGGTGTACAAGGACGCGGGCGGCGCGGTGCTCGGCGTGTTCGCCGCCGCCCGCGACGTCACCGCCCAGAAGCGAGCTGAGAGTGAAGTAGCGAAACAGCGGGCACGGGAACTCGACCGGCTTGCCGAGCTCGAACGCTTCCAGAAGCTCACCGTCGGACGGGAGCTGCGCATGATCGAGCTCAAGAAGGAGATTGAGGACCTGCGAGCCGCCCCCAGAGAGGAATGACGATGGGCGCGGTCGAACCGGCGGGATCGATTCCTGGTTATGAACTGAATCCAGCGGATCACGCCCGGGCCACCCTCAACATCCTCGAGGACTTCGTCGAGGAGGGACAGAAGCTCAAGGACACACAGCTCGCCGTCCTCAACATCCTCGAGGACGCGACCATCGACCGTCTCAGGGCCGAAGAAGCGGTCAGGGCGAGCCTCAACATCCTCGAGGACCTCAGCGACGCCCAGGCTCAGATCCAGACGCTCAACGTGGAGCTCGAGGCGCGGGTCGAGCTGCGTACCGCCGAGCTGATGGTGGCGAACGAGAACCTGGAGGCGTTCACCTATTCGGTCGCCCACGATCTGCGCTCTCCGCTGCGGGCGTTGAGCGGGTACGGCGAAGCGCTGACCGAGGACTATGGCGACCGTCTCGACGAAACCGGCCGCTCGTACATCGAGAGAATTCAGGCGGCCGCCGAGCGGATGAGCGCCCTCATCGATGACCTGCTGCTGCTGGCCCAGGTATCACGTTCGGACATGAGCCTCGGACCGGTTGACCTCAGCACGGAGGTCGCCGCCATCGCCGGTGAGCTGCAGGCCGCCGAGCCAGGCCGCCTGGTCCGCTTCGCCATCCAGGACGGGGTCTGGGTCAACGCGGATCCCGATCTCATCCGCACCGTGGTGCAGAACCTGGTCGAAAACGCCTGGAAATATACCGGCCGGCGAGACGGCGCCGTCATCGAGTTCGGCACGACCGCGGCGCAGGACGCTGGAGTCTGCTGCTATGTGCGTGACAACGGGGCCGGCTTCGATCCCGCTTTTGCGGGCAAGCTGTTCCAGCCGTTCCAGCGGCTCCATGCGGTGACCGAGTTTCCCGGCACCGGAATCGGCCTGGCCAGCGTCCGGCGGATCGTCGAACGCCACGGCGGTCGCGTCTGGGCCGAAGGCGCCGTGGGCTGCGGCGCCACCTTCTACTTCACCCTGAACGCGAAGCAGGCACCATCATGCCCGCCCAGCCTGCTATTACTCTAAGTTATTGCTAGGATACTAATTGTGACACAGCTGGCCGCCCTCTCCGAGGGCACCCTCGTCGCGCTCCTGGAGCAGGCGCCTGACGCCATGGTATGCATGGCCGCCGACGGCCGGATCGTGCTGGTCAATGCCGAGGCCGAGCAGCTGTTCGGCTACCAGCGGGCGGAACTTATCGGCCAGCCGGTCGAGATCCTGGTCCCCGAGGCCGCCCGCGCCGTGCATCCGGGACACCGGGCCGGGTACATCGCTAGCCCGCGACACCGGCCGATGGGCGCGGGCATGCCGCTCGCCGGGCGCCGCCGCGATGCCAGCACGTTCCCGGCCGAGATCTCCTTGTCCGCGATCGACACCGATGAGGGCATCCTCGTCGCCGCGGCCATCCGGGACATAACTGACCGGCTTCGGCTGAAAGAACTTGAACGTTCCCGTCAGGCCCTGGCGAGCTTCATCTATTCGGTGTCCCACGACCTGCGGGGGCCGTTGCGGGCGCTCAGTGGTTACAGCGAGGTCCTGCTTGAGGATTACGGGGAGGTTCTCGGCGAGGAAGGCCGGGGTCACGCCGAGCGGATCGTCGCCGTCAGTGAGCAGATGGGGCACCTGCTCGATTACCTGCTCCAGTATTCGCGCGTCTCGCAGGCCGAGCTGCACCTGCAGACGGTCGATCTCGGCGAGGAGGCGGCCCAGATCGCCGCGGAGATCCAGGGCCGGGAACCGGGTCGGCGCGTCCGCTTCGCGATCGAAAAACCAGTCAAGGCCCTGGCGGACCGCCGGCTTATCCGCACCGTCCTGGAAAACCTGCTCGGCAACGCCTGGCATTTCACCTCCGGCCGGGACGATGCGTCGATCGAGTTCGGGACGGCGCCGAGCGGTGACGCCGCCGTGTGCTGTTATGTGCGCGACAACGGGGCCGGCTTCGATCCCGCCTATGCGGACAAGCTGTTCCTGCCGTTCCAGCGGCTGCATGCGGCCCGCGACTTCCCCCGCACCGGCGCGGCAGATCGCGGAACTTCACGGCGGCCGGGTCTGGGCCGAAAGCGCCATCGGAGCGGGCGCGACCTTCTACTTCACCCTGGGCGGGAAGGGACACGCATGAACGATAAAACGATCTTGCTGGTGGAGGACAATCCCGACGACGAGGCGCTGACGCTCCGGGCCTTCAGGAAAGGCAACATCCGCAACGAGGTCGTCGTGATGCGAGACGGCGCCGAGGTGCTGGCGTACCTCTTCGACGGCAACGGCAACGCCCGGCCGAGTCCGGCCCTCATCCTCCTGGACCTGAATCTCCCGAAGGTCGGCGGGCTTGAGGTGTTGCGCCGGATGCGAGCGGACGAGCGGACGCAGATGATCCCGGTGGTCGTCCTGACCAGCTCCAAACTGGAAGAGGACATCCTGGACAGTTATCGCAACGGCGCCAATGCGTATGTGCGAAAGCCGGTGAAGTTCTCCGACTTCGCCGAGGCGGTCCGCGTCGTCGGCGTGTTCTGGCTGCTCTTGAATGAGCCTGTACCCAGTCACGGGCCCAAATCGGATTGAGGTGGGACGTCCATGAGCGGTGAGCCGGAGGCGAGGCAGCCGGAGATCATCACGGTTCCCCGGCAGGCGGACGCCGAGACCGGAGGCAAGGCGGTCTCGGCGGGACGCAGCGCCCGCATCCTCATCCTGGAGGACGAAGCCTGGGACGCCGCGCTGGCCCAGCGCCTCCTGACCGGAGCGGGCATCATCCTCACCTCCGTCGTCGTCGACACCAGGGTGGCGTTCGTCGAGCAGCTGGCCACCTTCCGGCCCGAGATAATCCTGTCCGATTACCACCTGCCCGGCTTCTCCGGCCGGGAGGCTCTGAAGATCGCTCAGGCGCACTACCCGGACATACCGTTCATCTTCTGGTCCGCTGTGCTCGGCGACGAGGCCGCGGTCGAGCTCATCAAGCAGGGGGCCACCGATTACGTCCTGAAGGACCGGCCCGCCCGGCTGCCGACGGTCATCCTGCGCGCGCTTGACGAGGTCGGGCAGCGGGCGCGGCTCGCCCAGCTCGAAGACCAGCTGGTAGAGGCCCAGCGGCTGGCGAGCATCGGCCAGCTGGCCGCCGCCGAGCAGGCCATGAACCGCATCCGCCAGCAGCTCACCGCCGCCCGCAGCGAGGAAATAGCCGCAGAATGAGGGCTGCTACCGCGCCGCCAAGGACAGAGTGTCCCGAACCCTCCGCGGACGGGACGAGGGATCCAGGCAACAGGGTCGCGCCGGGACTGTTGTAACGTAAAGTAAGAAGTCATCTACTTTAGGTGACTACTGGGGGACTCGATGAGATCACGCCAGACACCTACCGCGCCACCTGCGGCACACCAGCCGCGCGGGCTCCGGCAGTGGTGGCTCGACCGGCCCCTGCGGGCGAAGGGCCTGATCGTGGTCGCGGTGCCGCTGATCGCCCTGATGGGCGCCACCTCGGCGAACCTGGTGCTCCAGCGCGATGAGAGCCACGAACGCGAGGTCAGCCTCAACGCCCGCAACGTGGTCGCCGCGGCCGACCAGGTGCTCGCTGACGCGGTGAACGCGGAAACGGGTGCCCGCGGCTACGGCGGGACCCGCGATCCGCTCTTTCTCGCCCCTTACGACCTGACGCTGACCCGGATCAACGGGGAACTGAGGTCGCTGCGGGAAGCAGCCGCCATCGAAGGCGACGGCCGCCAGCAGCAGGCGGTGGACGCGACCACGGTCAAGGTGCTGGCCGAGCTGGCGCAGCTCAAATCCGCGGTCAGCCGCGGTGCCTCGGCCGCAAGCCTCCTGCCGCCGCGGAAGTACGAGAAGATGACCATGGACCTGCTGCGCCGCCAGGTCGCCGGTATGATCAGCGGCCCCGCGACCCTGACCGCCGTCCAGCGCGACAAGATCTCCGCGCTGCAGACCAAGACTCAGCTGCTCGACCTCGCCGTTCTCGCGCTGGGGCTGCTGGGCGGGGTGGCCGGCGTCGCCCTGTTCACCTCGGGCATCGCCAGCCGGGTCGCCGGGAACGCGGAGAACGCGCGCCGGCTGGGCGAGGGGCAGCCGCTCGAGCCGATTATCCAGGCGCGCGATGAGATCGGCCGGGCCGCCGAGTCGCACCTGAAGGCCGAAGAGCTGCTGGCCAGCCGGGCCGCGGAGCTGATCACGGCCCGAGATGAGGCCGTCCGGGCCAGCCAGGCCAAGAACACGTTCCTGTCCAGCACGAGCCACGAGCTGCGCACCCCGCTGAACTCCATCCTGGGCTTCACCCAGCTCCTCCAGCTGTCCGAGCTCAGCGAGGAGGACAGTGACAGCGTCGAGCGGATACTCGGTGCCGGGCGCCATCTGCTCGCGCTGATCAACGAGCTCATCGACATCGCCCGGATCGAATCGGGTGACCTGAGCCTGTCTCTGGAGCCGGTCTCGGTCCGCCCGCTCATCGAAGAGTCCGGCCGGCTGATGGCTCCGATCGCCGCGGCCCGCTCGATCGGCATCATCCAGCCTCGCACGCATCCGGCCCTGGCGGTGTTCGCCGACCGGCAGCGGGTCTCCCAGATCCTGGTCAACCTGATCTCCAATGCCGTCAAGTACAACCACCGGGGCGGCAGCATCACGATCTCCTGCGCCGAAGGAGATACCGGCCGGGCCATCATCACGGTCTCCGACACCGGACCTGGCCTGTCGCCAGAAAACATGGAGCGCATTTTCATTCCTTTCGAGCGCCTCGGCGCCGAGCAGACGGCGGTCGAGGGCACCGGGATCGGGCTGCCCCTCGCCAGAGCCCTCACCGAGGCCATGGGCGGCCGGCTGACCGTATCGAGTGTCCTCGGCCAGGGCGCGGTTTTCACCGTCAGCCTCCCGCGCGCCCCGGACATGGTCCACGTCCC
>JBEKGC010000644.1:0-3010 GCA_050013055.1 Streptosporangiaceae bacterium
CGACGACGCTGCCGGCCGGGACCGACCAGCTGATGCTGCGCCGCACCATGGACACCGCCGCGCTCGCCGCGAGCTTCCCGTTCACCAGCCCGGACCTGCCCCGCGACCCGGCCAGCCCGGACGCGCTGCCCGGGGTGCTGTACGGGGTGAACACCGCCGGTCCCGGGCTGGTCGCCTGGGACCGGTGGGCGCAGCCGAACCACAACTCCGTCACCCTCGCCGCGTCGGGTGCCGGGAAGTCCTACCTCGCCAAGCTGGAGATCTTGCGCAGCCTGTACCAGGGCACCGAGTGCTGGGTGATCGACCCCGAGGACGAGTACGCCCGCCTCGCCCGGGCCGTCGGCGGCGCGTACGTGCACCTGGGCGCGCCGGGCGTGCACCTCAACCCGTTCGACCTGCCCGCCGCCGGGCGGGCCAGGGCCGATGCCCTGACCCGCCGCGCCCTGTTCCTCCACACCGTGATCGCGGTCCTGCTCGGGTCCCAGCCGCCGCCCGGCGAGCGGGCCGCCCTGGACCGGGCGATCATGACGGCCTACCAGCAGGCCGGGATCACCGCCGACCCCCGCACCTGGGCCAGGCCCGCGCCGCTGCTGCCCGCCCTGGCCCCGGCGCTGCGCGCCGCGAAGACCCAGGCGGCCACCGAGCTGGCGGACCGGCTGATCCCGTTCACCGAGGGCACCCACTCCGCGCTGTTCGCCGAGCCGACCACCACCCGCCCCGAGGGTCACCTCGTGGTCTTCTCCCTGCGGGACGTGCCCGACGAGCTGCGCCCGGCCGCGACCCTGCTCGCCCTGGACGCCACCTGGCGGAAGGTCTCCGATCCCGCCTGGCGCCGCCGCCGGCTCATCACCGTGGATGAGGCGTGGCTGCTGATGAAGGACCCCGAGGGCGCGAAGTTCCTGTACCGGATGGCCAAGTCCGCCCGCAAGGCCTGGGCCGGGCTCGCCGCCGTCACCCAGGACGCCGGCGACGTGCTGGCCACCGAGCTGGGCCGGGCCATCATCTCCAACGCGGCCACCCAGGTCCTGCTCCGCCAGGCACCCCAGGCCATCGAGCAGGTCACCGCCGAGTTCCGGCTGTCCGCCGGGGAGCGGCAGCTGCTCCTGTCGGCCCGCCGCGGCGAGGGCCTGCTCGCCTCCGGGCCGTCGTCGCGGGTGTCGTTCCAGGCCCTGGCCTCGCCCGCCGAGCACTACCTGGCCACCAGCGACCCGGCCGAGATCGCCCGCATCGAGGCCGGCGGCGAGGCCCCCGGGCCCGCGCTGCCCGCCCTGCCCGGCGACGGCCCCGACCCAGAGGACGACCTGCTTCCATGACCAGCCGTATCCTCGCGGGCGGCCCCGGCCGCCCGCCGTCGCCGCCGGGCGGCCCGGCCGGCCGCTACCTGGTCAACCCCGGCGGCTACGCCCGCCACCTCGGGCACCTGCTGCTCGCCGCCCTCCAGCATTACGGGCCGGCCGCCGGGCCGCTGCTCGCCTGCACTGCGGCCATTGCCGTCGCCGGCCGGGTGTGGCTGCGCCGCCGCCAGCACGCCGCCTTCGCCGACGGTGCCCGGCTGGTCACGGTGCTGGCCCCGCCGCAGGCCAGCCCGGACGGGGCCGTGGCGCTGTGGGGCCACCTGACCGGGCTGCTGCGCCCGCCCTGGGCCCGGCTGTGGCAGGGCCAGCCGCACCTGGGCTGGGAGTACGCCTGGGCCGGCGGCGACGCCGCCGGGATGACCATCCGGCTGTGGGTGCCCGGCACGATCCCGCCCGGCCTGATCGAGCGGGCGGCCGAGGCCGCCTGGCCCTGTGCCCACACCGTCACCGCCCCGGCCGCCCCGCCGCTCCCGGCCGGCGCCCTGGTGGCCGGGGGGACGCTGCGGCTGGCCCGCCCGGAGATCCTGCCGCTGTCCACTAGTCATGACCCGGACGCGCCGCTGCGGGCGCTGGCCGGCGCGGCGGCCGGGCTCGGCGACGGCGAGCACGCGATCCTCCAGGTCCTGGCCCGCCCCGTCACGGGCGGCAGGCTGCGCCGCGCCCGGCGCGCCGCCCGCCGGCAGCGCGGCGGGCAGGCCGCCCGCCTTCCCGCCCGGCTCCTCGACGCCGCCACCCCCGGCTCCGCCGGACGCCGTGGCTGTAGCACTCTGAAATGGCCCCACTGTTCCACTTTGATCTGGCCCCACCCGGGGCTGGCCGCGGCGGGGTTGTAACACTCTGATTTGGCCCCACCGGGGTCTTCTGGCGGCGACACGCCGGGGAGGTTCCGGGCCGGGCGGTGCGTCTGGGTGAATAGTTGGTCACATTCAGTCGTTTCGCTCGGGGTGGGGGCGGATGGGACGGGACAAAGTGTCGCTGTATGCGCAGATCCGTGACGAGCACCGGCGGCTTGGCTTAGGAGTGCGGGCGCTGGCGCGCCGGCATGGTGTGCACCGGCGGGTGGTGCGGGAGGCGCTGGGGTCGCCGGTGCCGGTGCCGCGGAAGGTGCCGGTGCGGCAGGCTCCGGTGCTGGAGGCGGTGGCGGGGCTGATCGACGTGATGCTGCGGGAGGACCTGGACGCGCCGCGGAAGCAGCGGCATACGTCACGGCGGATCTGGCAGCGGCTGCGTGATGAGCATGACGCGGCGGTGTCGTATTCGTATGTGTGCCAGTACGCGGGGGCGCGGCGGGCGGAGGTGGAGGCGGAGCACCGGGCGGCGGCGGGCAGCGTGGAGGGGTTCGTGCCGCAGGCCAAGGAGCCGGGTGCGGAGGCGGAGGTCGATTTCGGGCCGGTGAGCATCGTGCTTGATGGTGAGACGGCGGCCTGTCACATGTTCGCTTACCGGCTTTCATGCTCGGGGAAGGCGATCCACCGGGTTTTTGCCAGCCAGGCGCAGGAAGCGTTCCTGGAAGGGCACGTGACCGCGTTCGAGGTGACCGGCGGGGTGCCGTGGCGCCATATCCGGTATGACAACCTGTCCCCGGCGGTGGCCAAGGTGATGACGGGCCGCGGCAGGAAGGAGACGGTCCGCTGGTCTGCGTTCAGGTCGTGGTA
>JBEKGC010000645.1:0-2998 GCA_050013055.1 Streptosporangiaceae bacterium
GCAGGCCCCTGCGCGTCGACTGGGACGCCGAGGGCTACGAGGGCGTCGTCTCCAGCACGATCAAGAAGTACAACGCCCAGATCCACACGCAGTCGGCGGTCTACTGCATGATCGAGCTCGCGACCGCGAACCATCCCCGCCTGGATGTCGCCGCCGGGTTCGACCCGGCCACGATCGTCTCGATCGGCGCCGAGGTGCCGCAGATCACCTACGACTTCACCGGCGGCGGGCTGTACGGCACGGAGGCGGCCGTGACCTCAAAGGAACAAGCGGACCACGACCTGCGCTACCTGCTCGCCGTGGCGCTGCTGGACGGGAACGTCATGCCTGCTCAGTTCACCGACGACCGCATCAACCGCCCCGACGTCCAGTCGCTGCTCACGAAAGTGTCCGCACGGCCGAACGCCTCCTACACCGCGCAGTACCCGCGCCGCATGCCGGCGAAGATCACCGTGCGGCTGACGGACGGCACGACGCTCGAGCACGAGGTGCAGGACTATCCGGGGATGCCGTCGCGGCCGTTCACCTGGAACGACGTGGTCGAGAAGTTCGACCAGCTCACCGCCGATCGCATCGACAGCGACCTCGCGAACCAGATCAAGGACGCGGTCCACTCACTCGAGCACATCAAGGTCACCGACCTGATGTCCCTGCTCGCCCGCATTCACGTCGACTGACAGCACAGGAGGAGCGATGAAACCCTACGCCGCCATGGGCCTGCTGCACGCCGGGATCGCCGTCGCACTGCGCGCCACAGGCGGCTTCACGCCGATGACATCGAGCTCATCGACATCGGCAATGCCCAGACCGCTCCCGGCCATGGCGGCTGTGACCGGCGCGGTTATCGCGGTGGGCGCCGCGTACGTACTGCGCGGGCCCGCCATGGTCGAGGAGGCCAGCGCCGCCGAGGGATAACCGCTGTACCGGGTCACCTGACTGGGTATGTAGGGGGCACCCTGATCGCCGTATTTCCCCCATGCACAGCACCATCTAGAAAAGGAGCACCACATGGGCACCATCACTACCGCCGATGGCGCGGAAATCTTCTACAAGGACTGGGGAACCGGGCAGCCCATCGTGTTCAGCCACGGCTGGCCCCTGTCGGCCGATGACTGGGACACGCAGATGATGTTCTTCCTGCTGCACGGCTATCGCGTCATCGCCCACGACCGGCGCGGCCACGGACGGTCCACCCAGACCAGCGACGGCCACGACATGGATCACTACGCCGACGACCTGGCCGCCGTGACCAGCCATCTCGATCTTCACGACGCCATTCACGTCGGCCACTCGACCGGCGGCGGCGAGGTGGCCCACTACATCGCCCGGCACGGTGAAAGCCGGGTGGCCAGGGCCGTGCTGATCAGCTCCGTGCCGCCGCTGATGCTGAAGACCGACGCCAACCCCGGCGGGCTGCCCAAGAGCGTCTTCGACGGGTGGCAGGAGCAAGTGGCGACTAACCGCACCGGGTTCTACCGCGACCTGCCGACCGGGCCGTTCTACGGGTACAACCGGCCCGGCGCCCAGCCGTCGGAGGCCATCATCGAGAACTGGTGGCGGCAGGGCATGATGGGCGGCGCGAAAGCGCACTACGACGGGATCGTCGCGTTCTCGCAGACCGACTTCACCGAAGACCTGAAGCAGATCTCCGTGCCCGTGCTCGTCATGCACGGCGATGACGATCAGGTCGTGCCCTACGCCGACTCCGGGCCGCTGTCGGCCAAGCTGGTCAAGAACGGGACGCTGAAGACCTACCACGGCTACCCGCACGGCATGCCCACCACGCACGCCGCGACCATCAACGCCGACCTGCTGGCCTGGCTGCAGCAGTAGCGAGTACCACGGTCCGTTCGGCAGAGATAATGCACTGATCCCGAACGGGCCGTGGCGCTACGGTCCGCATCCGGCAGGACTGTACTAAAAGGGCGGCGAGGTCGAGTTCGAGTGGGCTGCGGGTCTGCAGCTCAGTGGCCGAGGCGTTGCGGTCCCAGCTGCCGGTCCCTCCAGCCGAGCGCACCGGGCCTCCCACAGCTCGGCCAGTTCGCGAGGGACAGAGCGGTAGTCATGGCGCCAGCATGTCCGGTGCGTGAACCGCGGCGCTAGTGATCGGATGCAGCATGATCAAGCATGGCTGGGCGCCTTGCGGGCGGAGGATCAGGAGGACTCGTCGCCGGACGCCTAGTGCACTGCCGGCTCCCTGCGCAGGGCCGCTGACCTTCTCCACCTGTGCCACAGCAGCGTCGCCCGACCAACAGCAGCCCTCCGTAGGTAAGGTGCCCGCTGAATGTACACGCGAAGTCACTGCGCTTGACCCCGGCGGCCTATGCAGACAACTCCGGTCAGGAACCAAGGGCCAGGCCGAGCCTGCCCGGACCGGCCGCGGGCCATCCCCTGCCCGGCGCGGGCGGTCACCGGCAGTCTCCAAAGATGGTCAACTCCGCACTGCAAATGGTCGCCATCTCGCTGGATACCTGCGCCGATCGTCCTCGCTGGTAATCGCGCTCCCTCGGGTCGATGATTACCTTGTACCAGGGACCATCACCGTGGAGGGCAAACCATGAACGATCCGTTCTGGCGCTTGCCGGTGGTGCCGAGCTTCACTGTGACCAGCACGGACGTCACCGATGGCCAGGCGCTGGCCCCGGCACAGATGTCCGGCATCTTCGGGGTCCCGGGCGGCGAGGACATCTCGCCCCAGCTGTCGTGGTCCGGCGCTCCTGCGGAGACCAAGAGTTACACCGTGACCATGTACGACCCCGATGTGCCGAGCGGGTCAGGCTTTTGGCACTGGGCCCTCGCCGATATCCCCGTCTCGGTGACCGGGCTCCCGACCGGAGCGGGGGACGGCACCGGCGAGCACCTGCCAACCGGGGCGTTCCATTTCGCCGCCGCTCTCCCCAACGACGCACGCTTGGCCCGCTTCATCGGCGCTGCACCTCCGCCCGGGGACGGGCGTCACCGCTACGTCATCGTGGTGCAGGCCATCGGTATCGAGAGG
>JBEKGC010000646.1:0-2993 GCA_050013055.1 Streptosporangiaceae bacterium
CCCTTCGACTTGCACGCTGGCGAACACGGCCTGGGGTGGATTGGGCGAGTTCGGCGAGCGCCTCGGGGGCAGGAACACGTGGTCGGGGACGGGAATCGTGTGGTGACCGCTGGTGAGCCGGTTATCAAGGAGGACAAGCGAGTCGCTCTTGGGGTCCGGTGGGACAATGGAGGTCCGCCACCAGACGGTCACCTTGACCGCTGCTGGGTCTCGCAGGGTCAGCCGGATCGAACGGTCGCCGGGAGTGTAGGCGGGTGCCTGGGCGGGGTCTTGGCGGTCGGCCGTGAACGCTTCCTGTACTTGGCTGGCGATCAGGCCTGGGATGCCGGCCAGTGAGTCGAGGACGATGACTCGCGGGTTGATGGCGCCGATCTGCTGTTTGAGCTCGTCCTTGCGGTCAGGGGGGACTTGGCCGCCCAGCGAGACCAGGTCGATGTGGGTGACATCGAACCGGCCGGTGATATCGCTGACGAAGTCGCTGGTCGCCTGGGCGGTGTAGCCGAGGTCCCGTAGGGCAGCGATGGAGTCGTCGAGGATGCGCTGGCTCGCGCCGATCAGCAGGACGCTTCGATTAGAGGTGTCGGTGGTCACGTCAGCTCCAGTGTTTTCGGGTTGGGGTGGGGTCAGATTGCGGCCGAGGCCGGGTAAGGGTTGGTGGCAGGTCCGTAGACTCTCGTGACCGGGGCTTTGCGTCGGCGCGACGCGCGTCACGATCGTGCTCCTGGCTGCCCGCCGCTGTTGATGTCCTCATCGATGCTGGACAGGCGGAGGGTCTCGCTGGCTCCGGTGAACACGCTGACGCCCTCGGGTATCAGATCTTTGATCCGGGCACGCGCTGCGGCAGCATCGTCGAGAATCTCGACGGTGAACCCGTGTGCCCTCAACGCGGTGGCCGCCTGCTCCAGGTGCTGAGCGGGCGCCGGGTCGGCGAACGACGTTGCCGGCGTTAGGGTCGTCATGCTGTCTCCTGGGCTGGACGTTGATGTACCGGGCCGTAAGGCGCAGACGGGGGCGGATTGCGGTTGCCGGTCCGCGGTGAGAGCGCTTCGGGTGTCGATGACCCAAAAGGCCGCGGCTTGGATGTGTTCGTCTCATCAGTACGACAACGCAGCCCCCCGGAATGTGAGGCGACACGCAACATCACATTCCAGGGGGCTGTCTTGTCGGACTAGCAAAGGGCGGACGCGATTGAGGGAGGCTGGCGAGACGATGACCACCAACTCGGGGCCAGGACAAGATCCCACCTACCCGGGCCTGAGTGTGATCATGGGCGAGCGGCGTCAGCTGATCAATCTCACTTACCGGCTCCTTGGCTCCTTGGCCGAGGCTGAGGATGCCGTCCAGGAGACCTACGCCCGCTGGTACTCGATGTCCCGGCAGAAGCAGGACGCCATCGAATCCCCCGGCGCCTGGCTGAGCACGGTCGCCAGCCGCATCTGCCTCAACCTGCTCGGCTCGGCACGGGCCCGCCGAGAGACATATGTGGGTGACTGGATCCCCGAGCCGCTGCCCGAACCTACGGAATGGAACACCGGGCGGTCGGCCGACACCGCCATCGACCCGGCCGACCGGGTCACCCTCGACGAGTCAGTCAACATGGCCTTCCTCGTCGTGCTCGAATCGATGACCCCGGCCGAGCGCGTGGTATTCATCCTCCACGACGTCTTCCGCTACGCCTTCGCCGAGGTGGCCGAGATCGTCGGCCGTACCCCCGCGGCATGCCGTCAGCTGGCCTCCTCAGCGCGCCGCCGCATCGGCGCCTCGCAGGCTCTTGCGACCCCGACAGCCGGGCAGGCCGGCATCGTCCGAAAGTTCAGGCAGGCATGGGAGGCTAAGGATATCGACAGCCTGATCGGCCTGCTCGACCCCGATGCCACGGCGAGTGCCGACAGCGGCGGCCTTGCCAGCGCCTTGCCCGGACCGATCGGGGGCGGTGCTCAGATCGCGCGCGCCTGCGTCGACCTCGCCGATCGGGCGCTCGGCCTGACGATCCTGGAACGCACGGTCAACGGCCAGCCCGGCCTGGTCGCTCAGCGAGACGGGCTGACCGCGGCGGTCCTGGCATTCGACATCGCAGACGACCGGATCAAGAACATGTGGGTAATACTCAACCCCGAGAAACTTCGTCCCTGGGCGACGCACATCGATCGGTGACTCCCGAGGATCTGGCCGGCCCAGCGATCGCCGTCGCGCAGCGGGACTGACGGCAGGCGAGCTGACGATCGGAGCCGTGGTTACGATGAGCGACGCCGTTATCGTCGACGCGTTCACCCAAGAGCGGACTCTCGGTCGCCGACTGGTGCCCGCCGAACTGCTTGCGCTGACGCTCCGTTCTGTGGGAGTCCGGGGGTGAGATTCCCCGGGGTGACCCGGCGAGCCCCCAGGTGCCAGCCAGCCGGGACAGGCCGCTGCTCGTCGTGTTAGTTGATTTCACGTGTACTCACTTCCGTTATTGGCCGTCGCGGCGCCTTGCAAATGGGCAGTGCGCCTTTGCCGACCCACCAGACGAAGGAGAGCCGTCTCATGTGACACCTTGTCCTGGCCCGGATTGGGTGGTCATGGTGCCAGCGGCTCCCTCGGTCGCATCTGCCTCACCGGTTCGACAAGACAGCACGCCGGAATGTGGGGTTGGCGGCGTCGCCTCACATTTCGGGGGGTTGTGTTGTCTTACTACTGAGACGAACACATCATCCAGCGAGCAGGAAGCCCAGCGACATCATGATCCGCTTCTCCGTCCCGCGATCGCGCCTGGGTGGCACTCCGACCACTACTAGCGACAACCCGCTACCCCGCCGACGTGGACGTCGTCTACAGCACCACGCAACAGCAGCCCGATGCCGTCGTGCACCGGGTTCGATGTGACAAGGAGGAAAAAAGGAAACCGATGAGCGACTTTCAGGCCATCGCCGACCGGGTCGAGATCGAGGCGCTGCGCGGCGAGTTCACCGACGCCGCGATGATGCGCGACCGCGCCCGCCTCGCGTCACTGTTTA
>JBEKGC010000647.1:0-2985 GCA_050013055.1 Streptosporangiaceae bacterium
CGGCAGCGGAGGGCCTGCCTCCATCTCTTGCACAGCACCGCCAGTCAGCAGTCCGCATTTACGCGGCCCGCTGACTACCGTTCAGGACACACGTACGCTGCTGCTTTTTTCAGGAACGCGTTCTCCGTCTCGAGTTCGCGGACGCGGCGTTCCAGCTCCCGGACCCGCTCGTCGTCGGGCATGCCGGACGGCAGAGGCTGCCCGGCGAGTTTCTTCCGGTACGCCTTCACCCAGAACCCGAGCGTAGTATCATTGATATTGAGTTCCCGCGCCACCTCGGTAATCGTCCGCGGCGGCGAGGAGTCGACCACCTTCTTTACGGCCTGCTCCTTGAACTCAGGAGTGTAATGTTTCGGTTTCCCCGGCATTTGATCCCGTTCCTTTCCGGCGAGAATCCTATTGGATCCCCTGTCCGGAAAATCTGGGGCACCTCAAACGCCAGCAACGCTGGGGCCGCCCCAAACCCAAGGCTGCCTAACCAATCCGGTGAACGTTCGTGGTCAACGCACCAGAGAGGCTCCGCCTCGGACCGCCGAGGTTGACGGTTCCGTAGACGAGTCAGTGCTGGCGGGTTCATCCTCGCAATAGGAACTGGTTGCGGGAGTGGTCATGGCTTCACGTCTGGTGCGGGCAAATGCGGTCACGGTCAACGATGTGCTGGACGGGCACACGCTGCTGGAGATCGACTGCGTGGACCGGGCGTACCTGACCTTGTCGGTGCCGAACCTGGTGGTGGGCGGGCAGGTGGTCAATTTCCTGACCTTGCACGAGCAGCAGCCGATCCCCTCACCTGTGCTCCTGGAGCGGCGGGGGCTGGCGTTCCGCCGGGCGGTGGCCTCCTTCGCCGAGGCCAACGACATCCCGGTGCTGAGTTTCGCGGGCAAGCGGGACAAGGGCCGGCCGGGGGTACTGGCTGACAGCCCGTGGCCGGAACGCAAGATCGACAAGGTGATGCCGCTGATGCGCAAGGCCGCGGCTACGGGACGGTCTCAGGTGGTCGCGATCGGAGTGGCGCAGGAGTACCAGCGGGTGTTCACCGGGACCAAGGACCAGACCCCCACCGGGGCGGTGTGGTTCTCCTATAACCGGACCGAACGCCGGGTCACCTGCTACTACTTCTACGTCTGGGATGCCGGGTTCGGGCCCGCGTTCATCAAGATCTGCGCCTATTTCCCCTATCCAGGCAAGATCTGGGTCAACGGCCACGAGTGGGCCAAGCGCCAGGCGGCCAGGGCGGGCCTGTCCTTCAAGGAGCTATCCAACGGGTTCGCCTCGTGCGAGGATCCGGCCGCGCTGCAGGAGATCTGCGACCGGCTCGGCCCGGGCCAGATCCGGGTATTCGCCGAGCGCTGGTGGTCGCGGCTGCCGCTGCCGTTCACCCGCGCTGACCGCGAGGCCGGCTACTGGTGGGACATCTCCATGCGCCAGGTTGAGGTCGCCAAGACCATCACCTTCACCGCCCCGCGGCATGCCCGGGCGTTCTTCGAGGCCCTGGCCGCGGACAATCTGGATATCGGCCGGCCGGACAACATGGAGATCATCTTCAACCGGCAGGTCCGCTGCACCACCAAGGGCGTGTTCCGCACCGCCGTGGACCGCGACAACGACGGCGTGGTCATCAACGCCTTTTACCGGCACTCCCGCATCAAGACCTACCTCAAAGAGGGCCGGGCACTACGGGTCGAGACCGTCATCAACGACGCCTATGACATCGGCGTGCTGCGCCGCCTGGAACACTTCGGCGAGCTGACCGCCAAGGCCCGTGACGTGAACCGCCGGATGATGCAGACTATGCGTGCCGGCCAGGACTGCGTCCTTGCGAGCCCAGCCATTGAGCGGGTCGCACAGCCCACCCTCACCGAGGATGGCAGGCGGGCCCCGGCCCTCAGGTTCGGCGACCCCCGGGTCATGGCCCTGGCCGGCGCCTTGTCCCTGACCCTGTCCGGCGCCTGCGGCCTGACGAACAAGAGCCTGCGTGCCTTGACCGCCCGGCTGCTCGGAGCCAGCTACACCGCCAGCCAGATGACGTACGACCTGCGCCGCCTGCGCCTCAACGGCCTGATCCGCCGGATCGAGCACACCCACACCTACGTGCTGACCCCCGACGGCCAGCGTCTGGCGATCTTCTACACCAAGATCTACAACCGCCTGCTCAGACCGCTGGCCGCCGCCGACCAGCCGCAAGCCCCGCCCCCGCTACGCCACGCACTGGCCGTGATCGATCACCACGTCGAGGACTACATCACCCGAGCGCGACTCAAGCCTGCGGCTTGAAAACATGACTCTTGTGTTCAGAATCTCGGACCCAATGCTCTAGCCGCCACTCACCCCGCTGTCAAATCAGGCACCCGCATACTCGTCACCACACTCGGGCACGTAACACCAACTCGCCGATCCCGTGGATCAAGGCGGCAGGTAGAGTTTCAGGCCGCGGCCTGCGATGACGGTGACGCCGGTCCGGTCGTCTTCGTAGTCCACCAGCATCTACTGCTCTCCGGAAGCCTACGCCGGCGCCTACGACAATCTCATCAGCCGCGGCCGGGGCCCTGGAGGCAGCGCTAGGCGTCGCCCGCGATGACTGACGCGCAAACCGGCCTACGGCAGGCAGGAGATCTTTCACCGGATCAGCGCAGCTGAAGCCGCCAGTATTTCCGTCGAACTAGTATGCCGCGGCAGGTAACGTTCGCCCCGCTTCCAGCCGCCGTCGGCCCCGGGCCGGCCACGACGATGATCCGTTGCTGTTGCGGGGATTCGCTGGTCAGGCCCCGGAGACGGGCCCGTCGCGGTCGTGCTGGTGGCGCGGTGGCGGCTGGGGGTGGTGATGCGAGGTGTATGCCGTGCCTGGTCCGGCCGGGCGTTAGGCGGCCCGGGCCGTCCGGTTCGCGTGGAAGATAGGGCTCTTACGGAGGATTAGGGCAGTCATAGGGTAGGCACCAAATTCTCCAGGTAAGCCGAATATTCCACGACTTTTTTCGATTATTGTGA
>JBEKGC010000648.1:0-2983 GCA_050013055.1 Streptosporangiaceae bacterium
CTGGGGCATGCAGCGCAGGATCGGGCCATCCTCCGGATGACCCAGGTGGATCACGCAATCGTGGCTGATATCGACCCGGTCGACCCGCTGGGTGCCGAGGAAAGTCCCATTCGTGCTGCCGAGATCCTCCAGGATCCAGGCGTCCCCGTCGACCCGCAGGACCCCGTGCCGCCACGAAACCCGCGAGTCGGTCATGACGATGTCCGACTGCGGATCCCGGCCGATACGGTACGTGGTCCCGCCCTGGAACTGGTGAACAGAACGCCGGGTACGCACGACGAGATCGGGTGCCGGGAGGGGGCCGCCTGCGGGCCCGCTGACCTGGGGTGGCGCGGCCTGGGCGAGCCCGGCAGGCGCGAGCCCGGCCTGGGCGGCACCGGCCTGCGGCGGCTGCCGGTCAGACCAGTCGAAACGCTCGGGTGGCATGTTTACAAAGTGTAGGGCCGATGACCCTAAACAGGAATCTGGAGAACCATTCAGCTTGACCGCGCGTTTTGACATATTGAGGAGCGGACACCCTGATACTGGAGCGTCCGGCAGTTCACCCGAATACCTGGGCCAGCCTACGCTGAACCCGGCATGTAACTCAACGCTATCCCCCGTAACTAAATGAAAGCTCAGGGGTCGGAATGGTCATCACTGAAACGAATGGTGGGGTTACGGCGGCTGGGTCCGGAGCGCGGGCGGACCGGTCATGAGCTCCGATCCGACCCGGCCCAACCCCGAGTGGTGGCAGGCACAACAACCGCAAGCAGCTCAGGGGTTCGAAGGGACTCAGGAGACGCAACGGTTTCCCGTCGGCCAAGGGTGGGATCAGGGCGGTCCGGGGAGTTCGGGAGGACGGCGACGCGCACGGGGGTACCAGCAGCCGCCTCAGTACCGCAGGCGGCGCCGGCGGTGGCCGTTCGTCAGCCTGATCGTGATCCTGCTGATTCTCGTCGCCGCGGACCGGGGCGCCAACGCGTACACAGAAGACCAGATGGCCAGCCAGGTCCAGTCGTCGCTGGCCCTGTCAGGCAAGCCGCAGGTGACCATCCAGGGCTTCCCCTTCCTGACCCAGCTGGCCGCCCGTGACTTTCGTACCGTCGATATCAGCGCGAGCAACGAGACCGCGGGGACAGCCGGCCAGCTCGAGATCCAAAGCCTGACCGCCACGCTGCACGGGATGCACATCCACGGGCTCAAGAGCGCGACGGTCGATCAGTTCAGCGCCTCGGCGCTGGTCACGTTTACCGCGCTGGGGAAGGCAGGCGGCATCCCGCAGGGCATCACGCTGTCCGCCGACGGCCCGAACCGGGTGAAGGCCGACATCAGCCTCGGCCCCCTCAGCGACTCGGCGGTCGCCCAGGTCACCCAGACGGGATCGAGCCAGATCAACATCAAGATCATCAACGCGGGCGGGATACCGCTCTCCGTCCTCGGCTCGGCGACGAACTTCACCATCACCATCCCGAAGCTCCCAGCGGGGGTGTCGATCCAGAGCGTCAGCGTCACCCAGCAGGGACTCCGGATCGTCGCCACCGGCCACAACACCACCCTGAGCCAGTAACAAGCCCGGCCCGTTTTCATGATCCTGGCCAGAAACGGGCCGGGGCGGGAGGTTCAGGTGAGGCGGGCGGGGCGCGCGGGAACGGGACTACCGGCGGCGGGCCGCCGGATAGCTGTGCGACAGCCTCATAACGCCCCAAACTGGCCATGATCATGACGAGCCCGGGCCGGCCCGGGTAGGGCGGCCCGGTGGCCCGGGCGAAGGTATCTTCCTGGAGCTGGTCCAGTTCGCGGCCATCCATGCTCCTGCTTTACCACTTGCCGCACGGCAACTGGGACGAAGGTGCTCACCATCCCATGAAACTCGGGCCTCCTCGTGCCTTAGCAGCTTTGAACTGCGCCCTGAGTGAACTATTGTCAACTTAGAGTTACATGACTAATACTGACAGTAGTTACGCAGGATGCGGAGGCCGATATGCCCGGTGCGCCCTTTACCGCCGACCCGCAGGGCTGGCGAGGCGCGGCCTTCCCATCGTCCGCGGCCTTCCAGGGGCCTGCGGGCGGCGCGTCTGGGGTGACGCGACCCGTGACCTCGGGGGGCGCGGCCAGGGGGGCGCGCCCTGCGACCTCGAGAGGCGCGGCACCGGCGGCCGTCGCGGGGCCGGCGTCCGCGTCCGCCACCCGGCGTTTTGCCAGGCGCGCGGACGAGGTACCGGTGGCCCGCAGGTTCATCAGGGATGCGCTCGGTGATCACCCGTCCTCGCTGGACGCCGAACTGCTGGCCTGTGAGCTCGTGACGAACGCGGTCCAGCATGCGACCGACGCCGCCGGGGTGACGGTCGCGGTGATCCGCTTTGGTGCGATGGTGCACGTGGACGTCATCGATGACGGGCAAAGCGGGCTCCCCTACTGGCGCGACGCCGAGGGCCACGACGAAGGCGGACGCGGATTCCACCTCGTCAACGAGATCGCGCAGCGCTGGGGCTTCCTGCGGGAGCCGGACGGCACCTGCGTGTGGTTCGAGCTCGACCTGCCGTAGCACGCCGGGGTGGCCGCGATAGGCTCACGCTGATGCCAGCAACGTGTGTCTTCTGCGCCATCATCAGCGGCGAGCTGAAGGCGGTGACCGTTCTCGAGACGGAACGGCTGATCGGCTTTCTCGACCACCGGCCGCTGTTCCACGGCCACACGCTGCTCGCGCCCAAGCGGCACGTCCGGCTGCTGAGCGACCTGCCCGCCGACTGGGGGCCTGAGTTCTTCGCCGCGGCGCAGCAGCTCGAGCGCGCGGTCGAAGACGGCCTCGGCGCGGACGGCTCGATGATCCTGGTCAACAACGTGGTCAGCCAGTCCGTCCCGCACCTGCACCTGCACGCGATCCCGAGGAACCGCAAGGATGGGCTGCGGCTGTGGCTGGGCCCGCGGCACCCCTACGATGCCGACCACCCGGCCGAGTCGTACGCGGCGAAGATCCGGGCCGCGCTACCGGACTCGCTGC
>JBEKGC010000649.1:0-3674 GCA_050013055.1 Streptosporangiaceae bacterium
GTGCACACGCCGCGGCGCTGCGGGCTCTCCTTGAGCGCCGGCGTCTTGTTCTTCGCTACCTTGTCCTGGCGGCCCTTGCGGACCAGCTGCTGGATCGTGGGCAACCGCGTCTCCGTCTTTCCCGTCGTTCCGGCCCGCGCTCACGCGCGAGCCCCGTCACGTTCATTTGCTGCGAGCCTGCGAGGTAGCTAACCGGTCCAAGCCCCTGGAAGGGGGCCTAACGAACCGCCTAGCCTGGGGTTTTCTACCCTCCGCCGACCCCCGAGGTCGGGTGTGTCGCCCTGACCGAGAATCAACAGCACGGTATAAGCCGACTACTGGGAGGAAGGAAACCTACGCTACCAGCGGGTCAGCGACCCGGAACCGGTCCACAGACCTTCGTCCCTGGCCCAGCCTAACCAGCACTGCCATCAGCTGGCGTGCATACGAGCCCATGCGGACACGGACACGAATGAAGAACTTACCATGACACAACTCTCAAGCAAAATCGAGCTCCCACTGACCCGCTTCCCGGTAAGGAGGCAGCGTGGACGCTCGCGGAACATTGCTCGTCCCATCGTAACGCACCGCCCGGACCATTTAATCCCGCGGGCACGCTGGGGGCTGAGATGGGGTACCACGGGTCGTTCGGAAAAAAACGGGCTGACGGCCGGCTTGGGACCGGCCGCCAGCCCGTGATCGAGCGTGTTACCTGTTGTAGGAGCCGAAGTCGTACTCCTCGAGCGGCACCGCCGCGCCCGAGCCCTGGCCGAACTCGTAGCCGTCAGGCTCGGGGTAAGAACCCGGCGGGAAGGCCGAGGACCTGGCGTCCTCGGTCGGCTCGACCCGGATGTTCCGGTAGACCGGCATGCCGGTACCGGCCGGGATGAGCTTGCCGATGATGACGTTCTCCTTCAGGCCGAGCAGCGAGTCCGACTTGGCGTGGATCGCCGCGTCGGTCAGCACCCGGGTGGTCTCCTGGAAGGAGGCCGCCGACAGCCAGGACTCGGTGGCCAGCGACGCCTTGGTGATACCCATCAGCACCGCACGGCCCGAGGCCGAGGTGCCGCCGTCGCCCACCACGGCCCGGTTGACTTCCTCGAACCGCGGCCGCTCGACCAGCTCTCCAGGCAGCAGGTCGGTGTCGCCCGACTCGAGCACGTTCACTCGCTTCAGCATCTGCCTGATGATGATCTCGATGTGCTTGTCGTGGATCGAGACACCCTGGGACCGGTACACCTCCTGCACCTCGTGCACGAGGTGCAACTGCACCGCCCGCCCGCCGAGGATGCGCAGCACCTCGTGCGGGTTCATCGCGCCCGCGATGAGCTGCTGCCCGACCGCGACGTGACCGCCGTCGGCGACCAGCAGCCTGGACCGCATCGGGACCGGGTACGCGACCTCTTCCGCGCCATCATCGGGGATGATGATGATCTTCCTGGTCTTCTCGGTCTCCTCGATCTTGACCCGGCCCTCGTACTCGCTGATGGGGGCCATGCCCTTGGGGATACGAGCCTCGAAGAGCTCCTGGATACGCGGCAGGCCGTGGGTAATGTCCTGGCCCGCCACCCCGCCGGTGTGGAAGGTACGCATGGTGAGCTGCGTACCCGGCTCGCCGATCGACTGGGCGGCGACGATGCCGACGGCCTCGCCGACGTCCACCCGCTTGCCGGTGGCCAGCGAGCGTCCGTAGCACTTGCCGCAGACGCCGACCTTGGCTTCGCAGACCATCACGCTGGACGTGCGGATGGTCTCCACCCCGGCCTCGACCAGCCGCTCGATCATCAGCTCGGTCGTGTCGTCGCCGACCTTGGCCAGAACCACGCCGTCGACCTCGATGTCCTCGGCGATGGTCCGGGCGGTGCCGCTGTTCTCGATGTTCGGCAGCTTGCGCAGGATGCCCTCGGAGTCCTTCTCCGCGATCCGCATGGGCAGCGAACGGTCGGTGCCGCAGTCCTCCTCGCGCACGATCACGTCCTGCGCCACGTCCACCAGACGCCGGGTGAGGTACCCGGAGTCCGCCGTGCGGAGCGCGGTGTCGGCCAGGCCCTTGCGGGCGCCGTGCGTGGAGATGAAGTACTCAAGCACGGACAGCCCCTCGCGGAAGCTGGACTTGATCGGACGCGGGATGGTCTCGCCCTTCGGGTTGGAGACCAGACCGCGCATGCCGGCGATCTGCCTGACCTGCATCTGGTTACCGCGGGCGCCGGAGTTGACCATCATCCAGACCGAGTTGGTCTCGGGGAAGGCCGCCTCCATGTCCTGCGCCACCTCGGCGGTCGCGTGCGTCCAGATCTCGATGAGCTCCTGACGCCGCTCGTCGTCGGTGATCAGGCCGCGCTCGTACTCGCGCTGCACCTTCTCGGCCCGGCGCTCGTAGTTCTCCAGGATCGCCGCCTTGTTCGGCGGCGCGACCACGTCCTGGATGCCGATCGTGACCCCCGACCTGGTGGCCCAGTGGAAGCCCGCGTCCTTGAGCGCGTCAAGGGCCGCCGCCACCTCGACCTTCGGGTACGTCTTGGCCAGCTCGTTCACGATGACCGTGAGCTGCCTCTTGCTGACCTCGTAGTTGACGAACGGGAAGTCCCCGGGCAGCGTCTCGTTGAAGATGCAGCGGCCCAGCGTGGTGGACAGCCTGATCGGGTCGCCCGGCGCCCAGCCCTCCGGCACCTCGCCCTCCAGCGGGGGGACGATGCCGTGCAGCCGGATCTGGATCCTGGCCTGCAGGTCGAGCTCGTGGTTGTCGTAGGCCATCAGCGCCTCGGACAGCGTGCCGAACACCCGTCCCGTGCCCGGCGCGTCGACCGTCTCCCTGGTCAGGGAGTACAGGCCGATGATCATGTCCTGGGTGGGCATGGTGACCGGGTTGCCGTCGGAGGGGCGCAGGATGTTGTTGGTGGACAGCATCAAGATCCGCGCCTCGGCCTGCGCCTCGGCGGACAGCGGCAGGTGCACCGCCATCTGGTCGCCGTCGAAGTCCGCGTTGAACGCGGTGCAGACCAGACCGGCCTGGCCCGCTCCACCATCCGCTTGGCGGACTTGATGTTCTGCGCGTGGTTCAGGTCGACCAGCCGCTTCATCACGAACGGCTTGAACAGCTCCAGGGCCATCTGCTTGGGCAGCCCGCACTGGTGCAGCTTGAGCTGCGGCCCGACCACGATGACACTACGGCCTGAGTAGTCGACCCGCTTGCCCAGCAGGTTCTGGCGGAACCGGCCCTGCTTGCCCTTGAGCATGTCGGACAGGCTCTTGAGCGGGCGGTTGCCAGGCCCGGTGACCGGGCGGCCGCGGCGGCCGTTGTCGAACAGGCTGTCCACGGCCTCCTGCAGCATCCGCTTCTCGTTGTTCACGATGATCTCGGGTGCGCCCAGGTCGAGCAGCCGCTTGAGCCGGTTGTTCCGGTTGATGACGCGGCGGTACAGGTCGTTCAGGTCACTCGTCGCGAACCGGCCGCCGTCCAGCTGGACCATCGGCCGCAGGTCCGGCGGGATCACCGGGATGCAGTCAAGGACCATGCCCATCGGGCTGTTGGTGGTGTTCAGGAACGCGCTCACGACCTTGAGCCGCTTCAGTGCCCTGGCCTTCTTCTGGCCCTTGCCGCTCCTGATCGTCTCGCGCAGGCTCAGCGCCTCCGCGTCCAGGTCGAAGCTGGCCAGCCGGTCCTGGATCGCCTGCGCGCCCATCCCGCCGCGGAA
>JBEKGC010000650.1:0-2978 GCA_050013055.1 Streptosporangiaceae bacterium
GCCCCACAGCAGCGGTATGGCGGCGAGCAGCGCCAGCAGCGGGACGGCCACGAACACGCCGACCAGGACCCGCTGGAGGGTCGAGCTTGGTTCGTCATCCATGTCCGGCCGGGCCGGGCGCAGCTGGGTCCTGGTGGCTCCCCCGATCGCGGGCGAGGTCGGCAGCACGGCCTGATCCGCGGCCGTCGTGGCCAGCGGTGGCGGGAAGGTCGTGGCTTCGGCCACGTTGACGGTGTCGGGGGATGTGGTCATCGTGCTCCTCGAGGTACGGAGGTGGTCGGCAGGAGCGCTTATAACGCTTACGTAACCGTAGCCTACGAAACCGTAGGTTAGGCAAGGCTTGGTCGGTGAATTTCTGCTCCTCGTCCTGTGAATTCCGGAGGTCCACGTGATGTTCGTCTCACTATCCGAGATGTTCGCGTTCTCCGTGTTGCTTCCGTTACACCCCGCCGTCCCGTCCTCGCGGTCATTCTGCTTCGTTCTCTCAGGGGGTTCCGGGTAAAGTATGCGGCGGGGCAATCCCGGGTCGTCTAGCCAGGCAGGACGACGGTCTTTGGCACCGCTAACGAAGGTTCGAATCCTTCCCCGGGAGCAACAAGCTGGTTCGACTCCTGGTCATTTCGGAGCGTTTCGCCGCTCATGATCGCTCCGGCCCAGCCTTCGATCTTGCGGTACAGCCCGCTGCTCCGGTTGACCTCGACGCGGAGGCAGCCGTGATAGTCCTCGCCGACATTTTTTCGCTCGGTCTTCGGGATGTGACGCTTGAGCACGGGGTGGTGAAACTGCGTGGGCTTAGCGGCGGTGACCTCGAGCCAGAAAAGCTCGGCTGCCTTCGGGTCGGCGTTCTCGTGGATGTAGACCCGGAAGGCCAGGTCCTCGGGAGGGGTCCCTGTTGCCGTCAGGAACCGCAAGAAGAACTGGATCAATGACGGATCGCTGTTCATGAAGACCACCCGGTCGCTGCGCCGGTGCGGTTTGTTCTTGGTGCCTTCGCACCAGTAAGCGATGGCGCCGGCGATCAGAAGCTCGCGGCCGGACAGGTCACCGATCTGAGCTGCGGCAGTTTCCCGATCCGCCGCGCGGTTGGCCTCGCGGGCGCGGCGCTCGGCCGCCCAGTAGCGCTCGACGCCCTCAACCGACCGCTTCCGGCACTCGGCGTAGCTCAGCCTGGCCGGCCGCGGCACGTCACGGACCCACCGGGACACCGAGCTCTTCGCCACGCCCAGAGCCGTGGCGATCTCCTCGTAGTCCAGGCCCTGCGCGCGGAGGCTGCGAGCCTCGGCCCGCTGCGCATCCTTGGCGTTGGGACGGCGGGTCCAGCCGGGCGGCGGCTCGCCGCGGAGGGCGTCGTGCAGGGTGGCATTGCTCATCGGGCCCAGGATCTGCTTGATCTGGCGCAGGGATTTGCCCTGGCGGCGCAATATGACCGCTTGCTCCCGCGCGCGTTCAAGCTCTTGCGGAGTGCGCATATTCGAATTCTAGTACGAGGTGGTGACATTCTGAGGGCGCGAAGGCGATCGCTACTGGCCGCCGGTCGTCACTCCCGGTTACCCGGCTAGCCGGAAATATGCCCGGCTGTAACCGCGGCGGCGCCGCTGGCCTTAGGCTGAGGAATACGAACTCAGCGTACGGAGAGATTCCCGGCTGCCCGCGACCTGTCATCCGATCATGGCAACCGGGCGGTATCCTGCGGATGAGGGGCGGGTAAACACATCCGCCGCCGCATCCCGGGACCCAGGGTGTCCTGGGAGCACCGCTCTGGCGGTGATACCCCGGAAACCCGCAGGTATTGGCGCGCTACCCGAGGAGACTAACCGCGTGAGCGATTCTCGCCCGGTTGCGGTCATCGTTCTCGCCGCAGGCGAGGGCACCAGGATGAAATCGCAGCTCCACAAGGTCCTGCACAGCTTGTGCGGCCGCAGCATGCTCGGGCACGCGCTCGCGGCGGCCAGCGAGCTCGAGCCGCAGCGGCTCGTCGTCGTCACCGGACATGCCCGCGACCAGGTCGGCGCGGAGGCGGCCCGGCATGCCCCCGACGTGTGCCTGGTGGTGCAGGAACGGCAGGCCGGTACCGGTAACGCGGTACGCGAGGTGATCGAGGCCCTCGGCGCCATGGACGGCACCGTCGTCGTTACTAACGGTGATATGCCATTGATCCAGGCGCAGACGCTGCAGGCGCTGGTCCGCGAGCATGTCACCGCGGGCAATGCCGTGACCGTGCTCACCGCGAGGGTCGCGGATCCCGCCGGGTACGGGCGGATCATCAGGGACCAGGACGGCCGCCTCACCCGGATCGTCGAAGAGGCCGACGCGACCACGGAGCAGCGGGCCGTCAATGAGATCAATTCCGGCTGCTACGCCTTCGACGGGGTGCTGCTCGCCGACGCGGTGAAGCAGTTCGCCACCAGCAACGCCCAGGGTCAGGAGTACCTCACCGATGCGGTGGGGATCATGCGCGGCGACGGTCACCCGGTCGGCGCCGTTCCCGCCGTCGATCCGGAGGAGATCCAGGGCGTGAACGACCGGGTCCAGCTCGCCCAGGCCCGCCGCGTCTACAACGGCCGGCTGCTCGAGGCGTGGATGCGGGCCGGGGTCACGATCGTGGACCCGACCTCCACCTGGGTCGATGTCGGTGTCACCCTGGCGCCGGACGCGGAGATCCTGCCGGGAACGCACCTGGAGGGAAGCACCGTGATCGGGACGGGCGCCCGGATCGGTCCCGGCTGCCTGCTCAGGGACACCACGGTGGGCCCGGACGCGACGGTCACGTACGCGGTCTGTGACTCGGCCGAGGTCGCGCGCGGGGCCAGCATCGGGCCGTTCGCCCGGCTGCGCCCGGGCACGCGGATCGGGCCGGCCGCGCACATCGGCAGCTACGTCGAGCTGAAGAACGCGACGGTCGGAGAGGGTTCCAAGGTGCCGCACCTGACCTACGTGGGCGACGCTGACATCGGCGAGCAGTCGAACATCGGCGCGGC
>JBEKGC010000651.1:0-2969 GCA_050013055.1 Streptosporangiaceae bacterium
CCCAGGATGCGGCGCATCTCCTCGCGGGTCTGCTCGTTGATCAGCCGCGGGCCCCGGGTGTAGCCGCCGTACTCGGCGGTGTCGGACACCGACCAGTACATCTTGGAGATGCCGCCCTCGTACATCAGGTCCACGATCAGCTTCATCTCGTGCAGGCACTCGAAGTAGGCGGACTCCGGCTGGTAGCCGGCCTCGACCAGGGTGGCGAAGCCCGCCTTGATCAGTTCGGCCACGCCGCCGCACAGCACCGTCTGCTCGCCGAACAGGTCGGTCTCGGTCTCCTCGGTAAACGTGCTCTTCAGCGCGCCCGCCCGGGTGCCGCCGATGGCCTTGGCGTAGGCCAGGGTCAGCGGCCACGCGTTACCCGTCGCGTCATGCTCGACGCAGACAAGCACGGGCACGCCGCGGCCCTGGGCGAACTGGCGGCGTACCAGGTGACCTGGCGCCTTCGGCGCGACCATGCAGACGTCCACGCCGGCCGGCGGGGTGATGAGGTCGTAGCGGATGTTCAGGCCGTGGGCGAAGAACAGCGCGTCGCCTTCGACCAGCGAGGGCGCGATCGCCTCGGCGTAAAGCTGCCGCTGCAGGTGATCCGGGACCAGGACCATGACCAGGTCCGACTCCTCGCACGCCTCGGCCGGGGTGAGGACCCGCAGGCCGTCGCTCTCCGCCTTCTCCCGGCTCTTGGAGCCCTCGGGGAGGCCGACGCGCACGTTCACGCCGGAATCGCGCAACGAGAGCGCGTGCGCGTGCCCCTGGCTGCCGTAACCGAGCACGGCGACGTGCCGGCCCTGGATGACGGAAAGGTCGGCGCTGTCGTCGTAAAAGATCTCTGCCACTTTGAAATGGGCCTTTCTTGTGTTGTTGGCGGGGTTAGGCGCTGCGCTCGACCGGCCGGAGCGCGCGATCGGTGATGGACCGGCCACCGCGACCGATGGCCACCATCCCGGACTCGACCAGTTCTTTGATCCCGAACGGCTCAAGCACCTTGATCAGGGCATCCAGCTTCTCCCGGTTCCCTGTCGCCTCGATCGTGATCACATCAAGGGCCACGTCCACCACCTTGGCCCGGAACAGGTTAACGGTCTCCAGGACCCGTGACCTGCTTTCCGCGTCGGCTCTGACCTTGACCAGGATCAGCTCGCGCTGCACCGTGGCGCCCGGCTCGAGCTCCACGATCTTCAGCACGTTGATCAGCTTGTTCAGCTGCTTGGTGACCTGCTCCAGGGGGCGTTCCTCGCAGTTCACCACGATCGTGATGCGGGAGATCTCCTCGTGCTCGGTCGGCCCGACCGCGAGCGAGTCGATGTTGAAATTGCGGCGCGCGAACAACCCGGCGATCCGGACCAGGACCCCCGGCTTGTTCTCCACCAGCACGGACAGCGTGTGCCTTGTCATTATTCTGTCGCCCCTCCCCAGTCGGGCGCGAGGCCGCGCGCGAAGTTGATGTCGTTGTTGGAGGTGCCGGCCGCCACCATGGGCCAGACCATGGCGTCCCTGTGCACGATGAAGTCGACCACAACCGGGCGGTCGTTGATGGCCATCGCCTGCTCGATCACCTTGTCCACGTCGCTCGCCTCCTCGCAGCGCAGGCCCGCGCAGTCGTAGGCCTCGGCGAGCTTGACGAAGTCAGGGATGCGGGTGCCCGTCGGCCGGCCAGACGCGGCCGCGACAGACGTGCGATGCAGGTCGGTGTTGGAGTAGCGCTCGTTGTAGAACAGGGTCTGCCACTGCCTGACCATGCCGAGGCTGCCGTTGTTGATGATCGCGACCTTGATCGGGATGCCCTCGATGGCACAGGTGGCCAGCTCCTGGTTGGTCATCTGGAAACACCCGTCGCCGTCGATCGCCCACACGGTGGCGTCCGGCCGGCCCATCTTCGCGCCCATCGCGGCCGGCACGGCGAAGCCCATCGTGCCCAGGCCGCCGGAGTTGATCCAGGTCGCCGGGTGCTCGTAGTCGATGAACTGGGCGGCCCACATCTGGTGCTGGCCGACCCCGGCCACGTACACGGCGTCCGGGCCGGCGATCTGGCCGATCCGTTCGATCACGTACTGCGGCGCCAGCGAGCCGTCGTCGGGCTGGTCATAGCCCAGCGGGTAGGTGTTCCGCAGCATGTCCAGCTGCGCCCACCAGCCGGTCAGGTCACTCTGGCGGCCCTGCTCGTTCTCGGCGCGGACGGCGGCGATCAGGTCGGCGATCACCTCCCGGCAGTCACCGACGATCGGCACGTCGGCGCGGCGGTTCTTGGAGATCTCGGCCGGATCGATGTCCGCGTGCACGATCAGCGCATTCGGTGCGAACGTGTCGAGCTTGCCGGTCACCCGGTCGTCGAACCTGGTGCCGAGCGCGATGAGCAGGTCGGCCTGCTGCAGCGCGCCGACCGCCGCCACCGCGCCGTGCATGCCGGGCATGCCCAGGTGCTGGGGGTGCCGGTCGGGGAACGCGCCCCTGGCCATCAGCGTGGTGACCACCGGGATGCCGGTCAGCTCGGCGAGCTCGCGCAGCTGCGCGGAGGCGCGTGCCTTGATCACGCCGCCGCCGACGTACAGGACGGGGTGCCTGGACTCGGCGATGAGCCGCGCGGCCTCGCGCACCTGCCGGGCGTGCGGCCTGGTCACCGGGTGGTAGCCGGGCAGGTCCAGGGTGACCGGCCAGCTGAAGTCGGTCATCGCCTGCAGGGCGTCCTTGGAGATGTCCACGAGCACCGGCCCCGGCCGTCCGGTCGAGGCCACGTGGAACGCCTCGGCGATGGTACGGGCGATGTCCTCGGGCTTGGTGACAAGGAAATTATGCTTGGTGATCGGGATGGTGATCCCGGAGATGTCGGCCTCCTGGAAGCCGTCCGTGCCGATCATGCTGGACGGCACCTGCCCGGTGATCGCGACCATCGGGACCGAGTCCATGTAGGCGTCGGCGATCGGCGTCACCAGGTTCGTCGCGCCCGGGCCGCTGGTCGCCATGCACAC
>JBEKGC010000652.1:0-2963 GCA_050013055.1 Streptosporangiaceae bacterium
TGAGCGGGCTCAGAAGGCTGAGCGGGCTCAGAAGGGCGCGTCCGCCTCGGTCCGGTTCGCCTCGGTCCGGTCCGCCTCGGCCCCGTCCGCCTCGGCCCCGTCGCGCTTGGCCATCGCGGCGGCGAGCCTGGCGCGCGCGCCGTCCAGCCATTCACCGCACACCGCCGCGAGCCGCTCGCCGCGCTCCCAGAGCTCGAGCGATTGCTCCAGGGTCAGCCCGCCCGCCTCCAGGCGCTTGACCACCGCGGCCAGCTTGTCCCTGGCCTGCTCGTAGGAAAGCGTCTCCCTGGGCCCCGTGTCGGCCTTCTGGGTGCCGGCCTGCGCGGGACTGCCGTTCGCCGCGTCCGTACTGCCCTCTGTCACGACCATGACCCTATCTGCCGTCGCCGTCATTACTGACCCGCACGGTGAGCTGGTCCGTGGCGAACCGGACGGTCAGCGTCTCGCTGGGGTCGACCTCGGCCGCACTGCGGACGACGCCGTCGTTGCTGTGCTGCACGATCGCGTAGCCGCGGCGCAGCGTCGAGGCGGGCGACAGGGCGAGCAGGCGGGCCCGGGTGTGCGCCACGTCGTCACGGCCCCGGACAAGGCTCGCGTCCAGTGACATCCTGGCCCGCTGCAGCAGGGCGTCCACGCGCTCGGCCTGACGCTCGACTTCGCGCACCGGATCGGCCAGCGCGGGCCTGGACCGGACCGCTTCCAGCCAGGCCGTTTCCCGGTCGAGCCAGCCGGTCATGCACCTTCGGGCCCGCTCCCGTAGCTGGCTGACGAGCGCGAGCTGTTCGGCGACGTCGGGCACTATCCGCTTGGCGGCGTCGGTCGGCGTGGAGGCGCGCAGGTCGGCCACGTAGTCGAGCAGGGGGGTGTCCTGCTCGTGGCCGATCGCGCTCACGACCGGTGTCCGGCAGGCGGCGACCGCCCTGATCAGCGTCTCGTCGGAGAACGGGAGCAGGTCCTCAAGCGAGCCGCCGCCGCGGGTGATCACGATCACGTCCACCTCGGGGTCCGCGTCGAGGCGATGCAGCGCGTCGATCACTTCCGCCACCGCGTAAGGCCCCTGGACCGCGGTCTGCTCGACCCGGAACCGGACGGCCGGCCAGCGGCGGCCAGCGTTCTGCATGACGTCGCGCTGAGCCGCCGAGTCCCGTCCGCAGATGAGCCCGATGACACCTGGCAGGAAAGGAAGCACCCGTTTTCGTTCTGCCGAAAAAAGTCCTTCCGAGGCCAGCTGGCGGCGCAGCCTTTCCAGCCGCGCCAGCAACTCCCCGACGCCGACGGCCCGGATCTCCAGTGCGGTCAGGGCGAACGACCCGCGGTTGGCGTTGAAATCCGGCCGCGCCCAGATGACCACCCTGGCTCCCTCGGCGGGCGGCGGCTCGGCCGCATCGAACACCTGCCGGGAGCAGATGACCCGGACAGAAACGGCCGCGACCGGGTCGCGCAAGGTCAGGAACACCGCGCTGCCGCGCACCGTGCACTCGGCGATCTGTCCCTCCACCCAGACCCGGCCGAGCCGGCCGATCCACCCCCCGACCAGCTGGAGCACGGTACGAACCGGAACGGGGGCCTCCGCCGACGTGTCGAGCGTCACTAAGCGTCAGCCTCCAGCTTGGCGATCCGGCGCTCGAACATGGCGATCACGTCAGCGCGGGCGGCGTGCGCCCTCTCGTACTCGACCAGCCGCCTGACCTGCGAGACGTCCTGGTAACGCAGCCGGGCCCGGAGTGAGGCGGCGGACAGATCGTCGTAGTAGGGCAGCGGTGGGCTGGAATCCCCGGCCTTGCTCCCGACCGCGGCGGGCGCGGCGGCGGCGGTCTCTGCGTCGTCGAGCAGCCGCACGTTGCCGGTTTTGTCGAAGTCCCTGGTGCGCGGGGGCTTCGGCGCCTCCGTCCGGGTCGGCTTGGCCGCGGCCGGCCCGGCCGGAGCGGACTTCGCCGACGAGGGCTTAGCTTCTGCTGCCGGGGCCGGGGCCGGGGCCGGGGCCGGGGCCGGGGCCGGGGCCGGGGCGGAGGCTGGCGGGGCCGCCTGGGCGGAGGCTGGCGGGGCCGCCTGGGCGGAGGCTGGCGGGGCCGCCTGGGCGGAGGCTGGCGGGGAGGCTGGCGGGGCCGCCTTTTCCTGCGGGGCGGCGGGTCCACTGACCGTCGCGTCCCCGACCGGCTGGGAGCGCTCAGGCGTGCGAGATCGCGGGACGTCGGCGGGGGCCTTGTTCCTGAGTCTGTCCGTGATGAGCAGCAGCTGGCCTATCCCGGCGAAGACGCCGCGCAGAGCCTGAGCGGGGACTTCTTTGATGCGTTCACTGACTTGCGGAACGCGCATGTCGCACTCTCCCTAGAAGACGGGCACCTCGCACTCCTAGGGGCTCTGAGCACTCCTAGGGGCTCTGACTCCTGCGGACGGGGTACCTCCCGGCGCCCAGGCGGGCTTCCCGGCATTCGCTGGCGCCTATCCATTGTCAGTCAGCGCGTTCCCGGACGGGTAATCTTCGCGCCTTTGGTTATGCGCCCGCAATACCCAGGTCCGGGGACGGCTACGCCTCGCAGGCGCCAGGACATACTCACCTACCATGGAGGTATGTCATCAAGCCAGCGACGGGTCCTGCTCGCCAAGCCTCGAGGCTACTGCGCCGGGGTTGACCGGGCTGTACAAGCGGTCGAGACGGCACTGGACAGGTTCGGGCCGCCCGTCTACGTACGCAGGCAGATCGTGCACAACACGTACGTGGTGAGCTCGCTGGAGAAGCGCGGCGCGATCTTCGTGGCGGAGGTCGAGGAGGTGCCGCCCGGCGCGGTCGTCGTGTTCTCCGCGCACGGCATCGCCCCCGAGGTCCGGCTGGACGCGGAACGCCGCGGGCTCCGGGCGATCGACGCGACCTGCCCGCTCGTGACCAAGGTGCACAACGAGGCACGGCGGTTCGCCGCCAAGGACTACGACATCTTGCTGGTCGGCCACCAGGGCCATGAGGA
>JBEKGC010000653.1:0-2959 GCA_050013055.1 Streptosporangiaceae bacterium
CTCGGCGCCGAGGGTGCGAGCGGTGCGGAACGAGGCCTTGGCCTGGTCGACGGTGCGCGGGAAGCCGTCCAGGACGTAGCCGCCGGCCTCGGTCGCGGCGACGACAGGTTTGCGCAGCATGTTCATCACGACGGCGTCCGGAACCAGGTCACCCGCATCGACGTAGGACTTGGCCGTCCGGCCGAGCGCTGTCTCGTCCCTGACATGCTGCCGCAGCAGGTCACCGCTGGAGATGTGGGCCAGGCCGAACCGCTCGGCCAGCTGTTTCGCCTGGGTTCCCTTGCCGGCCCCAGGTGCCCCGATCAGCAGCAGGCGCATCTGATCATCCGCTCCTCGGGCCGGTCGGCGCGCCGAAGTCGGCGGTGTCCGGCTGGTGAACTCGGTGGCGGCACAGCGTACGTCGTCATGGCGTGATCGTCCTATACATCCGCCCTGTTCAGCAATAGCCCACCCGCCGGAGTGTTCATTCGCACGTCAGGACGGGCGCCGGGCCCGCCCGCCCGCGGCGGCCGTCAGGGGTCCTGCCGGTAGGGCAGCGCGGCCACGAGGACGTCGGATACCTGCGCGCCTGGGCTGGCCCCGCGGGTCCGCGCGATCTTGCGCCAGCCCCAGCGGCGGAACGCGTTCTGCGCCGGGGTCGCCGCGGGCAGCACGGTCAGCGTCGCTCGCTCCTCGGCCCGGCTGGCCAGGATGAGGTCGTGCAGCTCCTGGCCGATCCGCTGCCGCCGCCAGGACGGGCGCACCAGCAGATCGGTCAGCGCGAAGGTGCGGCCGGGATGTTCGGCGGTGACCGCGTCGGGCAGCGGGGTGGTCAGGTCACGCCACCAGGAGGTGGCGGGCCGCAGCGGCATCCCGGAGCCGTAGCCGACCAGATAGCCGCCGTGCCTGGCCTCGGCCAGCACGAAGCCCGGCTGGCGGCGCTGCACCCGGAAGCGTTCGGCGAACGGCGGTGAGTCCGGGAGGCCCTGGTAAGGCGGGTCGGCGTACACCTCGGCGTGCAGGTCCTGCAGCTCCGCCGCGTGCGCCGCGGCCTGCCGCCCGTCGAGCAGCTTGAGCGCTATGCCAGCGGCCGGCACCTGCACCTCCCCGTCACCATGATCGTGGATCGGCTCGGCTAGAGCGGCGGGTACACCGGCCTGGTGTCGCGCGGGCTGACGGGTTCGCCGCAGTCCTCGCACACCAGCCGGGCGGCCAGCTCATGACCGCACTTGTGCTCGACGATCTGCGGCGGCCCTTCGGCGCCCGCGAGGTACTTATCGCCCCATAGCCGCAAGGTGGTGATGACCGGGTAGAGATCGAGGCCCGCTTCGGTGAGGAAGTACTCGAACCTGGCCGGATGCTCGCAGTACGGCCTGCGCTCCAGGATTCCCGCGCTCACCAGGGTGCGGAGCCGCGCGGCCAGGGTGTCGCGCGGGGCCCCGGTGGCCCTGACCATCTCGTCGAACCGCCGGTTACGGAGGAAGATCTCACGCACGGCGAGCAGCGCCCACTTCTCTCCCACGATCTCCAGGGCGCGGGCGATGGAGCAGGGCCGGGGGTGCACCTGTGCGGTCGTCACCACCCCAGCATATCTAGTTAGTTTGATTTATGGATGCACTGCGCGAAACGTTGTATGGTGAGTCCAGAATTCGGACTAAGTCCGAGGCGAACCGGAGGATGCCATCATGAGTTCCGCCCCGTTGACGACCGCCCAGCCGCCTGCCGCCGTCCCCACCCCCCGGCAGCTGACGGCCATCGTCGGGGTACTTTCCCTGGCCGTCTTCATGTCGAGCCTGGACCTGTTCATCGTCAACCTGGCGTTCCCGTACATCGGCCGGGAGTATCCCGGCGCCAGCCTGAGCGACTTGTCCTGGGTGCTCAACGGCTACACGATCGTCTTCGCCGCGGTGCTTGTGCCGGCCGGCCGGTGGGCGGACCGGGTCGGCCGCCGCCGGCTGTTCGTGGCGGGCCTGATCGCGTTTAGCGCCGGCTCGCTGCTGTGCGGAATCGCCCCCGGTGTCGCGGCCCTGATCGCCGCCCGGGTCATCCAGGCCGTGGGGGCCGGCCTGATGGTGCCCGCCTCGTTGTCGCTCCTGCTGGCCTGCGTCCCGGCCGCGGCCCGCGGCCGGGCCATCGGCACCTGGTCGGCCCTGGGCGCGCTCGGCGCCGCGCTCGGCCCGGTCATCGGCGGCAGCCTGGTGCAGGTCAGCTGGCGATGGGTGTTCTGGATCAACCTGCCGGTCGGGCTGGCCGCCGTCCTGCTCGCCGCCCGGGTCATACCGGAAAGCAAGGACCCCAGCGTCCGGGAGCGGCCCGACCTGCCCGGGGCCGCGCTGCTCGCGGCCGCGGTGGGGCTGCTCGCCCTGGCCCTGGTCGAGGCGCCGAGCTGGGGGTGGGGTTCGGCCGCCTTCGCCGCCCTGCTGATCGCGTCGGTGGCGTGCGGCGCGGCCATGGTCGCGCGCTCGACGCGGCACCCCGCGCCGGTGATCGAACTCGGCTTGCTCAGGTCCCGCACCTTCAGCGGCACCTTCGCGGCTTCTGTGCTGTACTACGCCGGGTTCGGCGCGTTCGTGCTGAACTCGGTGGAGTTCCTGACCGGGGAATGGCACTACTCGGCCGTCCGGGCCGGCCTGGCCATCGGTCCAGGCCCGCTCATGGTGCTGCCGTTCGCCCGCCTGGTCGCGCCCCGGCTGGCCGCCCGGCTCGGCGGGGCAGGCCGGGTCGCGGCGATCGGCTGCGGTGTCAACGCGGCCGCGATGCTGCTCTGGCTGATCCAGATGCAGGCCCAGCCCGCCTACCTGACGCACCTGTTCCCGGCGCAGCTGCTCGGCGGGGCGGGCGTGGGCCTGACGATCCCGTCGCTGCTCGCGGCCGGCAGCGCGTCGCTGCCGCCGGAACGCTTCGGTACCGGCAGCGGCGTCTTGAACATGGCCCGCCAGGTCGGGACCGTGCTCGGCGTGGCCGGGCTGGTCGCGATCCT
>JBEKGC010000654.1:0-3323 GCA_050013055.1 Streptosporangiaceae bacterium
TCAGGACATCGCCAAGTGGTCTCCTGAGTACGGGCTTAACCAGCTGGTGCACGCGCCGCTGCTCGGCGGCGGCGTGGACTGGACCTGGATCGTCAACGTCATCGCGTGGCTGGCGATCTTCGGCGGGGGCGCGGTCTGGCGATTCAGCAAGGACACCGCGCGAGTCTGAGCCAGGTCAGCAGATCCGCTGCGCCAGTCTGATCCTTGCGGGTGGCGAACACCAGCTTGTCGCGGCGGCCGGGTTCATCCTGCGCACGTGACACCACACGGGCAGCAGGCTCAAACCCGCACTTGCGGGCCACCCGGACCGAAGCGAGGTTCCCCGGGTCGATTTCGAGCAGGAGCTCGCTGACTCCGAGATCGGAGAAGGCCCAGTCCACCGCCAGTCGCACAGCCCGCGGGGCCACGCCCTGGCCCCGCCGCCCGGGAAAAACAGAATAAGCGATCGTGGCCACGTCGTCATCGCGAAACTGCACGTTGATCAAGCCGACTGGCTGGTCCGTCACGCTGTCCGCGATGACAAGCGGAGCAGAGCGCCCGGTCCGCCACGCCTCTGCTACCCGCGCCATGCTCGCGGCCCGGGCCTCGGCATCCATCGGCGGGTCATCGAGCCACCGCCGGGTCTCGGGGTCATGGCTCGCGGCGCAGATCGCATCCAGATCCGAAGCCCGGCGGTACCTGAGACAGAAAGTGCCATAGGTCAGAGGGGCAGCCGGAGGCATGATCGCCGCCGAACGCACGGCATCCACGTTAACGCACCTCCCGCCACGCCGGGCAAGTAGTCACAGCCGCTCCCCAGGAATCTCCTGGTATTCCTTACGCAACGTATCGATTATGGAGTCATCGCCGGATAGGCGAATGTCGTCGACAACACTGATTGCCCGCACTCCTATGGCCGTGTTCGACGCAAATGCAGCTCGCATGCCAGGGATATCCCGATAGCCTACCGGAGCGGTTATGGTGTGATCGTGGACCTGTTGGAGCAGCCTCATGGTTATCCCTGGCAGCATGTCGCCGCTTGGCCACACGACACGGTCGCCGTCGAAGAAACCTATGTTCCAGGTAACACCCTCGGAGACGAACGAAGAAGCGTCAACAAAGAGCGCGTCATCGAAGCCGTTGAGCTCGGCCTTCCTGCGATGCCACAGCGCGCCAAAGATGCCTACGTGCTTCACTCCGGGCAACTCGCGCCGGTAGACCGCTGACTGCACTTTCATCGGGGAGAGCGGCCAGCTGGCGGCCGGCCGGGTGGTGACCAGAACACTAGGCTTCGCCTCGGCACCCAGATGGCTGAGTTGAAGAGCGGGATCAAATATTGTCACCCGCACGACAAACGAGCCAGGTTCGCTAGCTATGGCATGCCGGATAAACTCGCGGACACGATCCCGATCCAGCGGAAAATTGAAGACGACCTGGCAGTCACGGACTAGCCGGTCTAGGTGCTGCGAGAGGCCGCGAATCCGCTGATCGTCAACGCGCATGGACGTGAAGTGCCCGTAGTTGACCAGGCCGAGCGACTGTAGCGCCGCTGATGTGACCTGGACTCCGTCAAGTTCCGCCATGCCCCTAGTCTCGCACTCCCCGGCCGGGCTGGACGTGCACGACCACAACGCGAACACTAGCTGGCGGCACTTGGATAGAGCACACGGCAAACGCCCGTCCGCGCCGAGGGAAATTTCATGATGGGAGCGGGGGGCGCAAGCGCAGGCCCGGTACCAAGGCCTGCGCGGAAGCGGATTTGCCCAGATCCTTCCGTAGGAGAGATCCTGATGGGTCGGGGGTGCGGGCAGCGGCGGAAGTGACGGCTGAGGGGTGTCGTCCCCGGGGTGTCCCGTCGGCGGGGCGGCGACTTGACCGGCCCGGGGCGTCCTGTCGGCGAGGCGGCCCACCGACATGCCGCGGCCGCCGACCGGCTCTCAGTCCCGGATGGAACTCGCCCTGCTCGCCCTTTCCAGAGCTGACGTCGAAGGCGGGGTCAGCTGGTGTGATCGCCGCCGGACACAGGCCTGAGGAGCGGCGCGCTCCGGGTGAACGGCCGGAACCCGACGCCGTAGTACAGCCGGCGGGCCGCCGAATGCCCAGGCGCGCCCAGACAGGCGACGGTCATGTGGGTGGCCCCGGCTTCCCGCGCGAGCTGCAGCCCGTGCCGGAGCAATGCGGTGCCGATCCCCAGCCGCCGGTAGTCCGGATGCGTCCCGACGGGCTCGAACTCGGCGGTCCTGTTGACCTGGTCGAGCCACATGATCGCCGAGGCGGCCATCGTCCCGTCCGGCGCTTCCACCAGCACGTGGAGATCGACGCGATACGTCGCCGTGCGCAGGACACCCTGGTAGCCCTCGACGGAGTAGGTCGACGGAGCCCAGGCGTCCAGGTGCGCCTGGACGACGGCCTCCGGGCCGACCTCAGCGGCGGTGCGGAACCGGAATCCGGCCGGCAGCACCGGCGGCTCCACCTCGGCGAGGTGCCGCTCATTAAGCTGAGTCCACCAGCCGGTGTCGCCGAGCGAGGCCGGATCGGCCTGGTATCCGTGCGCCGCCCACCGTGCCAGCGCGAACTCGTCGGCGGCCCGCGGCATGACCGTGCGCTCGAGACCCTCCGTGACCGCGTGATACCAGCCGATCACGTCGTCCACCAGCGCGGCGTGGCCGGGGTGGACCTGATACCCCAGGTAGCCGCGGGCCACCTCCTGCACGGACCCGTCGCTCCGCCTGACCTGGTGCGGGAGGTAGGCCCAGCCCCACGCCACCAGTTCACCGCCGGAGACCCACAGCCGACGCGGCCAGGTCTGGCCATCGACGGCGTGCCCTTTGCCCCAGATCCAGGCCAGCTCTCCGAACGTGGCGTCGTCGTTCACCAGGTCCGGGCGGATCGCGGTGACGCGCTGCGCCAGGCCCTGCATGAGCTGGACGTCCGCGGCGGTCACCAGCTCGAAGTCACCCATGACGCGCCACTCGCCGTCGAACTGTTTTGCCGCGCGGCCATCGGCAGCGCCCTGGCGACCAGCTCGGCCGGGGTGGCGTGCCGGCGGATGACCGCGATCCGCCCGGCCCCCAGTGCACTTAGCTTAGGGGCGCGGGGCCCTTGCACCCCTAAGAAGGGGTGCAAGGGCCCCGCGACCCCCTTCGGGAACTGGGGGGCGGGAGGTGGGGAGGCTGAGGGTATTTGATCAATTACTATTTGTGTTCATGCTGATGGACACCGGGCCGAGCTACGGCACCCTGGACACCCAGCCCGACACCGCCGCGATCGAAAGCCGGGCCGGGATCACCATGGCCATGTTCGAGCTGAACTGGGCCAGCTTCGAACCACGGCCCGGCGTCGTG
>JBEKGC010000655.1:0-2991 GCA_050013055.1 Streptosporangiaceae bacterium
GAGGTCTTCACGTTTAGGCCTGACCTGCGCAGATGGGGTGCGGGGAGGGGGCTGACCACAGGTTAAGCGGGCGTGGGCCACACGATACGGAGCTGTTGTTCCGGTTCTGCGGCCCGCGGGGGTGCGGGTGGTGCGGTCAGCGGTTCCAGCGGGGGTCGTTCTCGGTGATGGCGAGGCTGATTTCCTCGAGCTCGGCGACCAGTTCGCGGAGCCGTTTGTGGTTGTCGAACCAGGGGCCGTAGTCGGCGAGCTGGTCGTCGGACAGGATGCGGGTGGCGGTCCTGCCGTTCTTCTTGCGGGTCCACTGGTGGTAGGGGCCGTGGTGGGCGGCACGTTCTCATTGTCGCAGCCCCGCGTCTCACCACATGTCATACAGTAAAATTACTGTATGATGAATGCGGAGGTGGCTGCCTATATCGGGCGGTGGGAGCCGTCGTCGGTCTCGGCGGAGGGGGCGGCGTTCGCCCGGGACGTGGTCACGCGTGCGGGGCCGGAGGGCCGGGACCGGGCGAAGAGCCTGCTGTGGGCGGCCGGGAAGCTCGCTGATTACGCGGTGCCGCTCGGCCTGGAGGCGGTGCCGGAGGTGCTGCTGCACCCGTCGACGGCCGAGCGGTTCACCCGGTGCGCGCCGGGCCTGTCCGGCGCGGCGCGCCGGACACTGCGGACGAACCTGCGGTTCATCGGCCGCCGCGTGGTGCCGCACCTGTATCCGGCGGACCTGCCGCTGCCCCGGGAACGGTCGAAGAAGCCCTACAGCCCGGCGGAGATCAGCGGGTTCCTCGCGCTGGCCGGTGCCCAGCCCACGGCGGAGCGGCGGATGCGCGCGGCCGGGCTCATCTGCCTGGGGGCGGGCGCCGGGCTGATCCGCGGTGACCTGCGCGACGTCCGCGGCACCGACGTCAGCTGCCGGTCCGGCGGCGTGCTCGTGCAGGTCCGTGGCCCGCGCGCCCGCACGGTGCCGGTACTGGCCCGCTACCAGCAGCGGCTGCTGGCCGCCGCGGCGTCCGCCGGGAGCGCCCCGGTCTGCGGCGGCACTGAAACGGGCCGCCGGAACATCACGACCCCGCTGGTCAGGTCGCTGGACGGCGGGGGCGGGCTGCCCCGGCTGGATACCTCCCGGCTGCGGGCGACGTGGCTGGCCGACTGCGGGGAGCTGCTGGGACTGGCCACGTTCATGCGCGCGGCCGGGATCAGCTGCTCCCAGCGGCTCGGTGACCTGGTGGCCGGCCTGGAGCCGGGCGGCGAGGAGCAGGCCGTGCGGCTGCTGGGGGCCGCCCGGCCATGACCGCGCTGCCGGCGGCCGAAGGTGTCCTGGACGCCTCCGGCATCGCGCCGCGGATCGAGGCCCTGCTGCCGTCCGGCGCCCGGACCCGGCAGCTGACCGTCCGTACCCTGCTGCTGGGCATGATGCTCGCCCTCGCCGACGGCCGGCCTGCCCACCTGACCAGGGTGCACCAGGCGCTGACCGCGCTGCCCGAAGACGAGCAGCGGCGGCTCGGCGTCCTCGCGGACTGGAGGAACGGCCCGCACCTGCTGACCTACCGCCAGGCTGAGTACACCTTCAGCCTGGTGAAGGCCGCACTCGGCAAGGACGAGCCGGACGGGCTGCCGTCGCCGGCGCTGCAGGCGGCCTGCGACGACCTGCTCGAAGCCAGCATCCCCGAAGAGCTCACGGACGCCAGCAGCTCGCTGGCCGTGGACTGGAGCGACCTGGAGACCTTCTCCCGGCCCCCGCCGCGCGGAACCAGCGACTGCGCCGACCCCGAGGCGTCCTGGGGGCACCGCAGGAACAACCTGCGCCACGATGACGACGAGCTCTTCTTCGGCTACTACCTGTCGGCCGCCGTCACGGTCCCCGGCGAGCAGGGCCCGCCCGTCCCCGAGCTCGCCCGCCGCATGACCCTCTCCTCCTGCCGCCACGACCCCGTCCCCGCGTTCACCCCCGTGCTGACGGCCATGCCCGCCGCCGGCATCCCGCTCGGCGACGTCCTGGCCGACTCCGGCTACGCCCACCGCATCCCGGGGAACTGGGCCGCCCCGCTCCGCGCCGCCGGGGCTGCCCTGGTCCAGGACCTCCACCCCCACGACCGCGGCCCCAGGGGCACCCACCAGGGCGCGATCATCAGCAACGGGAACCTCTACTGCCCCGCCACGCCCCGCACCCTGCTGGAACCCGGGCCGCTCGCCCGCAGCGCCACCCCGGAGCAGGCCGCGGCGCACGACGCGAAGACCGCCGAGGCCGCCCGCTACAAGCTCGGCCGCCTCACCGCCCACGACCAAGACGGCTACCACCGGGTCCAGTGCCCGGCTGCAGCGGGCAAGATCCGCTGCCCGCTGCAGCCGTCATCGATGGCACTGGACCGGGACCGCCCCGAGATCCTCACCCCGCCAGGGCACCCCCAGGCCTGCTGCACCCAGCAGACACTCACCATCGCGCCGGACGTGAACGCGAAAACCCGGCAGAAGCACGACTACCCCTCCGCCGCCTGGCGCCGCTCCTACGCCCGCCGCAGCGGAGCCGAGCGCGGCTTCGCCACCGCCAAGGACCCCGCCAGCAACGACATCAGCCGCGGCTGGTGCCGCCTCACGGGCCTGGCGCCCCTCATGTTCTTCACCGCCACCATGCTCGCCGTCCGCAACCAGCGGATCCTGCACGGCTGGGACACCCGGCAGGAAGAAAACACCCGCCGCGCCGCCAGGGGCCTTCCCCCGAGAACCCGCCGGCGCCGCCGCAGGAAGCCCGCCGCGCTCGCCAATGCCGCCGGGCCGCCCTAACACCAGCCCGGCCACGCACACGGACCCGCCGTCACCACCACGATCCCGGAAACCAGGCGCCAGCACGCCCGGAAACCGGCCCCAGCACGCAGAAAGCCACCACCCGGGCACAAGACGCCACCGAACGACAGCAACCCCGGAACACGCCATGAGGTGCCCCCGGAAATGCCAAACCCAAACGTGAAGATGATCCTCACCAAAACGTGAAGACCTCAC
>JBEKGC010000656.1:0-2937 GCA_050013055.1 Streptosporangiaceae bacterium
AGCTATGAAGCTGGTGACGGCCACCCGGCTCCAGCCCTGGCGGCGGTGCAGCAATCGCACCGTCGCCGCTACATCCGGGTCGGCGGCGAGGGGGCCCGGCTTTGACGCGGACGGCGGGAAGGCCGACGGCGGGGGTGTCGGGCCCGGACCCCGCTGGGGACTGTAGTCCGGCTCTGGCGACGTCGCGGTCATCGTGGTCACGGCTCCCTCATCGCTTTCATGGCTAGGGCGGTCCATCCCGTGCCGCCTCGTTCCACACGGCAGCCCAGGCCCTGTGAGCGGGCGATGAAGGTCCGGCCGCCGGCAAAGTGAGATGCCGCGCCAGCACCCGCAGCGTGTCAGGTACGGCAGGCGCCGGCGAGCGGCCGTCTCGCCCGCCATCGCCGCGGGCACCGGCACCAGCCGCCATGCTCGCCGCCGATCACACCAAGCCGCGACCGCAACCGCCCAAACCGCCCACATCACCCGGATATGCGCGGCCAGAGCCCTGCACACATTGACACGGCCTGCGCCATATCGGGGCGGTTATCTTAAGTTCATTTCGGATAAAACCTGGTCATGAGGGGTTTTTGCGTCTGCGACATGTCGCTCACGTGAGGTCCTCGGCGGGGCTCAGAACTCAAAAGCGCAGCGACAAGGGGATGGACGCAGGTCACGTAGGTGACATCGCTTCCCGGTGCGTGGTGGGCACCACTTAAGATAACGCGTCCACCACGCAGCTCAAAGGCGCGTAAAGCTACATGAGAGACACCCCAGAGCGGACTTAAGATATCGAATGCCTCTTTGTGTCAAGGGGTTCGGCCGGCCTCCTTCCCGGTGCGTGAGGTGCCCTCAGGGCGCTGTGTTTTGACCGGCGGGTTCTGGCCCGCGGCCTTCCTCGTGGCCGAGTGTGGCCGTCGTCTTGCCGCACCTCCAGGTCGTTCGTCCTCGCTTCGCTGCGGGCGCTCCACCTGGACCTGCGGCGTCGCCGGCGGCATGGTGGCAGCGATCGAGGAATGGCCAGCTCTGCCCCGGGCACTGACAGGTCCAGGCGCTGGGGTGCTGGCCGCGGTCGTAAGGTGGTGACCGGGCCCGGGAGTGGCTTGCCCGAAGAGCCGGTTCCCGGGGTGCAAGCCGGCCGCGCTGGTGATAGAGCCGTTCCCCGGTTGCCCTCCCGGGTCCCCGGCACGCGCCGCGGCACGGCGGGCATCAGCCTGCAGGCAGGCGAAGATCGCGTTGCTGACCTGCCGTTTCAGCGACCGCAGGGCCTCCTTGCGGGTTTTGCCCTCGGCCAGCTTCTTGTCGTAATAGGCGCGGCCCTTGCTCTGCCGGTGGCGGACCTGGGTGACCGCCGCCATGTGAATGGCGTGGTTCAGCCGCCGGTTCCCGCGCCTGCTCAGCCGGTACACCGTGCGCTGGCCGGAGGACACCTCGATGGGCGCGGTGCCGTCATAGGCGGCGAAGTGATCCCGGCCGGGAAAGCGTGACACGTCCTTGACGTCCCCGATGACGACGGCGGCTATCACCGGGCCGACGCCGAACAAGCCGGTCAGGCTCGTCCCGCTGGCCTGCACGGCGGCGGTCAGCTTTTTCCTGGCCTGGCGTAGCTGGCCGTCGATGCGCCGCAGGTCCTCAAGGAAATCCGCGGCGAGCTCGCAGCGGGCCGCATCCACCGCCGTGGCCGGCGTGATCGAGGCCAGCAGCCGGGTGGCAGCGGGCGCGGTGATCGCCTTGGACACCCCGCCGGGGATCAGCTCGCACAGCACCGCGTGCAGCCGGCAGACCACCTGGGTACGGGTCCGGCCCAGGTCACGGTACCGCTTAGACCATATCTTCAGCACTGCCGGATGATCATCAGGCACGACCTGGCGGACCCCAGGGGAGCGCAGCGCGGCGACGGCCACCGACCGGGCATCGTTAGGGTCGTTCTTGTTCGTGTCACCGGCGGCCAGCAGCCGCACCCGCGCACCGAGCTTGGGCTGCACATCCAGCACCCGCTCACCCGCCGCCACCAGCTGCTGGGCCAGCAGGTACCCCATACCCCCGGCGCCTTCAACCGCCCAGGCCCGCGCCGGCCAGGCCGCCGCCCAGCCCAGCAGCTGCTCCGCCTGCCCGGCGCAGGCGCGGACCCGCAGCTCACCAAGTTCTTCCTCGGCCGCGCTGATCACCACCGCGGTGTGCGAGGCCTTGTGCGGATCGATCCCGATCATCACTGCCGCCATCGGACCTTCCTCCTATCCTGGACGCGGCAAGGGGACCCGCGGGGGCACGCCTGATTCCAGAAAGGAGCTCGCTGGCGCTCGCGCCTCTTTTGAGCCACACCACGGGCGAGGCCCCGGCACGCCGGCACGTCGTTAACAAGCCAGACCCCAGACGGGGCCGGCAGGCGGTTCGAGAGCCAGCCCACCGGGACCTCTCAACGCTACGCCCTGACTCACTTCCATCCCGGCCAGGCACGCACCGTCTACCAGAAGTCTCAATCAGGCGGATCTCGCGCGGCGGTCGTAACCAGCGATCGTGACGCAGCGATATAGTCATTGCCTGCAGCGCGAAAGACCTGCCGGCTCGGGCGCCGGGTAGTAGATGCTCTGGAGGATGCAGCCGGTTGCCGTCCCGGCGGTCAGCCCGCCGCGACTGGCGGCAGCACGGCACCAGCGATGAGACGTCCATCGTGATACGACCCGCCCAGGATTAGGGCATGATGTCATGATGACGGAGCAAGCCCCGCCCGGCGTTGACAGCACGATCCCTAACGTCGCCAGGATCTATGACTACCTGCTCGGCGGCAAGGACAACTTCGCCGCCGACCGGGCGGCGGCCGGGCACTTCCTCGCCCTGATCCCCGATATCGCCGCGATAGCCGCAGATAACCGCGCGTTCCTGGCGCGGGCGGTACGGTACCTCGCCGTCGAGGCGGGCATCAGGCAGTTCCTTGACCTGGGCGGCGGGCTCCCCACC
>JBEKGC010000657.1:0-2910 GCA_050013055.1 Streptosporangiaceae bacterium
CGTCAAGCATGGCGTCCAGGGACAAGCCAAGCTGAGTGCCGATGCTCAGCGCCTCACCGAGGCTGGCGAACAGCACGGCCATCGGCAGCTGCAGGACGAGTTTCATCGTGGCGCCGGTACCGGCCGGCCCGAGATGGATCACCCGGCGGCTGAAACTACCAAGGACGGGAGCGATCCGTTCCACGTCCTCGGCCTCCCCGCCCGCCAGCACGAGCAGCTGGCCGGCGCGGACGGCCCCAGGCGGTCCCGACATCGGAGCATCCACGAGCCGGCCGCCGGCACGCTCCACCGGCTCGCGCAGGCGGAGCACCGTGGTGGTCCGCACGGTGCTCATCTCGACGAAGGTCGTGCCGCTGGCGCCCGGGCCGGCCAGCAGGCCATGCGACCCGCCGTAAACGTCCGCCACGGCCTGGTCGTCGGTCAGCATGGACAGCACGACATCGGTCTCCGCGGCCAGCTTGGCCGGGTTGGCGGCCCAGCTGGCACCCAGCGTGAGCAGCTCTCCGGCCCGATCCGGCGTGCGGTTGCAGACGGCAACCGGGTATCCGGCGGCCAGCAGCCGCGCGGCGGCCGCTCGTCCCATCCGGCCCAGCCCGGCCACGCCGACGCGGGTCACGGCCGGCCACCGCGGGCGCTACGCGGACGCATGTCGGTCCAGACCCGTTCGATGTGGGCCAGGCACTCGTCCTTCTCGCCGCCGAAACCCGCATCGAGCCAGCCTGCGGGCAATGGCCGGTACTCCGGCCAGATCGAGTACTGCTCCTCGTCGTTGACGACGACACGCATCTGGTCGGCCATTCGAGGGATCCTTTCGCTCATGTCTCATCGACTACCGGGTTGATCTGAATCACATCGGCTGGCCGTAACCGCCTCGAGCCTCGGCCGGCAAGCCGGCGGCACGGCATCGGAGAACCGCGCCAGGTAGGCCGCCAGGTGCTCAGGGTTCCCGGTCAGGAAGGGCAGGTCACTCGGCACCATGTGGCGGATCGCGAGCAGCGGAACCGGGCTGCGCAGCGGGCGGAAGTCCTTGTTCCACAGGCCGGGCGCCGACGGCGGCCCCGGGTGGAACTCGCCGACCATGAGGCTGGCCCGGACGTCCGGCATAGCCGTCAGCGACGCCGGCCCCGCCGATGCAGATCTCGCCGGCCAGGCCGGCCGGCTGGGGCCGCATCCGGTCGTCGAGCACGTAGACCTGGGTGTTCGCGATCGGCCGGCCGATGGTGATCCGGCCGGGGTCGGTCACGGCCTCCAGCGTGGAAAAGACGGTGGTCTCGGTGGGACCGTACAGGTTCCACAACGCCGCCGTGCGCGGCAGCAGCTGGCGGGCCAGCTCCGCCGTGAGCGGCTCGCCCCCGGCACAGGCGGTCAGCCCCGGGCTGCCGCGCCAGCCGGCCTCGAGCAGCATCCGCCAGGTGGTCGGGGTCGCTGACATCCACGTGATCCCGCCGTCGGCCAGCCGCCGGGCCAGTCACGCGCCGTCGCCCGCTTCGTCACCGGCGATCACCAGGCGCGCTCCGGTGACGAGCGGCAGGAAGATCTCGAGCACGGAGAAGTCGAAGGCGAATGAGATCACCGACAGCACCACGTCGCCGGGGACCATGCCGGGCGTGCGGCTCATCGACATCAGGAAGTTCACCACCGCGCGGTGCGGGATCCGCACGCCCTTCGGGCGCCCGGTGGAGCCGGAGGTGTAGATGACGTAGGCCGGGTCGTCCGGGGCGTCTTCCTGACCCGGCTGCCCCTGGAGGGCCTCCGGTCCGAGGTCAAGTACCGCGCCGTCGAAGCCGGCCGGGACCCGTTCACGCATCGCCGCGTCGGTGATGACGACCAAGGGGTGAACCGGCGTCGGCGAGCGTGAAGGCCAGCCGGTCCTGCGGGTACGCCGGGTCCAGCGGCAGGTAGGCGCAGCCGGCTCGCAGGATGCCGAGCATGTTCACCACCGCGGCGGCACCGCGTTCGGTCAGCAGTCCGACGACAGTGCCTGCGCCGACGCCGGCCCGGCGCAGGGCGGCGGCCGCCGCTCCGGCCCGGCGGTGCAGCTCGGCGTAGGACAGGGTCTCGTCCGGGGCGGAGATGGCGATCGCGGCGGGGTGCCGCTCCGCGGCGGCCCGCAGCAGGTGAGTCAGGGGGACGTCGGGTACGTCGGCGGAGGTGGCGTTCCACTCGGCCTGGCGGCGCAGTTCCGCGGCGTCGGCCAGCGGCAGCTCATCCACGCGGGTGTCAGGCCCGGCGGCGATGCCGCGCAGCACAGTGTGCAGGTGCGACACGAACCGCTCGGCGGTGCCGGCGTCGAACAGGTCGGTGTTGTACTCCAGCGCACCGTCGAGACCACCCCTGGCGGGGACGAGCACGAGCGAGAGGTCGTACTTGGCCACGCCCGTCGCCCCGAAGACCGGTTCGGCGCGCAGGCCTGGCAGGTCCAGCGTCGCAGCGGGCAGGTTCTGCAGCGCGAGCATGGTGGAGAACAGCGGCGTGCGGCTGAGATCGCGTTCGGGCGCGAACTCCTCGACCAGCCGCTCGAACGGGACATGCTGGGCGGAAAGAGCCCGCAGCGTCGTCTCCCTGACCTGCCGGAGCAACTGCCGGAACGTCGGCCGGCCGGTCAGGTCGGCCCGCAGCGGCAGCATGTTGACGAAGAAGCCGATCAGGCGCTCAAGTTCCGCCGCGGGGCGTCCCGCCACCGGGGTGCCGACCAGCAGGTCTGGCTGGCCGCTTGTCCTGGCCAGCAGCACCGCGTACGCGGCGAGCAGCACCATGAACAAGGTGGCGCCCTCCTCAAGCCCGAGGCGGGTGAGCGCGGCGGTCAAGGATTCCGGGACGCTGAGCTGCACCGCCGCGCCGGTGAACGTCTGCCGGGCCGGCCGCGGCCGGTCGGCGGGCAGCTCGAGCGCCGGGGGCAGCTGGGCGAGC
>JBEKGC010000658.1:0-4245 GCA_050013055.1 Streptosporangiaceae bacterium
GCCCGCGGCTGGGTGAAGGCGGTCCCGCTGAGCTGCTCCGCGAACAAGCCGAGGGGGGCGCGCTGCGGGGAGTTCCGGCCCGCCGGGAGCGCCCCGGGCACCGCCTCGCTGGCGAACTCATTCCCGAACCCAGCCTGATAGGCAAACTCCCCCACCCCAGACTCCCCCACCCCGTTCTCCCCAACCCCATCCACTCCCATCCCTACCTCCTCCTCCTAGCCCACCCCCAATAAAACCCCAGCCGAGGTGATCGTGGATACAAAGCGTCGTCTGACGATGCTTTGTATCCACAATCATGGGTGGGGACGCGTGGGATGCTGGGCTGGACTGGAAAGGGGTTTCGGTGGCGGACAAGTGGCTGACGTTCGACTGCTACGGGACGGTGGCGGACTGGAACGCGTGCATGGGCGGGGCGCTGAAGGCCATCGAGGGAGTCTCGGCGGCCGAGGCCAGCCGGTTGCTCAACGCCTACCATCAGGCCGAGCTTGAGCTCGAGGCCGGCTCGCGGTGGCGCCCGTACCAGGAGATACTCACCGCCGGGCTGGCCCGGGCGGCCGAACGCGAGCATATTCCGCTGCCCCCGGGCAGCGAGGACGCGCTGGTCCGGGCCTGGGCCGACATGCAGGTCTTCCCCGACGCCGACGCGGCCCTGGCCGCGCTGCGGGACAAGGGCTGGCGGCTGGCATTCCTGACCAACTGCGACGAGGACCTGTTCGCCGGCACCAGGACGCAGCTGCCGGTGCCCGTTGATCTTTGGGTGACGGCCGAGGAGGTGCGCAGCTATAAGCCGGACCTGGCGCATTTCCGGAGGTTCGCCGAGAAAGCCGGGGTCGCGAAGGCGAACTGGATCCACGTGGCCAACAGCTGGGTGCACGACATGCTGCCCGCGGCCCGGATGGGACTGCGGTCGGTCTGGGTGGATCGCGACCTGACCGGGCATCCCGCCAAGCTGGCAGATCGGCGTGTCACCAGCATGCGCAGGCTGCCCGAGGCGGTGCAGGATGTCAGCGCCATCCCGGCGCGATGAGGCCGTGGTCAGGGGCGATGGGGCCGCGGTCAGGGGCTGAGCGGACCGGCGAAGGCTGAGCTGTCGGCGGTGCAGGCGGCGGCCGCGGTAATGCCGCCGTTCGTCGAGGCCAAGGCGCCGATGCCGGACGGGCTGGCGCTGGTGGACGGACTGGCACTGGTGGACGGACTGGCACTGGTGGACGGGCTGGCGCTGGTGGACGGTTCCGGCGAGGACGGTACACCGAGGGCCGGGGAGGTGAGGCCGGTGAAATCGGAGCCGAGGATGAGCTCGACGGTGCCGGGCGGCAGGCTGGTGTCGAGCAGGTCGGCGACGTGGGAGATCTCCTCCTTGAGCGTGTTCACCTCGGCCATGTCGGCGGCGGAAGCGTACTCGATCACCGAGTTGGTGTAGGCGAAGCTCGCGGCGTCGCCGGTGCCGATCACGTCAAAACCCCGCCTGGTCAGCCCGGTCGCGGCCTGGACCGCGATGTCGTGGGCACCGGAGCCGTTGAGGACCTTCACCTTGACCTTGGACGGGCTGGTGGTGAGCACCTGAGCGCCGCCCGAACCCGACGCCCCGGAAGGCGCCGGGTTTGCGGGTGCCTTCGGCACCGTCTTGTCCCGGGCGATGGCCGCGAATATCTCGTCGGCCTGGGGCTGGGCGAACTGGACCCGGTTGGGGTTCTGCGTCCACGGCTGGTTCGGCGCCGTGATGAACTGCACGTTCTGGCTGGACAGATTGCGGAAGCTCTCCCCGATCTCGAGCAGGTCCTCCACGGTCATGCCGCCGTCTGTGGTCATCGAGGCGGCCGCGTCGGTGACCACGTTCAGCAGCTTCAACGGGTTGGAAAGCAGGTCGCTGTGCAGCACCCCCTTCACCACCTGGGCGGACATGAACTGGTCACGCTGAATCCGCTCCAGGTCCGATCCGGTCCCCAGATCCTCGCGGGTGCGCCAGAAGGCCAGCGACTGGATGCCGTTGATGTGCTGCTCACCCGCCTTGAGGTCCAGGCCGGACACGGGATCGTTCACGTTGAACGGCACGCAGACGTTGACGCCGCCCAGGTCGTCGACGACCTTGACAAAGCCGAGCATGCCGATTCCGATGAAGTGGTCGATACGGATGCCGGTCACCTGCTCGACCGATTTCCACAGGCAGGTCGGGCCGCCGATCTGAAGCAGCGAGTTGATCTGCACGGCGGCATCCGGGTTAGCCTGCTGGCCGGTGTAGCCGGGGCCGTTGTCGCACTGGTACACCGGCACCATGGTGTCGCGCGGGATGCTCATCACCGTGACGTGGTGCCGGCCGGGCGAGATGTGCACGATCATGATCGTGTCGGTGTTGTCGGTCTGGTCATGACCGGCATGCAGGACGTACTGCTCGTGCGGCGTCAGTCCGGCCCGGCTGTCGTCGCCGTAGACCAGGATGTTCAGAGAGTTCGTGCTGTACACCGGCGGGCGGTGGCCGAGGGCCTGCCCGGGCACCGTGACGCGGGTGATGCTGTCGTACACAGCGCGGTACTTCAGGTACGCGGTCAGCGTCCCGGCGGCGACGATCACCACCGCGGCGACCGCAACCCAGCGCAGCACATGTCGCCCGCCTGTGCGCGGCCCTTCCCGCATGCGCGACCTCCCGCTGCGACTGGGCAACCGGTCCCCTGCCCAACGGATGTCAAAAGCCCGTAGTTCCCGAAATGTTACCCAGCCACGGCGGTTTCACCCGTATCAGGGCCTTCGTAACATGCTCGTAAGTGTTGGATAAAGCGCGGAGGGACCCTAGGCGGGAGCGGGCGCCTCGGCGGGGGCCTGCGCGGCGGGGGCCTGCGCGGCGGGACCAGAGGACGCGGCGGCGAGGCGGCGCAGGGCGGCCCGGACCTGGGCGGGGTCGGCGGTCGTCCTCATGGTCCGCAGCAGCCGCCCGGCGCCCTGGGCCAGCAGCAGCGCGGCCTGCGACGCGGCCACCGTCATGAAGCCGTTGCCGCCGCGCGCGGCCACCGCGCGCTGGCGGGCCGAGGCCAGCGGGTCGTCTGGCCGCGGGAACGGGATCCGGTCGATGACGACAAGCTGCAGCGAGTTGCCTGGTACGTCCACGCCCTGCCACAGCGACAGCGTGCCGAACAGGCACGTCGGTTCATCCTCGGCGAACTGCCTGACCAGCTGGGCGGTGACGTCATCGCCCTGGCAGAGCAGCGGAAATCCGATCCGGTCGCGGAGCGCCCCGGCCGCCTCTTTCGCCGCCCGCATGGACGAGAACAGGCCGAGCGTGCGCCCGCCCGCCGCCTCGATCAGCTCCTCGAGCTCGGTGAGGTAGGCCTCGGGCAGCTGGTCCCGGCCCGGTGGCGGCAGATGCCTGGCCACATACAAGATGCCGCTGCGCGGATGATCGAACGGGGAGCCCACGTCCATGCCGGACCAGGTCAGGTGATCCTGGTCGTCCTGCCCGCCCGCGGGCAGACCCCACTGCAGGGCGAGGGGGGTGAAGGATCCGCCGAGGGCAAGTGTCGCCGAGGTGAGCGCGACCGTACGCTCCCCGAACAGCCGGGTCCGCAGCACGTGGCCGACTTCGAGCGGTGCCACCCGGAGCGTGGGCGGACGCCGGGCATCCTCGATGAACGGCCGGTCGAGCCAGACCACCTCGTCACGCGCGGTGATGTCGGCGCCGAACGCGTCGAGCACCCGGCTGGCGGTGCGCTGCAGCTCGTCCAGCGCGGCCAGCGTCATCCGGGCCATCGCCATCCGCTGCGGGTCCTCCTCGCTGGCAGGCGCGCTGGCGCGAATCGCGTCCGCGCACGCGCTGGCGGCGTCCCGCACCGAACTCAGCGTCGCGGCCAGCGCGTCGGACAGCCGGTCCATCCGGCCCGCGGGCGCGTCGCCGAGATCGACGGTCAGGGCGGCCGCGGCCTGACGCAGGCGGTCCGCCACCGCCGCGGCCGAGCCTTCCTCCGCCGCGGTATCGGTGAGGCGCGCGCAGCGACGAGCCGCGGCGTCGGTGCCGGGACCTGACAGCTCCCCCGCGGTCGCCGAGGTCACCCGGTCCACCAGGTCATGGGCCTCGTCGATGATCACCACGTCGTGCTCGGGCAGCACGTCGATGTCGGACGTGGCGTCGATCGCGAGCAGCGCGTGGTTGGTGACGACAATGTGCGCCTTGGCGGCGGCGTCCCGCGCCCGCTCGGCGAAACACCGCGAGCCGTAGGGGCAGCGCTGCGCGCCGATACACTCCTGGGCGCTGACCGA
>JBEKGC010000659.1:0-3461 GCA_050013055.1 Streptosporangiaceae bacterium
CTCAGCCGGCCGAAGACCCGTTCGGACTCGGTGCCGCGGATGGCGTCAAGGACGCTGGTGCCGTGACCGGTCAGCTCGACCAGGGTGGCCCGCCGGTCGTCGGGGTCGGGCCGCCGGCGGACCAGGTCACGGGCTTCGAGGGCATCGACGACCTCGGTGGCCGAGCGCGGCGCGATGTGCAGGTGATCCGACAGCGCGGACAGCCGCATCGTGCCGCGGCGGGTGAGCACGCGCAGCGCCCGCAGCTGAGACGGCGTGATGTCCCAGGGGACCAGCGTCTTGGCGGAGGTCTCCCGCAGCTGGCGCGCGACGGACCAGAACGCATCGGACAAGCGCTCATCAGCCGAGTCGGCCCCGCTGGCCGCAGCGGGCGAGTCGTCTGGGTTTGGGCCGTCCGGGTTTGGGCCGTCCGGGTCCTGGATCACGGGAATAGGGTATCACCATCTAGTGTTGTAGACTCACATTGAGGTAACCTCAACAATAGCGCCTCCCCGGCTGGCACGCCGGTGCGCTCGCTCCCCGACAGAATCGAGAAACCTTTGGCGTCACCAACCCAAGAACCCACGAACCACGAAACCACACGTCCGGGCCGCACACGCGGCTCCAAGACCGTCACCGCCGCGGAGAAGGCCCAGGCCCGCGAGGTATCGCTGCGTCGTATCGGCCAGCTCTTCATCCCCTACCGCTGGCCGCTGGCCGTCGTCACGGCCATCATCGTGGCCTCCTCCATCGTCGGCCTGGCCTCCCCGTTCCTGCTCCGCGCGGTCATCGACACCGCGCTGCCTGAGAAGAACGTGCGGCTGATGGCCTGGCTGGTCATCGGCATGGTCGCGGTGGCCGGCCTCACCTCGGCCCTGGGCGTGATCCAGACCTGGATCAGCACCAAGGTCGGCCAGCAGGTCATGCACGGGCTGCGCACGGCCGTGTTCGGCCATCTGCAGCGGCAGTCGATCGCGTTCTTCACCCGCACTCGCACCGGCGAGGTCCAGTCCCGCATCCAGAACGACATCGGCGGGATGGAATCGGTCGTGACCTCCACGGCGACCTCCATTGCGGCCAACCTCACCACCGCGGTGGCGACCGCGGTCGCCATGGCCGTACTGTCCTGGAAGCTCTCGCTCATCTCGCTGGTCGTCATGCCGCCCGCCATCTACCTGACCCGCAAGGTCGCCCGGATGCGCCGGGCCATCACCACCCAGCAGCAGCGGGAACTGGCCGACCTCAACGTCACCATCGAGGAGGGCCTGTCGATCAACGGCGTCCAGCTGGCCAAGACCATGGGCACCGGTCCGGCCCTGATCGAGCGGTTCACCGCCTCCTCGGCCCGCCTGATCGACCTGGAGCTGCGGTCCCAGCTGGCCGGCCGCTGGCGGATGGCCTCGCTGAGCATCATCTTCGCCGCGATCCCCGCCATCATCTACCTGGCCGCCGTCCTGCCCGGCACCGCGGGCACCATCACCATCGGCACCCTGATCGCCTTCACCACCTTGCAGAACAGCCTGTTCCGGCCGCTGACCGGGTTGCTCAACACCAGCGTCTCGGTGATCAGCTCGCTGGCCCTGTTCGCGCGGATCTTCGAGTACCTCGATCTGCCGGTCGAGGTGGACGACCCCCGCCACCCGGTGGAAGTTGACCCGGCACAGATCGCCGGGGACGTTAGGCTGGACAATGTCAGCTTCGCCTACCCGGGCGCGGATCGGCCCGCCCTGGCCGGAGTCACCCTGGACGTCCCGGCGGGCCACACGCTCGCGCTCGTGGGCGAGACCGGATCGGGTAAGACCACCCTGGCCTCGCTGATCGCCCGGCTGTACGACCCTGGCCGCGGCCACGTCCGCATCGACGGCATCGACATCCGCGATCTGCGGCTCACCGACCTCGCCGCCATCGTGGGCGTGGTCAGCCAGGAGACCTACCTGCTGCATACCACGGTGCGGGAGAACCTGCGCTACGCCAAGCCCGATGCCAGCGACGCCGAGATCGAGAACGCGGCCCGGGCCGCCCAGATCCACGACCTGATCTCCGGGCTGCCCGACGGCTACGACACCATGGTCGGATCCCGCGGCTACCGGTTCTCCGGCGGCGAGAAGCAGCGCATCGCGATCGCCAGGACCCTGCTGCGCGACCCGCGGGTGCTGGTCCTCGACGAGGCCACAAGCGCCCTGGACAACGAGACAGAACGCGCCGTCCAGCAGGCGTTCGACCACCTGGCCCGCGGCCGGACCACCATCACCATCGCCCACCGGCTCTCCACCGTGCGCGACGCCGACCAGATCGTGGTGCTTGATCACGGCCACATCGTCGAATCCGGCGATCACGACAGCCTCATCGCGGGCAACGGCCGCTACGCCGGGCTGGCCGGACTGGCCGCGTAGGGGATGTCCTGCGGCAAAGATCGGCCGGCCGGCTCCGCGCTTGGATTATGCCGGGACAGCTTCGGCCGCCTGCTTAATCGCGGCGAGGGTAACGGGAATGCCGGCCCGGGCTGCCTCGGTGCGGTCCGCGATCTGAGCTGGGGCGTCCTCGCCGAACCGGTCCTGGAACCTGGCGATGCCGCCCGGCAGGAACTCCCACGACTCGGTGAGCAACGTCCCCTCCTGCCCCGGCGTGAAGGTGTAGCCCCAGCGCACCCACGAGCCGCCGACCACGAAACCGAACTCGCGGCCGCGATCGGCCGTCACCACCTGCGAGCGAGTTTCCCAGGTCCGGTCGGGCGTCTCATTGCGACCGGTGAACCAGGCTCCCGGCCGGGGCCCGTCACCGTCATCCCACCAGCAGGCCCGGCAGACCGGGCTCCACTCCCCCATGCGGGTCACGTCGGAGACCATGTCGTACAGGACCTCCGGCGAGCAGGCGATGACGATGGACGCGGAGTACTGCAGGCTGCTCATCCGCCCAGTATCCCGGAGCTGGCCGAGGAGCTCATGCAACGATCCGGCGACCATGGCCGGGTGGGTCAGCGGCGCCAGGTGGTGGCTCACCCGTTCTGCCACCGGCCAGCCGAGTCCGGCTGCCCTGACCGCCTGGTCCTGGTACGCCTCGCTCAGCTGCAGGTAGGCGCCGGGTGCCTCGGGCCACTGCGACGCCGGCGGGTGCACCTCCTCGAACATGGCCAGCGGCAGCGGCGGGCAGCCCGTCGCGAAGCGCCGCCGCGCCGCGGGATCCTCGATCAGCTCGGCCAGGACCTCCTCGCCCCACCATTGCGACCAGGGCGGCAGCCAGCCCTGGTCATCAGCCATCCCCCTGACCTGCGCGGCCAGCTCGGGCGGCACGGTGTCCATCCAGGTCTGCCCCGGGATCGGCAGCCCCGCGTCGACGAAGATGTACCCGCGGACCTGGCCGGACAGGGCGCCCGCCACGGCCAGCAGCGGCCCGGCCCCGCTGTGCCCGACGAGGATCGCGGGCTGGCCGCGGGCGCTACGGGCTATCACCGCGGCCTGCGCAGCGCAGTACGGCGGCCCGGC
>JBEKGC010000660.1:0-2901 GCA_050013055.1 Streptosporangiaceae bacterium
GGCCAACGAGGTCGGCAAGCACGGGATCAGGGTGAACACCGTCGTCCCCGGTCTCATCGAGACCCCGGCCGTCGCCCGGCGCCTGGACCAGATCACCGCCGACAGCGGCCAGGACGCCGAAACGGCCCGCCGGCAGCTGATCGACCGGGTCGGAATCCCGCTCGGGCGTCCCGGCCGGCCCGCTGACGTCGCCGAACTCGTCGCGTTCCTCGCCTCCGACCGCGCGGCGTTCCTCACCGGCAGCCAGTATGTCGTCGACGGCGGCACCATTCCGACGGTCTAGGAGGCTCCTGATGGTTTCAGTGGTCGTCAGCGATCAGGCTTAGTCCGCGGCCATGATTAAGGTGCCGGCGTGGCCGGCGACGCAAGCGCCCTGCACGAGCGAGAGGCCGATGACGTCGCCGAAGGCTGATGCTGTCGCCCGGGGCGGTGATGCTGAAGGGGCGGAAGTTGCCAGTCTGCACGGTCTTGCCGGCGGTTGGCGGCCAGGTGCATAGCGGAGGGGCACCGGTTGCCATCGCCTAGGGCTGCCGCCGTAAATGAGTGCTTGTATTTCAGGCTCAGCGGCCGCATTCTGCTCTGCGTGACGGCTTGGTTCCGTGATGATGCTGGTGTGGCTCATGGCACGCCAGCGCTCCATGACGCGCTAAACCCTGGGAAATCGTGGAAAATCCAGCTTCTACGGAAGATTTAGTACCCGATAGGGCCCCTTTTTCTCCGCTAAGGCCGAATCATCCGTGATAATTTCCCGATTGCCGTACTGAAGATCGAGTGAGGATCTTAGTGGGACGGGAGGGGCTGGTGAGACGACACGAGGGCACGGGCCGGCCCGCGGGAAACGTCAATCGTGCGAGGGGGCGCCGCTCTCGACGTATGCGGTCACCTGCTTCCCGAACATGACCGAAACCGTGTACTCCCCATGCTCGACCGCGAGCCCGTAGAGGTCGTCCGTCGGCCGGACCTGCCAGTGGTGCAGGTCGACGTTCCGGGTCGCCAGCCTTTGCACCCGGGCCGCGCGTTCGGCCGGCCCGTGGTAATAGCTCTCGTCGTCGTTCAGGTCCAGGGCAAGTGCCAGTTCAAGATCCTCGCTGACCCTCAGCCTGGCGAGATTGCGCTCGATCTCCACCAGCACGGGCGCCAGGGCCAGGTCGGTCAGCGAATGCGGATGCGGCGTGGACATCTGAGATCACCACACTTCCTCGAGAGATCGTTCTGCCCGGACATGATTAGTTGCGATCCGATGGCAGGTAGCAGGCTGCCGACGGGCGCCCGACGACTGGATCACGGCGGCCATTCCCTCAGCATATTGATCGAGACTTTGCGCCCGCACGGAAAGGGTGCCTGGCGGTGCTGTCCGGCACGACGGAGAGCGGCGATCCAGCCTCCTAAGCCTTCGCCCTCTGTCCGTTTGCCGCAGACATAATCGCTTCCCGTTACGGCTCCGGACTGACAGAATCGTGCTCGGTGTCCCATCGAGGCAGCGGAAGGGAGGTGCGGTCGATGTCAGACCTGATTCCCGCGCCTTCCGGCGATTGCTGACACCCGCGGCAGGCGCCCCTTCCCCCGTGGAGAAATGCCGTGAGTACTACCATCTGCAACATCACGTTCGACTGTGCCGATCCGTCGGCGCTAGCCAAATTCTGGGGGCAGGTAACCGGGCTGCCTGTGATCGAGGAGCCCCAGCCGGGATACCCGGATTCCGCCGTGGGCGACAGCCAACCGCGGCTCTACTTCGTCAAGGTCCCCGCGCGTTCTGCGAGCGGGAGGGGATGACGGTCATCGACGTGGTGGCCGACACCAAGTCGGGCACGGTCGCGCCGTGGGACCGCAAGAACCTCAAGCCGTGGGTCACCGAGCCCGGGAAGATGGCCATGTACGACGCGGTCGTGGCGTACAAGACCGACCGCTGGTCCCGGGGTACCCAGGAGGATTCCACCCGGATCGAGTTCTGGGCGACACAGCACGGCAAGCGGCTGATCATCGTGGACGGCCCGCAGTACCCGGCACGGGCGGACAAGTTCGATGCGAACTACTGGCAGTGGCAGGCGGAGAAGATGGCCGCGCGCCGGGAATGGGAACTGGGCCGCGAGCGCGTCGTGCGGGCCACCGACGCGCTGCGGCGGGAGAACAAGTTCGTCGGGCGCATCCCGTGGGGTTACGTGACCGAGGGCCCCAAGTACGACAGGCGGCTGACCGCCACGGACCTGGGACGGGAGTACATCCCGCAGATCTACGACAGGGTCATCGCCGGGCACAGCCTCGCGGACATCTGCGGGTGGCTGGACTCCCTGCACCTGTGGCAGAAACGCGATCCGCAGACCCGGGAGCTGGCCGACGTCCCGTGGTGGCCGACCAGGCTGGCCGACCTGATCAGGAGCCCGGCCTACCGGGGGCACTACTGGATGACCCGCGCCGAACGTGACCCGGTGACGGGCAAGGTGGTGTGGTCGGAGAAGTGGGAGCACTCGTGCGAGGCGCTGATCGACGCGCGCCGGTTCCGGCTGGCCAACGAGGCTCTGGCGGGCCGGGAGAAGCGCGGCCCGCGGGGGGAGCCGCAGACGCGGGCGATGCTGAAGGGCGCCATCAAGTGCCCGGACTGCGAGGGCTCGTCCATGAACAAGCTCACCTGCCGGGCGTCGAGCAAGCACGGCGGCGGGACCTACACCTACTACCGGTGCACCGGCACCGGGAGCCGCCGCAAGGGGTGCGGCAACATGGTCCGGATGGAAGTGGCGGACGCGGCCGTCAACGAGATCATGGCCACCACGTTCCGTGTCCCGGTCAAGCGGCTCATCCTGGTCAAGGGCACCGACTACCAGGACCAGCTGGAAGAGATCAGCTACCGGATCAGGGCACTGGACCCGGACCTCATGTCCGATGAGCAGTTCGACGAGCAGGTGC
>JBEKGC010000661.1:0-2865 GCA_050013055.1 Streptosporangiaceae bacterium
GCGGCGGCGCACTTCACCGACGAGACGCTCACCGAGCTGATCGCGGACCGGCCGAGTGCGGGCGCCTACCGGGTGGACCCCGGCATCACCGAGGCCCGGCTGGACACTCGTTTCCTTGGTGCCTCCTAAGACTTACCGGCGGTTGCCCGGCGCAGGGACCAGCCGAGCGCGGCGAAAACGCAGACCGGCAGCAGCCACCAGGCGTTGACGCCGGCCGCGTGCGCGAGCAGCGCGGTCAGCGCCAGGGCGGCCACCACCACCGCCGCGACCCGCCAGTCGTCGCCGATCACGAAGTCGTACCAGAACGCACCGATCGCCTTGAGCCGCCTCATGAGCTGGCTACCTCCTCCTGGGACGGACGCACGGCAGGCCCGGCGCCACGGTCGGCCTGGCGCAGCAGTGCGGTATAGCCGAGCGAGACCAGCGCGACCACGGGGACCAGCCCGAGCAGGGACGCGTCGTTACCCGGCCAGGAGACGCCGGCTCCCTCGGCTCCCCAGAACACGCCGAACGAGGTGAGCATCACCCCCACGGCGAACTTCATCGCGTTCTCAGGAAGCCGCGCCAGCGGTGCCCGCACCGCGATACCCGTCAGGGTGATCACCACGACGGCCGCCGCCGCGCCGATCACCGCGGCCGGCAGGTTGCGCTGGTTGTCGCCAAACGTGATCACGATGAACACCACTTCCAGCCCTTCGAGCAGCACGCCCTTGAACGACAGGGTGAACGCGTACCAGTCGTTGACGCCGCGCCGTGAGGTGACCGTCGCGGCCTTCGCCGCCGCCACCTCACGCAGGTAGGCGCTCGCCTCGTCGTGCAGCGATTTATGCCCGGTCGCGCGCAAGATCGCCTTGCGCAGCCACTGCACGCCGAAGATGGCCAGCAGCGCGCCGACCACCAGGCGCAGCGCTCCCAGCGGGACCAGGGTGAGCGCGGGACCCACCGCGGCCACCACGATGGCCAGCACCACCAGGGCCACGGCCATGCCCTGGAACGTGGAGCGCCATTCGCGGGTCAGGCCCGAGGCGAGCACGATCGTCAGCGCCTCCGTCGCCTCCACCGCGCAGGCGACAAAGACGGTCAAGATGAGGGGAAGCGAGTTCACGCTGCCTCCTTCAGGTGCGGGCCGGTGATCAGCGCGGGCTGGCTGGTACTTATCTACCGCGTAGCGCCGGAGCCAACCAGGCCGCGCTCCACCGTATGGCGCAGGATCAAGAGCTGCTTACCGGGGCGGAGGGGATGCCTGGCTTTGGATGTACAGGCCGCCCCTCGGGACATTCTTCCGGCCTGAATGCTCGCCGACGAGGCCGATGAGCCTGAAGTGATGGCTGAAGTATTCGTAGAGCCCGTGCGTCCAGGGGAGCTGCCCCCAGCTGCCCGTCAAGATCCACACGTAGCGGGCCCGTGCGAACTCGGACTGCCATCGCGCCGCGACCTGGTCCAGCGTCCGCTGCGGGGCGTGATTAGTGAGCCCGTCGGTCATGGCGATGAGGGTCCCGTAGGAGTCCACCATGTCCGGGCACCCGGCGGCCGATGAGGTGAACCGGTCGGCCGCGATGGTGAACGCCGGGTCGTTGGTGATGACGCAGGAGCCGGGCGGGATCAGGCGGTCCGCCTTGGCCGCCGCCGAAGGCCAGCTCAGCAGGTGAGTCTCCGACGCGAAATCACGCAGGCCCAGCCCGGCGATCAGGACCGATGCCACGACGCCGATGACGACCGCCGCCGCCAGGAACTCCGCCGGGCGGCTCACCAGCAGGCCGACGGACAGCGCCAGGCTCAGCGCGATGAACGGAGCGTCGAAGGCGCCGTAATGCGGGTAATAGCCGTAGGGCCACATGAACATGAGCGTGACCGCGACCAGGCCGATCACGGCGTAACCGTCAAGCGCGGTGGGCAGGCGGCGAGTTCCCAGCCACCCCGCCAGGTAACCAAGGACGATGACGGCCGCCGTGGCCAGCAGGACGACGAGGATCGCGGTCTTGCCCGGGCTGGTCGAGAACGCCGACAAACCGGTCAGGTCCGTGAGCCTGGGCCACAGCGGCGGGTGGTGGGCGCCGCTCCTGACGAACTGGCCGACCAGCACGCCGTCAATCACCCCGGCCGGAGCCACGATCAGGAACGGCAGCAAAGGCAGACCAAACCCCGCCAGCCCGCCTCCCGCGAAGGCCGCTGCCCGGCGCGCCCTGGGTATCAGCAGCACGACGATGATGACCAGCGGAAGCAGCCCCCAGAGCTTGATCGCTCCGGCGAACCCGAACGCCACCCCGCCCCAGACCAGCCGCCCGCCGCCGGCTATCCGGTCACCGTCGAACACCAGCACCGCACCGGCCAGGCAGAACAGGTTCAGCCAGGGCTCGAGCATCAACGTATGCGCGGCGACGAGGGAGTCCGGGTACACGGCGTAGATCCCGCACGCCACGCCTGCCGTCACCGGGCCGCGGTGCCGCACGAGCACGCCCAGGAGGGCTACGCAGGCGGTGTCCGCGGCTACGGTGAGCAGCCGGGCGATACCGAGCCCCCATGCGGTGCCTGTGACCTTGGCCAGCAGCGCCACCGGCGCCATCAGCAACATGCTCCCGGGCGGATGCACCATCGCGAAATCCCGGTACGGGATCGCGCCGTTTACCAGGCGCAGGGCATTGCCAAAATAAACCGCGTCGTCGTATTCGGTGATGCCGATCAGGTAGCCAGGCCGGCTGAGCTGGTAGAGCCGCAAGAATGCGGCCAAAGCGGCGCCCAGGGCGATCACCACATACGTGACCTGCGATACCTGGGCTCGGCCCGGCCGCGGATCGGCGGCTGCCGATCTGCGAGCCGCGTGCCAAAGAGTAGTCACCTACGGTTCCCCGATCATGGTGGTCCGGG
>JBEKGC010000662.1:0-3268 GCA_050013055.1 Streptosporangiaceae bacterium
GAACGGGTCCGTATCGCCCGGGAGTTGCACGACCTGATCGCACACAACGTCAGTGTGGTGGTCGTGCAGTCGGTAGCGGCCCAGGGCGTTCTCGAGGACCAGCCGGCCCGGGCGCGCGAGCCGCTGGCCCACATCGAACGCAGCGGCAGGCAGGCCCTGACCGAGCTGCGCCGGCTCCTCGACGTCATGCGTGATCAGGACGAGCCAGATGAGCTGCGCGAACCACAGCCCGGCCTCGCCCAGCTCGCCACCCTCGTGGACAGCGTCCGGTCGACGGGTCTCCCTGTCACCTTGCAGGTCGACGGCGAACCGCCGGCGGATTCGGCAGCGGTAGGTCCGTCGGTGTACCGGATCGTGCAAGAGTCGCTCACCAACGTGCTGAAGCACGCGGGGGATGCCCGGGTCAGCGTGCGGGTGAGCTGCGGCGCGACGGCCGTCGACGTCGTTGTCGAGGACGACGGTCCAGGACGCGGCGCCAACGGCGCCGCGCCGCCCGGTTACGGCCTGGCCGGCATGCGGGAACGGGCGGCTCTGTTCGGCGGAACCTTCACGGCAGGTAATCGTGGCGGCGGCGGCTTCGAAGTACGCGCCCACCTGCCCATCCCGCAACCGCTATGATCACCGTCGCGCTCGCCGATGACCAGGCACTCGTCCGGGCCGGGTTCCGGCTGATCCTAGACGTCGAGGACGGCATCGAAGTCGTCGGCGAGGCCGAAGACGGCATGGCGGCCGTCCGCCTGTCACAGGAGCGCCGGCCGGATGTCCTGCTCATGGACATCCGGATGCCGGTGCTCGACGGAATCGAGGCCACCCGCGAGATCGTCCGGCTCGGCGGCCCCACCCGCGTCCTCATCCTGACGACGTTCGATCACGATAAGTACCTGTACGAGGCGATGCGCGCCGGCGCGGCTGGTTTCATCGTCAAGGACGCCCGCAGAGACCAGCTGATCCACGCCATCCGCGTGACCGCAGAAGGCGACGCGCTGCTCGCGCCGAACCTGGTGCGGCGGCTCATCGAAGATTTCTGCCACCGGCCCCCGCCCGGACCGGAGCCACCGGCGGCACTGGCCGGACTGACCGAGCGCGAACTCGACGTGCTGCGGCACGTCGCCCGCGGCCTATCGAACGCCGAGATCGCCGCGACCCTCTTCATCAGCGAGGCCACCGTCAAGACTCACCTCGCCCACACGATGACCAAGCTCGGCTTGCGTGATCGCGTTCAGGCCGTAGTCCTCGCCTACGACACCGGTCTAAGACGGCCCGGCGACATGACCAGATAACACCGCGCTCCGCAAGACGGGAGACCAAGGCCGATCGGTAGGCACCCATAGCGGGGGAGCGCGACTCGCCGTCCGACGCTGACCCGCCGACTCTGTCGAGTAACAACGTCGGCCGAACGAGCCGTGGTTCCACCCTCGCGTATGGAACCGATCCGAACTCTGGCTACAGCCACATCTTGTGGGCGCGGTTCGGGAACGTCAGGCGGGTCGCGGTGACCCAGCAGAGAGAACAGCCGGTCAGCCCGAACGTGACTGGCAGTGTCCAGCGGTGCGGCGGCCAGCAGTCCGCGACCCATGACGAACTGCAACGGCGTGGCAGGAGAACGGGCCTGGTGCGTGAACCAGCGGGGTGCGACCATCATGGTCTGCCGAGGGTCCATGCTGTAGATGGCCAGGTAGGGCTTGTACGCCTTGACCAGCTCGGCAGCACGTTCCAGCGAGGCCGTCGTCAGACCGCCATGGTGCCTCGGCGGCGATCGATCCGGCCTCATCTCCTGCTCCGCCGGGCTCGGCGGATGGAGCCCAAGGCGGAGCGCCGCATGATCGAGGCATGGCGCCACGCCTCATGGCTTCCGGGCTACGCCGCCGAGGAAGGTCGCCGTGCGCGGCTCCAGGCCCTTTTCCGGGTTGTCGCCGTACCAGCACGGGGCCGAGACCACGCCTGGAGGCACGAGTTCAAGGGCGCCGAAGAAACTCAGGATCTCATCCAGCGAGTGGATGAATATCTGCGCGGCGGTGTACGCCGAGGTGAAGTTATCTCCCTCGGACCGGTTGCCGGAACCGACAGAGATGATCAGGTAGCTGCCGGGGACGATCGCCCCGGCGAAGGCGGCGGCCACGTCGCGGGCGGTCCCGGCATCGGCGAAGTGCAGGACCCCGGACAGGATCACGCATGCGGGCTCGGCCATGTCGATCAGTTCCGCCAGCCCGGCATCGGCAAGAATGCGCCCGGGGTCCCGCATGTCGCCGGGCACCGCGATCACCCCGGGGCTCTTGGCGAGCAGGCTGCGGGCGTGCGAGACCACGATCGGGTCGTTGTCCACGTACGCCACCCGCGCTTCCGGGTTGGCGTACCGGGCGATGTCGTGCGTGTTCAGCGCGGTCGGCAGGCCGGCGCCGACGTCGATGAACTGCCGGACACCGTGGGCCGCCACATAGCTGACGGCACGCCCGAGGAACTGCCTGTTCTCCCGGGCCATCTGCGCGGAGACCGGGTGGACCGCCAGCATCTTCTGCGCAAGCTCGCGGTCGGCCGCGAAGTTGTCCTTCCCGCCCAGCCAGTAGTCCCAGACCCTGGCGATGTTCGGTCTGGTCGTATCGAATGGCTCCACCGCTCTCCCCCCCTCTGCCATCATGCCCTGCGCAGTGTAGCGGCGATGGCCTTCCTGGTCGTTGACTCATCTACCGGAACCTCGCCGCTCCCCAGGCCCGCAACCGCGCCTGGTCGCCAGACCAACATCCTGCGACAGCGGCTCACCATGGGTGCCTGCTCGCCCATGTCCGCCGGTCCGGCTCCCCGCGCGGCGCACACGACCTGATCATCGCCGCGCACGCGGCAGAGACCGGCCGGACCATCCTGAGCCGGCAGAGACCGGCCGGACCATCCTGAGCCGCGATGCCAAGGCGCGCTTCGGCGACCTCCCCGGGCAAGCGCAATCGACGCTTGACAGCGCCTGCCGTCCGCTGATCGCCGTGGCTTAAGGCTCCATGGTACGAACAGCGGTTCCTGCCCGTGGCCGTAGCACTCTGAAAACAGCTTGACACGGCCACTGCCCGTGCCAAGCCGAAGCGTCGGGAACCTGCTGCAGGAGCGCTGTAGTGGCCTCGAATGGCTCTACGATGAAGCGTTTTACCAGGTCAGAACGTTCAGCGCGCCCGGCAGGATTCGAACCCGCGACCCGCTGCTTAGAAGGCAGCTGCTCTGTCCGGCTGAGCTACGGGCGCCCGACGTTAATCTTGCCTGGCTAATATCACACGACGGCTACACC
>JBEKGC010000663.1:0-3567 GCA_050013055.1 Streptosporangiaceae bacterium
CGGGGGCGGTGGTGCATTACACGATCACGGTGACGAACTCCGGGCAGACGCCGTACACCGCGGCGGCGTTCACCGACCCGCTGGGCGGGGTGCTGGATGACGCCGCCTACGACGGCGACGCGGCCGCGGCCGGCGGGGGGACCGTGGCGTTCGCCAGCCCGACCCTGACCTGGACCGGGGCGCTGGCCCCCGGCGCCACCGCGACGATCACGTTCTCGGTCACCGTGAACAACCCCGACACCGGGGATGACATCCTGGCCTCCACGGTCACATCGGCGACGGCCGGGAGTAACTGCGCGGCCGGGAGCACCGACCCGCGCTGCGCGGCCACGGTGGCTGTGGCCGTGCTGACGATCGTGGCCAGCTCGGACGTCTCGACCACGACGCCGGGGTCGGTGGTCCGGTTCACCGCGGTGTTCACCAACGCCGGGCAGGTCCCCTACACCGGGATCACGATCGCCTCCAACCTCACCGACGTCGTGGACGATGCCACTGGCGATGGGGACCGGACCGCGACGAGCGGGACGCTGACGGTCACCGCGACCGGGGTGTCGTGGACCGGGAGCATCCCGGTCGGCGGCAGCGTCACGGTGACCGGGACGGTGACGGTGAAAAATCCCGATACCGGGAACAAGGTGATGACCACCACCTCCTCCACGGCCGCGGCGGGCAGCAACTGCCCGGCGGCCGGGAGCGCCGACCCGCGCTGCTCGGTCAGCGTCACCGTGCTGACCCCGGCGCTGAGCATCGTTGCCCGGCGGCCGGGAGCGCCGACCCGCGCTGCTCGGTCAGCGTCACCGTGCTGACCCCGGCGCTGAGCATCGTCAAGACCGCCAACGTCAGCTTCGCCGTGCCCGGCCAGGTGATCGGCTACACCCTGACCATCACCGACACCGGGCAGACCCCCTACACCGGCGCGGTCGTCACCGACTCCTTCGCCCAGATGCTGGATGACGCCGCCTACGACGGCGACGCCGCCACCACCACCGGGTCGCTGTCCTACACCAGCCCCGCCTTGACCTGGACCGGCACCCTGGCCCCCGGCGCCGCCGCGGTCATCACCTACACCGTCACCGCGGACAACCCCGACACCGGCGACAAGCTGGTCATCAACTCCGTGTCCTCGGCCGCCCCCGGATCCACCTGCCCGCCGGGCAGCGTGGCGACGGCGTGCCGGGTTACTATCGCGGTGCTCACCCCGGCGCTGACGATCACCGCGACCACCACCAGCGGCAGCAACGCCACCGCCAACCCCGGCGGGGTCGTCACCTACACGATCACCGTCACCAACACCGGCCAGGTCCCCTACGCCGGCGCCAGCCTCACCGACCCCCTGACCGGCGCCCTGGACGACGCCGCCTACAACAACAACGCCACCGCCACGGCCGGCACCGTCAGCTACGCCAGCCCCACCCTGACCTGGACCGGGGACCTGGCCCCCGGCGCGGCCGCGACCATCACCTACACCCTGACCGTGAACAACCCCGACACCGGCAACCGGACCCTGACCAGCACCGTGACCTCCGCCACCGCGGGCAGCAACTGCCCGGCCGGCAGCACCGACACCCGCTGCACGGTCACGGTCACCGTCGTCGGCGCGGACAGCCTGACGTTCACCCAGACCGCGGCCGCCCCCTCCGCGGTGGCCGGCCAGGTGGTGTCGTACACCATCACGGTCGCCAACTCCGCCGCCAGCCCCTACCCCGGCGCCAGCTTCACCGACCCCCTGGGCGGCGTCCTGGACGACGCCGCCTACGACAGCGCGACCGCCAGCTCCGGCACCGTCAGCTACACCAGCCCCACCCTGTCCTGGACCGGGGACGTCCCCGCCAACGGCACCGTCACCATCACCTACACCGTCACGGTGAACAACCCCGACACCGGGAACATGATCCTGGCCAGCACCATCAGCTCCCCGTCCGCGGACAGCAACTGCCCGGCCGCCAGCCCCGGCCCCCAGTGCACCGCCACCGTCACGGTGTCGGCGCTGCTGATCGACTTCACCGCCAGCACCGCCACCACCACGCCGGGCGGGGTCGTCGGGTACACCGCGACCTTGACCAATACCGGGCAGACCCCCTACTTCGGGATCAGCGTCAGCACCGACTCCACCGGGATCTCCGACGACGCCACCGGGGACGGCGACCAGCAGGCCTCCTCGGGCATCCTGTCCGTCGGGGCGACCGGGGCCGTCTGGACCGGCGACATCCCGGTCGGGGCAACGGTCACCATCACCTCCACCGCCACCGTCAACAACCCCGACACCGGCGACCACATCCTGACCGCCAACGCCGTCACCACCGCACCCGGAAGCAACTGCCCGGCCGGCAGCACCGACCCCCAGTGCACCCCCGTCACCACCGTGCTGACCCCCGCGCTGGCCATCACCCAGACCGCCAACGCGACCAGTGCCGTGCCCGGCCAGCAGGTCACCTACACCCTGACCATCGCCGACACCGGCCAGACCACTTACACCGCCGCGACCGTCACCGAGTCCTTCGCCCAGATGCTCGACGACGCCGCCTACGACGGCGACGCCGCCATCACCACCGGCACCGGGACACTGTCCTACACCGCCCCCGTCCTGACCTGGACCGGTACCCTCGCCCCCGGCAACAGCGCGGTCATCACCTACACCGTCACCGCGGACAACCCCGACACCGGCGACAAACTCATCATCACCACCGCCGCCTCGGCCGCAGCCGGCTCCACCTGCCCGCCCGGCACCACCACCAGCCCGTGTGAGCTCACCATCGCGGTCCTGAACCCGGCCCTGACCATCACCACCGCCGCCACCCCGGCCCCCGCCACCCCCGGCGCCACCGTCACCTACACCCTGACCATCACCGACACCGGCCAGACCCCCTACACCGCCGCGACCGTCACCGACCCGCTGGCCGGCGTGCTGGACGACGCCGCCTACAACACCGCCACCGCCACCGCCAGCACCGGCACCCTCACCTACACCAGCCCCACCCTGACCTGGACCGGCGACCTCGCGGTGGGGGCGACCGCGACCATCACCTACACCGTCACCGTCAACAACCCCGACACCGGCAACCACCTCCTGGCCAGCACCGTCACCTCGACGGCAGCGGGCAGCAACTGCCCGGCCGACGGCACCGACCCCCGCTGCACCACCACCGTGCCCATCTCGGACCTGGTCATCGACTTCACCGCCAGCGCCAGCACCACAACCCCCGGCAGCAATCTGGTCTACACCGCCACCTTCACCAACACCGGGCAGACCCCCTACTACGGGATCAGCATCAGCACCGGCACGGTGACCCTGGCCGCGAACGTGACCAGCGACGGGCCCGTCACCGCCACCTCAGGGACCCTGTCCATCGGGGCCACAGGAACGGTTTGGACCGGCGATATCCCCGTCGGCGCCACCGTCACCATCACCTCCCCCGTCACCGTCGACAACCCCGTCACCACCGACGTGCTCACCGCCACCGCCGTCTCCACCGCACCAGGCAACAACTGCCCGGCCGGCAGCACCGACCCCCGCTGCACCCCCGTCACCCAGATCCTGATCCCCGCCCTGACCATCACCGAGGTCGC
>JBEKGC010000664.1:0-2817 GCA_050013055.1 Streptosporangiaceae bacterium
CGCGTCGCCGGTATCCAGCACCACCGCGGGCCGGTGCTCGGTGAACACCTGGGTCTCCAGCACGAGGTCATCCAGCGGTATCGGCCGGTCGACCCATTCGGCGAACCACGAACCGTCGGCCGCCGTGCCGGTGAAGTGCGCCATCCACGGCCGCCAGGCCTCGGAGTCGACCCGGGACAGCACGGCGCGTCCGAAACCGCAGCGGTGGATCAGCTGCTCACAAGCCTGATCGACTAGCTGCGCCGACGTGGCCGTCGCGCCGAGCCTGCGCGCTGCGGCGCTGGCGTCGCCGAGCCGCCGGGCATACAGGCCGAAATCGTGCTCGGCTACCTCAGAGCCGAGCGTGCGCAGCTCCCGCAGGATCGCGCGCAGCTCCTGGGCGGCGTCCTCCCCGCTCGTGGCGAAGATGGTGAGGTGATCCACGCACCATCCCGTCAGAGCAGCCACTGCTCCGGTGAGATCGCCGTCGGCCACGCAGCCGAGCACCCCAACGTTCGGTTCGCCCCCCAGGGCCTGCGATGCGGCACCGTGCAGGGTGGTCACGCGCTCGGCCAGGGCATCCTCGTGGCGGCGCCACGCCGGCCCCGGAACCACCGCGGCGATCGCCCCGCTGCGGGCTGAGAGCTTCACGGCACCCGGCTCCGTTCATCGCTCAACTGCGTGTAGCGGTAGACCGCCTCGGCCCGGTTGGCGGCCGGCAGCTTGTGCAGGATTCGCTTGACGTGCGATTTGACGGTGCTTTCCGACACGACCAGCGCCGAGGCGATCTGGCCGTTGGTGGCGCCGGTGGCGAGCATGCCCAGGATCTTCCACTCCCGCGAGGTCAGCGTGCCGGCCTCGCGCACGTCTCCCGTTCGGTGGGCTCGGGTGTGCGGGCCGTCCTCGGCCGCGTGGGCCCCGGCCCGTGTGAGCTGCCCGACTTGCGGGCCCAGCTCGGCGACGCGGCTCGCCGCGGACGACAGCGCCGCGTGGATGGCCTCCTGCTGCTGAAGCAGTCGCTCGGCCATGGCGGCCCGCTCGTACAGCAGCCCGAACAGGTCGGCGAAGACCTGCAGCGCAACCCGGTCCGCGGCGGTGAGCATCCGTGCCGAGGAATAGGCGTCCGCGTGCAAGAATCCGGCGACGTGATCGGCGATCACGATCGGCGCGGCGACGTAGGCGCGCGAGCGAGACAGTGCGCCGAGCACGCTAAAGGTGTGCCGAGTCATTGCCGTGCCGTCGACCAGCACCGAGGTACGGCGTCGCAGCATCTCGGTCTCGATCAGCGCACTCGTCAGCGGGATCTCTAGCGTCTTGATCGCCGCGACCAATCCGACGTTGACCTCGTCACCGGCCCTGGCCGCCACGTGCGCAGCGGCCGGCACCCAGGTCGAGCCGTGCACCCGCGAGATCATCGCCCGGTCGAACTCGCAGACCTCGCACAGCAGCACGGGAGCCCGCTCCACCAACTCCGCCGGCGAAGCGATCCGGGCCAGCGAGGCCAGCCCGTCGTTGATTCGGCCGAACGTCCTGGCGTGCGCATCCACCACCGCATCGTGCAATTCGCGCTGCAAAGCGTTCGCGGCGCGCGTCAGTCCCCTGGCCTGTACCGGGTTCACCAGACGATTCGCCGGCACCTCCACCACGGAAAGCGGTACTTCCCCCAGTTGGTCGAACAGCACCCGCGCGGCCTCATCGCCCGGGCGCGATCCGAGCAGCAGGCGCAGCCGCGCGTCGAGCGCGCTCAGTCGCACGTCCAGATCGGCCGAACGGACCTCGTCGACGACAGGCGAAGGCATCAAGCGCGTCCTCCTCGCTGAGCCCGCCACAGGTGAACAGATGACACCCGGCGCATCGCGCCCGCCATGTGTCGTTCCGTTCACAAATACGCAATCAGTATGCGACGTACGTCACACCGAAGTCAATATCATGTGACGCCGACTTTTCAGTCGCGTTAGAGCTATTTAGAGCTAGCTGCCAGGCCAGCCGCGTCAATCAGTCGCGCGAGCATGGACGGTGGCTTCTGGCGGCATTCCACCACCGCCATGTCTCATAGCGACCGAGCAGGACAGGTCTGAAGCCCTTAAGTGAATGACGCGACACATGGGAGCGCTCTGCAGCTGCTCGGCGTGCCTAGGCCCGCGCCGCGCCGACCCGCGTGGAGGGCTCAGGACCGTGTTCCGCGAATGCGGCGGGCGGATAACGGCGAGTAGCCGTCGCCGGGTACTTCAATGGCTGTCCGCTGGCCATCCGGGCAGCTACCCGACACCGTGAACACGTCACTGCACTCGCGCTCACCAGGCACGGCAGAGTACAGAGACCGGGCCAGTCGCCGCACCTGGGCCGCGAAGCCAGCTTGCCCGGCCGGCGGGACCGTCACGTCGTCACGTCGAAGATCGGGTGCACGGGGTCTAGCACGCGGCTGCCACCGACCGTCCATACCGCGACGACGCGCCAGTCGACCACAGTGAGCACGTCAAGCCCGGTGCGCACGGACGCATAGCGGACGACGGCGGCCCGGGACGGAGCCTCGAACGGCGTACGCGCTGGTCAGCGGGGGGTGACTCGGGCGGAGCGAGCGGGCTGTAAAACCGCCTCCTGAGCCAGAAACTCGTGCTCCAGACCGACTGTTCTGGTTCGCGTTCTGGCTCTCCTTCGCGGTCCCGGGGATTAAGGCTGCTGGTGGCCGCCGAGCGCTAGGCGGGCGGCGCTGATGTCTTCCCGGCCGTGGCCGGCGTCTACGGCTGCGCGCCACTGGCGGGACAGCGCGGCCAGCAGCGGCAGCTCGTCATCGCCGGCGGCGGCGATCGCCAGGTCCACGTCCTTGAGCGCCCACTC
>JBEKGC010000665.1:0-2814 GCA_050013055.1 Streptosporangiaceae bacterium
AGGATCGCCTGGAATACGGTCAGGCCGAAGGTCATGATCAGGGTGCCGTAGAACAGGAACTCCACGTTGAACACCGCGCCCGACCACAGCCAGAACAGCCCGGACGGCCGCATCTTGCGCTCGGCGTCGGGAATGAGGTCGATCCCGCGCTTCTCGATCTTAAAGGCCGCATATTCCTGCGGCTCCTCCTCCAGGTAACGCGATTTAATGTGTTTGCCCGCAGCGATATCGCTACTCAACGGTCTAATCCCCCCACGATTTGATAACCAGGGCCCGATGCCTTCGGCCTCGGTCGTTCGGATAAAAGCTGAATCATTATGACACGGGGCAAATAGTCATTTATTGACCGTTTTGACCTCCTGTCATGGGGTCCTCCAGGTCAAGTGGTTTACCCGTCCGGATGCGATCGCCGATAGTATAATGCGGTCTTAAGGACTCGAGTCTTTAGTTCCGGACGATGGCTTGAGCACGGGTCGGCGCACCACAGAATACATCGATTTGGGCCGAATTTTATTATGCCACCGTAAAGGTGGTCATCGCGTTTCGCAAAAGAGGATCGCGGATGTCGGTCAAGAACTAATATGGGCGCCATTGCGGATTACCGGGCGGCGATGACGGCCGGCCCGGCCGCCTGACATCGCGGGGAGGGATGTCACCGTGGTCATGGTGCAGCGCACGGAAACGTCACCGCGGTCGCCGACGCTGCTGTCCGGGGTCGTCCCGCCGCTCGCGGACGCCTACCGCCAGCGCCCGGAAACCGCTCCTGACCTGCGGTCCGACCTGCGGCCCGCCGAGATCATCGTGCTCACGCAGGGTGAGAAGACGGTCGCCGCCCCGGCCGGCCAGGGCGGCACAGGCAGCACGCAGCTCGCGGCGGAGTTCGCCCGGGCCGCGTGGCACAGCCGGACCTTCGACCTGATCGCCTGGGTGAGCGCGACTGGCCGCGAGGCGATCGTCTCCGGTTTCGCGCACGCCGCGGACACGGTGGGCGCGGCCCTGCCGGACGACGACGCGACCACGGCCGCGACTCGCTTCGCCCGGTGGCTGGCGCGCACCGAGCGCCCGTGGGTCCTGGTCCTGGACAACCTGACCGCCGTGGCCGACCTGGACGACCTGTGGCCCGCCGGGCCGGCCGGCGCGGTGATCGTCACCACCCAGCTGACCGAGCTCGCGCTGCGGGAGACGGCCGTTGGTCGCCGTCAAGGGGTCCGGATCGTCCCCGTCGGCGGCTTCAGCCGCAGGGAAGCCGTGTTCTACCTGGCCAGCTTGCTCACCGCGGACCAGCAGCTCGAGGCCATCGACCTGGCCGAGGACCTGGACGGCCTGCCGCTCGGGCTCGCTCAGGCGACCGCCGTGATGAGCCTGACCGGGCTCGGCTGCCGCGAGTACCGGGCGCTGCTGGCCCAGCGCCGCAAGCTCATGCCCGCGGTCCCCGGCGTGTCCGCCGCGCTGCTGGCCACCACGTCGCTGGCGGCCGAATGCGCGGACAGGCAACGGCCAGAGGGCATGGCCTGGCCCGCCCTCGCGCTGGCCGCCATGCTCGATCCGCACGGGATCCCTGAGGCGGTGCTCACCAGCCCGGCCGCATGCCACTACATCACCGGCCAGCCGCCCAGCGAGGACCACGCCGGCCAGAATCCGGCTCGTGCCGCTCTCACCGCCCTGGCCACGGCCGGCCTGATCAGCCTCGACCCGGAGAGCCTGGTCCGCACGGTGCGGATGCACCCCGGCGTCCGGGCGGCCGTGCACGCCTTCGTGTCGCCGGCCGGCCTCAGCGCGGCGGTGCTGACCGCCGCCGACGCGCTGATCCACACCTGGCCGCCGACCGGCCGCCGGCGCACACCGCTCGACCAGGCCCTGCGCGACTGCGCGGCCGCACTCGACGCCGTCGCCGAGAGCGTGCCGCGGATCACGGCGGACCCGCGCCGTGATCACGCGGGTCCGGTGAATCCGCTCTGGCAGCCAGACGCCCATCCGCTGCTGTTCCGCCGGGGCCTGAGCCTGGAAGACAGCGGGCTGACCAGCTCCGCCATCAGCTACTGGCAGCGGCTGGTCGCCACGAGCACCCGGCTGCTCGGGTCCGGGCACGCCAGCACCGCCGCCGCCCGGGACAGGCTCGCCGCCGCGTACGAGTCGGCGGGCCGCTGCGGCGAGGCGATCACCCTGTTCGCCCACGCGCTGGCCGACCGCAAACGCAGCCAGGGCGCCGACGCCCCCGACACCATCGCCGCCCGCGGCCGGCTGGCGCACGCTTACCTCAGCGCGGGCCAGGCCGCCGCCGCCATCCCGCTGTACGAGCAGGCCACCGGGGATTCTCACCGCCAGTTCGGCGCCGGGCACCTGGCCACCTTGACCGTACGGGCTCAGCTGGCCGACGCTTACGCCGCGGCCGGCCTGGACCGGCAGGCGATGGCCGCCTACGCGTCGCTGGCCATCGACGCGGAGCGGATGCTCGGGGCCGGCCACGCGGTCACCCTGGAGGCCAGGGCCAGCCTGGCCGGCGCCTACCTGGCCAGCGGGAAAACCAAGCACGGAATCGAGCAGTACGCGCGGATGCTGACCGATCAGGCGGCGATCCGCGGGCCCGACCACCCGGATACGATCACCGCCCGCGCCAACCTGGCCTCCGCGCTGCGCCGCTGCGGACGCGGCAAAGACGCCGTCATCCAGTACGAGCAGGTGCTGGCCGACCGGGAGCGGACCGTCGGCCCGGACCACCCGGATACCATCGCGGCCCGCGCCAACCTCGCCTTCTGCTACCGCAGCGCCGGGCAGCTGCGCGAGGCCATCCCGGTCTACGCGCGGACGCTGGCC
>JBEKGC010000666.1:0-2797 GCA_050013055.1 Streptosporangiaceae bacterium
CAGCTCGCCGAGAGTGACCCCGAGGCCCGAGCGCTCATCGCGGCAGGGTTCGATCAGTGGGCAGCCGCCATCGGCGATGCACTTAGATCCCTTCATGCCGACGGGAAACTCCCGTCCGACATCGACCCGGACGACCTCGCCACTACTCTGCTCGCCACGCTGCAAGGAGGACTTCTACTCGCCCAGGTGCATCGGAGTAGCCGTCCGTTCGAAACTGCGGTCGATACCCTCCTCGCCCTTGCCATCGGCAGATGAGCCCAAGCCGGGTTCATTCACAGCCATCGCCGAGGCCGGCTCACGGCTCTTGGATGATGCACGTCCATCCACACGATGCGCTTGCGGACCCGCTGCCGTTCGTGATGCGGGACACCTCGTCGCTCCCAGTGGGCTGCTCAGGTCTGGCATTCCGTGAGCTCATTCAGCCGACCCGGCCCGTCCCTTGATCGGGACGGCTGTGTCAGGATGGCCGGGCCGCGATGGTTAGTCTGCTTGCAGGACGAAGAACAGGAAGCACAGGAAGGCACCCGAGGGCGTGTCCGCGAGGCGGTCGGGGAACAGTTCGCGGGCGCCTGGCGCGGGGGGCGGCTCGCTGATTACGGCTATCCGGAAGCCGGCTGCGGTGAAGGCGTCGATCATCGCGTGCAGCGGCCGCGTCCAGAAGCTCATCTGGGCGGTGCCGGCGCCGTGGGGCCACTCTTCGGTCCAGTTGTAGGTCGCGAAATAGTCAGGCTCGCGCCCGGCCTCGCGCTGTTGAAGGTCGACTGCGATCAAGATGTCCTGTCCCCGGTAAATCAGCCCTGCCTCGATGAATCGGGTCCCTTACGGTGCGTGTCTCATTATTGTTGGAACCCAGCGCGCCGAACCCGCTCCCACCCCAGACGAGCCACCCGCCGACATGGGCCAGCTGACCACCGAGCTCGCCGCCGCACACCGCACGTTCCTCCAGCGGCTCGCCAGCCGGCAAAGCCTGACCGTCCCCTCCCCGGATCCCGGCTACCCCCATCTGGGGCAGGCGTTCCCGCCCTGGCCCCGGCCAGGGCGAGACGCGATCCTGCAACCACCCAAACCGGAGATCCCGCCGTCCCAGCACATCCTTGACCGCGCCGCAGACCGCGACACCGACTGGGAAGCCGCCGACTGACAGCGGCTCGTTCATCCCATGCGCTGCAGCCTGAGACGAGCTTCGAAAGCCTGACAAGGACCAGTGTGGCGCGCGGCTGCCGTCACGAGTTCATGGTCATATACCAGATCACCGCGTCCGCGTCGCGGCTCACGGCGTACAGCTCGGAGTCAGGATCGTTTTCGGAGACACGCCAGACGCCCTCGCGCTTGTCCCAGAACGCCGACCAGGAAAGGTGCTCGGCTAGAAACGCGGCGACCCGGGCGGCGGCATAGGGGGTGGGGAGATTGATCGCGTCGCTCATAAGTTCAGACTAGTCCACCTGGTCCACCTAGTCCACGCTATGAACCACCTATTCCACCTGGTCAACTAGGGTGACCAGTGTGCCAGATGATCTTGACGACCTGTCAGGAGTCCCGCGCTACCTCCAGGTCGCGCGGGTCATCGAGGCTGAGGTCAGGGCCGGGCAATGGACGCCTGGTAATGCGGTACCGTCCCGCAATCAGCTGGCTGAACGGTTCGGCATCGCCCGCGAGACCGCCGCGCGGGCGCACTCCTGGCTCGCTAGAGCAGGCTACCTGGTGGCCGTGCCCGGCGTCGGCATGGTCGTCACGCCCGCGAGCCGCTGGCCCGAATAGGCACTCCCGGGGTCATCCCGCCAGTCTCGCTATCCGGTAGCCGCTGGGGGAACCTCTGGCCCTGGCTTCGGCCGGAAGATCTGGTCCATGACCTCGGCCCCGGTCGTGATCACCGGCCGCAGCTCCCGCCGGTAGATGACCTCGGTCGTCCGCGAGCTGGCGTGTCCGGCCAGCCGCGCGATCTCTTCGACCGGCACGCCCTGGTAACTCATCATGCTGACGAACGAGGTCCGCAGCTCCTTCGGCACGCCTCCTCCGAACGCACCCCCGTCAGCAAGCACAGCACGATGAACGCGTGCAGCCGCGACGTCTCCGCCGCCTCCAGCAGCGCGGTCGCCTCCGCCAGCGTCAGCGACTGCGACCGTCGGCCTTCGAGCCCGCGCGGAGTGTCCACTAGCGCCGACACGTTCCGCCGCACCAGATCCTGCCCCTCAGCGTGCCTCAGCGCCCGCGTCAGACAGTTGTGTGCCTTCTGCAGCGTCCGGGTCGCGTGCGTGGCCGACATCTCCTTCAACGCCGTCCGCACGTCCTGCACGGTCAGGTCCTTGAGCGGGACCGCCCCGATGACAGCCAGCAGCGGCCGCAGCGAATCCCGGTTCGCCTCGACCGTCTTGGCCGCACGCTCCGGCAGCCCCTCGTCCAGCCAGTCAGTCACGGCCTTCTCGACCGTATAGCCCGCCGCGCTGCGCTCGCCGGCGTCCAGTTCGGAATGCATAGCCTTGAGCTTGTCCTTGACCTCAGTCCGGGTCTGCCCGCTGACTTTCCTGCGGAGCCGCTTCCCGTCCGCGTCAAAACCGAGCGAGACCACCCCGCGCCAGCGCCCGGAACAGGTCTCGTGATGAGCGCTGTCCCGGCAGCCAGTCCGGTGATCAAAGTAGATGCCGTCTTCGCCGTAGCCACGGCGTGAAGCCCCGGCCATACCCAAAAGTCTAAGACTTGGCTCCCCAGCCGACATCCGTAAATTCGAACAATGCCGCTGACCTGCAAAAACTCGGGTGGAGCTGAGGGGATTCGAACCCCTGACCCCCTCGATGCGAAC
>JBEKGC010000667.1:0-2791 GCA_050013055.1 Streptosporangiaceae bacterium
AAGTCTTCCTCTGGCAGCAGGTGACACTGACCGGACACACGAGCAAGATCTCAGGATCACTCACGATGTCGGGCACCTCGGTGAGCCACGCCTCGTTCACCGTGAACATGGCAAGCGTCACCGCCGACCAGAGCCAGCGCAACGTCCTGGAAACCAGCGCCTACCCGACGGCCACGTTCGTGCTCACCAGCCCCATCGAGCTGAGCGGCACCCCTGCCGATGGCACCGTCAAGCAAGCACTCGCCACCGGCAACCTCTCGATGCACGGGATAACTGAGGCGGTACGCATCGCCGTCTCGGCCGAACGCATCGGAAGCAGCATCTACGTGCTCACCGACATCCCCATAGCCTTCGCCGACTGGCACATTTCCCTCCCAGACACCGGTGGCCTCTACGGCATTAAGAGCCCCGGGACTCTCGAAGTGCTGCTGCACCTGACACGGAGCGCGGGATTAACCCGCCCTCCACCGCAAAACGCCGCCGCGAGGTGACCACCCTCGGTTCCCCAGCACCGTGACACTCGGCCGCACCGGGGCATCGAGCCCGAGACGCCAGTGCCTTACTCCTGCCGGTTCGCCGCGCGCCGCCGAGCCAAACGCATTGACCGGCCCGGGAATCCGCTTCGCGAATACCGAATCGTCGCTTAAGGACCCGGTTTCTCGACGTGCCGGCGGGGAGCGAATCCGGCAGGAATCGACAGGGTCTGACAAGCGCGTCCAATCGCACAGGCAACGTGACGGTTCCGGTTCTCCTTATTCCCGCCGTCACCCGACCCCACGAGAGGCGGGCCGTGTGCTGCACCGTCCGCCCGCGCCGAAGTTGAGGATTGTGTAATTCAGATGCCCGCTATGGCCAGATGGTGCTTCCGGCACCGCAAGCTCGTATTGACTCTTTGGCTCGTCGCCCTTGTCTCATTCCTCGCCGCCGACATCGGGGCCAAGCCCGCGTACTCGAGCCAGTTCCAGCTCCCCGGCACGGACTCCGCCCGCGCGCTCAGCATCTTGCAGGCCAGCTTCCCGGCCGCGTCCGGCGAGGCCGATCAGATCATGCTGCAGGCAAGACACGGGACGCTCGACTCCCCGGCCGTCGCTGCCGAGGCGAAGACGATGCTGGCCAGGGTGGCGAAGCTGCCGGGGGTCACGACCGTGGCCAGCCCCTTCAGCGCGGCAGGCAGCGCGCAGATGAACAGATCCAGGACGACCGCTTTCGCGACTGTCACCTGGGACACGCAAGCGCAAGATCTTTCCTCAGCAGAGATCGGCCGGCTGATCGACACGGCCAAAGCGGCGCAGAGCCCAGCGCTCCAGGTAGAGCTGGGAGGCCAGGCGATCGAGAGTGTCGAGCCAGCCATAGCCCTGGACAGCACCGCGCTCGGGGTGCTGTTCGCGCTCATCGTCCTCGTGATCCTCTTCGGCGCGTTGCTCGCCGCGGTGATTCCCATCATGACTGCGCTGGTCGCGATCGGGATCGGCCTGGCGTTCACCGGCCTGATGTCCCATGTCCTGGCAGTGCCGAGTTTCGTGCCGATCCTGGGGGTGCTCCTCGGCCTTGGCGTCGGTATTGACTACGCCCTGTTCATCATCACCCGGCACCGGAACGGGCTTCGCGCCGGGCGCAGCATCGAGGATTCCGCGGCCCACGCGGCCAGCACCGCAGGCCGCGCGGTGCTCCTCGCGGGCCTGACGGTGTGCATCGCGCTGCTGGGCCAGTTCGCCCTCGGCGTGCCCGTCTTGTACGGCGTCGCGATCACGGGAGCAGCCACGGTCGCGCTCACGATGCTCGCCTCGCTGACCTTGCTGCCCGCGTTCCTGGGATTCTTCGGCGTCAAGGTCCTCGGGCGCCGCGAGCGCAGGCGGCTGGCACAGTCAGGCCCGGTGACCGAGGACGTGGCAGCGGGATTCTGGTTCCGCTGGTCCATGAGCATCGAGCGCCAGCCAGCGCTGCGGGCACTGGTCGCCCTAGCCGTCATTGCCGTCGTCGCGGTCCCGGTGTTCTCGCTGCGCCTCGGACTCAACGACGCGGGGAGCGACGCGCCGGGGACTACCACGCGCCTCGCGTACGACCTGCTGGCGAAGGGCTTCGGACCCGGTTTCAACGGGCCGCTCCAGCTCGTCACGACCATACGCTCGCCGGCTGGCCTCGCATCGTTCGAGAAAGTGGTGCACGCAGCCAGCACCCAGCAAGGCGTCGTCGCCGTCACCGCGCCCCGGGTCAGCCCGAGCGGCAAGGCCGCGGTCGCTCTGGTGTACCCGGGCACAGCGCCGCAGGCCGCACAGACCTCGGCGCTGCTGCACACCCTCCGCGACCACATCATCCCGGCCGCGGAAGCGGGCAGCGGCCTACACGTCCTAGTCGGCGGGGTCACCGCAGCAGACGACGACTTCTCCGCGATCCTCGCCTCGAAGCTGCCGCTGTTCATCGCGGTCGTCGTGGTCCTTGCGTTCCTGCTCCTGATGGCCGTGTTCCGCAGCCTGCTGATTCCGGCCGTCGCATCGGTGATGAACCTGCTCTCGGTCGGCGCCGCACTCGGGATCATGAACGCGGTGTTCACCTGGGGATGGGGCGCGTCCATCCTCGGGATCAGCCGGACCGGCCCGGTCGACGTGGCCGTCCCGGTCATCATGTTCTCGGTGCTCTTCGGGCTCTCGATGGACTACGAGGTCTTCCTCATCAGCCGCATGCGCGAGGAGTGGATCCTCTCCCATGACAACGGCCGGGCAGTGACCAAAGGACAGGCCGAGACCGGCAGGGTCATCACCGCGGCGGCACTGATCATGATCCTGGTGTTCCT
>JBEKGC010000668.1:0-2786 GCA_050013055.1 Streptosporangiaceae bacterium
ACCACCAATTAGCGCGACGCCAGCTATTATGGCGGCCCAACTCCATGTCGGCGCGTTAACCGACAAGCCTCGGCCTCGTTCGCTGCGGACTTCAGCTTCGCGCTCAACTAGCAGATGTCGTGCGCGCCATGACCAAATTCCTGATATGACGAGCACGAGAACGCTCAGAGCGGCAACTACGATGACACTCCAGAGCGGCACGAAGCGATGATTGGCGAAGGCGAAGGCTACCGACGCTGTGATCGCCGCAAGAGCCTGCAGCAACGGGGGGACTGCTTCTACGGCCGTCGCAAAGTAATCACGCCGGTGCCGCGGCGAAGGCTGATCGGGGGTATGTGTCATTTTTTGCCCTATTTATGCTGAATTTGCTACTAAACACTTTTATACTTATTATACGCCAGTACTAGCGCAATCATTTCTGAAGTTGCCAGAGGTTAGAACTGTTCTCGCCTATGTCCGTGTTGAGGGCAAGCAAGAGGGAGACGTAAACATTCACCCCGGTGACCGGGGAGCCTGATTGCGGCTCAGCCTGTGACATCAGCCTGGGCCTGCGTTCACCCAGGGCCGGCAATTCGTTGCGAGTTGACTACTGTTAGCCGGCCCGGCATGATCGTCTCTCGTGTCCGAGATGCCGCCTCCTGCCCCGGGTTGCGCCCCGTGCGCTGCCCGCGATGAGGAGATCGCGCAGCTGCAGGAGCAGCTGACAGCGCGGGACGCCGAGGTCACGGGCCTGCGCGGCCAGGTCGCGGCGCAAGATGGCCAGCTCGCGGAGCTGAGGGACCGGATCGCCCGCCTGGAGCGCGTCGTATCCCGCAACAGCGGCAACTCCTCGATGCCCCCCTCGGGGGATGGCACGCCCGGCCGCAAGCCGCCCCGCAAGCAGCGGCGGGCAGCGGAGCGGGACGCGGCGAAGAAGCGCAGCCGCGGCAAGCAGCCCGGCGCGGCCGGGGCGGCGATGACCTGGACTGTCCCCGATGACACCTTCGGCTATTACCCCGAGGGCACCTGCGCGTGCGGCGCGGACCTGGATAACGCGGCCGATCTCGGGGTGGCACGGTCTTACCAGCAGAAAGAGGTCCCGGAGCCCAAAGCCGTCACCATCCAGCACGACCTGCACGAGACCCGGTGCGCGTGCGGGAAGACCCACGTGGCGCCCCGGCCGCCCGGCGTCCCGGACTCCGCGGTCTCGGTCGGGCCGCGGCTGCGGGCACTGGCCGTCTACCTGCTGGTCTTCCAGCACGTCCCGGTGGAGCGGTGCCGGCTGCTGCTGTCCGACGTGGCCGGCGCGGAGGTGTCCGCCGGTTTCATCCACTCCTGCCTGGCCAAGGCCGCATCGATGGCCGCCGGGACCGTCAGGCTGATCAGGACGCTGCTCATCGCGGCGAAGGTCGTCGGGTTCGACGAGACCACGCTGCGGTCCGGGGCAGCCGGGGAGAAGAAGTACGTCCACGGCGCATTCACCGGACGGTACTCCCTGTTCCACCTCGGCACCCGGTCCCTGGAAACCATGACGGACTTCGGGATCCTCCCGGACTTCGCCGGGATCGCGGTCACCGACCGGTACGGCAACTACTTCCACGCGACGTGGAAGAACATCTCCGGTCATCAGGCATGTATCGCCCATATCCTGCGTGACCTGCAAGACTGCGCGGAAGCCTACCCCGGCACGGTCTGGCCGGCCCAGGCGCGAGAAGCGCTCCGCAAGCTAATCCACGCCCGCAACCAGGCCAGCGCCGCCGGCCTGGCGGCGGTCCCCGCCGCCGCCCGCGAGCCCCTCGAGCGGCTGTTCCGCCGCGCCATCACCGTCGCCCTGGCCGACGTGCCCCGCGTCCCCGGCCCGAAGAACAGCACGAAACAGCACCCCGGACGGGACATGCTCGAATTCTGCCGCGACCGCGAAGCCGACGTCCTGAGATTCACCACCGACACCGATGTGTGGCCCACGAACAACATCAGCGAGTCAGGACTACGGCCCAGTAAGACCCAGCAGAAGATCTCCGGGCGGCTGACCAGCGACGATACCACCCAGGACCGCCTCGATATCCGCAGCTACATCGACACCGCCCGCAAACACGGATGCGACGTCCTCGACGTCCTGCACGCCCTGTTCACCGGGAACCCCTGGACACCTCCGGTCCCCGGCCAGGCCTGACCACGCGCATCACCCCGCCCGAAACCCATCACGCACAGCGCCTCAAACATCACCAACGCCACACGGGTGAATGTTTACATCCTGCCGTGGCTGGCACACGAAGGAGGTTGAAGGTGCTTGTCGATTCGTTCAAGCTGGAACGAGAGGCAGGCTGATGAATCATATCCTGCCTACGGCGACAACCTCGGACGAGAAAAGCCTGGATGCAGCATGCGCGGTCCTTCCAATCGGAAGCTTCGAGCAGCACGGTGACTACCTCCCGCTGATTACCGACACTGTAATCGCCTCCGCGATTTCGCAGGAACTCGCGACCGCATATCCTCTCCTTCTGCTTCCGCCAATCACTATCTCGTGTTCCCATGAGCACAGCGCATGGCGCGGCACGGTGAGCATCTCATCAAGCACCCTTCATGCCATGGTTGACGACATCTACGATTCCATTACCGGTGCAGGCCTGACCTCACTGGTCGTGCTGAATTGCCATGGGGGAAATTATGCCCTGGCCAACGTTGTCCAGGAAGGCAACGCCCACGGGAAGAGCATGGCACTCTTTCCGTCCGGGAGAGACTGGACCGAAGCTCGGCAAGCAGCAAAGCTCGCCACGTCGGGCCACGAGTATTACAGTCACTGTTTC
>JBEKGC010000669.1:0-3100 GCA_050013055.1 Streptosporangiaceae bacterium
ACCAGCGCAGCTGCGCCACGGGCAGACGTGCGCTGGCGTCCGGGCTGAGCCGCCCGGTTGCCCGCAGAGTCAGCACCAACGGGCCCCTGCCATCGCTGCTGAGACCTCCCACGTACCTGCTGAGACCTCCCACGTGCTGAGAGTGGCTGGACAAACAAGCGCGCTAGCGGGACCAGGACGAATGGTTCACGAGCAGTGAACAGCTCTTCCCAACTTTACCGGGTACGATGCAGCAGCGACGGCTAACCCGGGCGCGCGGAACGCTCTTTACAGGGGCAGATTGCACGGCCGCTCCTGCGCTCGGATTCTCCGCCATATCGGATCTCACGCGACCACCGCGGCTAGCGATTATCACGCTACGCGACTCGCGATCCAGAGCACGAGCGATCTGAGCGCCGGTTAGCGGCGGGTGATATGTCTGTCCATCTAGATTCGGCGTGTTGCCAATATGCCGGCTCTGGGCGTCCGATGCTACTGAATTTGATCCTGACCGGCGTATAGCTGACCAGGCGAGCAGGGATCACACGCTTCCGTGCGACCTGCGCTGAAAGAGACAATATCTATCCGAAGCCCGGAACGGCTGCGTCGTGTCCTTGCTTTCCGGCGAGCGCCATCAGGGACCTGTCCAGGGCCGTTGACTGCTTCACTGCCAGCGTTTAGCTTCTGGGTGGGTCACCGTTTCCCCGGCGTTCGCTCATCCCGGCGGGAGGCCGCGCGCAACGACCCAAGGGGAGGAGATTGGCATGTACCTTCAGATCGGGGCGACTAGGCTGGCGCCGCAGGATATCGATGTGCGGCAGCGCATGCTTGTGCCGCTGGACCAGGCGGCCCAGACGGAGGCAGGGCACGCGGGCGCCCTGAGCTACTTCTTTACTCCCGTCACGCACGCCTGGGTATTCGGTAGCGCGACAGCGTTCTACCGCGCCGCGCTCGCCCTGGTAGCCTTGCCCGCCGAACAGCGCGCTCCCGATCAGTTGCCAACCACGATCTCGGTGTCGCGCCGGGCGGCGACGACCGCCGTACCCGGCGGGACCGTCACCGTCGCCGGGCAGCGCTACGACAGCGCGCTGGCGCTGGCCAGCAGCCCGCTCGTCGCCGGCCTGGCCGCCGACGGGGCGGTGATCGGATTGCCGGCGGTCACCGTGCTGGTCAACAACTTGCTCAACCCGTTCTCGTTCACCGGATGGAACGTGGCAGGGATCGCGATCGGTACCTGGAACGGCACAGGCCCGATGCCTCCAGCGGTGCTAGCGGCGCGAGTGCCGGTCCGGCCGCTGTCCGCGCTGGCCCGCTACGATCCGACGATGCAGGTTCTGCACGCCGCCGTGGTCGACCACAGACGGCGATTCAGCTACGCCTGGAGCACATGCGGCCAGACCGGAGAGCATCTCACCTCCCGGCTGGGCGATCTCGGCGCCGACATTCAGCGCGAGAACGAGACGAGCTTCCCCCAGGGCCAAGGAGCCGCGCTCAGAGCCCTCCTGGTCGCGGACGTGCAAGTGCTGACCATCTTCGAGATCTTCAACATGCGCCAGCATCATTTCGTGATCGAGAAACGCCCGAACGACCAGCAGGCCATCATGCAGCAAGGCTTCATCAGCGCCTACACCGCCACCTGGTGGGCTGGGCTCACCCCTGGCCTGCACACGCTCAAGACCGCTGATCTCGCCACGATGACGCAGGTTCGCAGCGCGTGGGGACTGGCGCAGCCGGTCGACCTCGGACAGCTCGGCACCCTGCTGGGCGCCTTCCTGGCCGAGCCCCGGCTGAACACTCAAGGAGCCCTGGCAGCCTGGGATGCGCTGCCGTTCCTTCCCGGGCTGCGGGAATGGTCCCAGGACGTGGCACCGTCGTGGGAGGTGAAGGTTTGGTCGGTGCACGATCCAGATACCGCCAATGGCACGGTGGCGACCCGACTCGGCCTGCAGGCGACCTCCGCCTGGGTCACCCAGACAGTCCTGCTCGAGGCGACCGAGTACTGGACGAGGATCCTGGCGGCCTGAGCCGTCCGGCCCGCTCGTCGTTTCGTTGACACCGTCTCCCACCCGTCCCGCGGAACCAGGCCACGGCGCCCGTCGCTCATCTAACCGCACGCTACCCCAGCGCGCGAAAGGTTCCGATCGGCCTCTGCCCGGCGCACCCTGGGACGCGCGAGCCTACCGGTCCAAGGCCAAAGTCGGCCAGATGCAAGCAGACAGGACCACAATCATGGACTGCACCAGTCGTTTCAATTCGGTCCGCGGGCCGTTCGAGGCGTGCAGAACGGCCTGATCCGTACATGATCACCAGGCAACGTCACCACCCCAGCAGTCGCGCATAGCGGCGGGAGTGTGCGCGTTCTCGCTGGCCTTGTCCATGGCATGGCGTGACGTGGTTCCGTCGGCGGACCCTCCGCTGGCCGGACTGGTGTGGTTTGTCCCGAGTGTCGTGCGTCAAAATGTTCTAGTGGCTAACACGGGCAGGGATGAATGGTTCCCTGGTCTTGGATGCGCCGAGCGCCGAAGCGGAAGATGACGAACCACGATGACCTCATCCGCGCGTCTGCCGCGGTTGGCGAAGAACGGGCGGCAGGCGATTGGCGGGCCTGCGCGTCGCTACGACCGTCAGGTCAGACGCCCGGCCGGTGAGGCTGTTGCCTGGTTGGTGTCACGCGGCGGTCGCGGTGTCGCTGACGGGCAGCCGGACGGTCCTGTCGCCGAAGTCGGCCACGAGGTCCAGCCGGCCGCCGAGGGCCTCGACGTAGCGGGCGATGACCTCGAAGGAGGTTCTCGGCGAGCTGGTGCCCGCGCGCCTGGGCGAGCAGCTGGCGCGCGCCGGCCTCAATCTCCGCGGGGGAGACCCCGGCGGCGTGCAGCTCGCGCTCCAGGTCTTCCCAGTCCAGGGGGGTACGCTCAGGCATGGCGGACTACTCCTGTTTCTCTGCCGTGTATTCCAGGTACAGCCGCTCGGCGATCGGGATGTTCTCCCGGTACCAGCGCTGCCAGTTCCCGGCCTTGTCGCCGCCGAGCAGCAGCAGCGCCGACCGGGCGGGATCGAACGCGAAGAGCACCCTGATCTCGGACCGGCCTCCGGAGCCGGGCCGCAGCTCCTTGAGGTGATG
>JBEKGC010000670.1:0-2761 GCA_050013055.1 Streptosporangiaceae bacterium
TCGCCGACGGCACCGTGATCTCCCAGCTGCGCCGCCACCACCGGGCCGCGGAGTTCAAGAAGTTCCTGGCCAGGATCGACAAGGCCGTGCCCGCCGACCTGGGCGTGCATCTGGTCTGCGACAACCTGGCCACGCACAAGGCCCCGGTCATCCAGGCCTGGCTGGCCCGCCACCCCCGGTTCTGCCTGCACTTCACGCCGACCGGCTCGTCGTGGATCAACCAGGTGGAACGCTGGTTCGGATACCTGACCGCCCAGAGGATCCGCCGCGGCGTGCACAAGAGCGTGCAGGCCCTCGAAGCCGACATCCGCGCCTGGATCGCGCATTGGAACCAGAATCCCCGGCCCTTCGCCTGGAACAAAACTGCCGAGCAGATCCTGGACTCACTGGCAAGGTATATTGCAAAGATTTCAGGCGCGGGATACTAGCTTGCGGGCGCCGCAGCGCCCGGGCGCCTACGATCTACCTGGAGGGAGGAGAGCGCTGTGGCTGAACGCGAGGTCACCGATGATCCTCACTACACGCCGCCTCTCTACCGCAAGGCTGAGGCAGCCCGCATCATCGCCGTTCCCGCCCAGACGTTCCGGAACTGGGCTGTCGGCTATGCCCGTAAGCGGCTCGACGGCTCGCAGGTCTTTTCCGCGCCCATCGTGACCACGATCGAGCCGGTCCGGCCCCAGGCGCTCGCCAGCCAGCGGCTGGCGACTGACGGCGCTGAGGTGCTGTGGAATTTCGGCAGGCAATCCGTAGACCCAGCGGACCAGGACATGGTGGAGGGCCTGGTCGTGGTTCGCAGCGGCCAGCAGGAGTCTCGGGATACCCGGTACTTCCCGAACTCGTTACGGCAGCGCATCGGGGCCATCATCTGGACCCTGAAATGTTCGGACGGCTCAGGGTTCGTCCGCATCCTCGGGGCGGCGCTCGGCGATAGCGACGGCATCGCTAATCAGGTCCGGCAGCAGGCCCGTCTGCTCGCCGTTCCAGCGGATCCACTCCGGCAGCAGGGACAGGGCTCCGGCCGCGTCCTCATCGCTCCACCAGCTGGTGATCTGACCATAGAAGGCCGCCGACCGCTGGGGCGAGACCGCGTGCTCGGTGCCCGGCAGCATGATGCCCAGCCATTCCTCGGCAAGCGCCTTGACCGCGTCCTGGTCAGGAACGTCGCCGTGCCGCGTGGAATACCAGGCGGTGAACGCCTCCTGCGCGGCTACCGGGTCACCCCGCGGCGGCTCTGCGTACCGCCCGCCGAGCTTCCTTGTGATGTCCTGGATGCGGCGGGGGCCGCGGAAGTAGTCGTCAAGCAACGCTCCCTGCCCTCGCTCGTCGATCAGCGCCTCGGAGCGCTCCGCCTCCGACAGCCAGACCAGCACTTCCGGGGTGACCGGTGCCACGCCCGGCGCACTGTCGCTGACCTGGTCCCGCCACGCGCCCACCGCCGACTCCGCGTCGTCGAACACGCCCGCGACGGTCAGGCCGAGGTACTCGCTGGCATCGAAACCGAGCAGATAGACCGACGGATCGACCCCGCCAGGGTAAGCGAATCCGGCGATCACGCCGAACCGGGTGCCGTAAACGTCCCGCAGCACGTGCACGTCACCGGTCACCTCGATGCCCGGCATCAACGCCAACCAGTCCGGCTGCTGCGCCAGCGCCGCACGGGGCAGGGACTTCGCGGCTTCCCCAGCCTGCTGCGCAGCGTACCCGCCAAGGCCGTACGAGCCGATCGAGGCGAGTCCGTGCAGCAGCCACCACGGCCCCGGCCAGGTGCTGTTGTTCCAGGCGACGTCGGACAGCACCCGATTGCGGGCGCTCTCGATGAGATCATGTCCCCACAGATCGAACCGCAGGCCCTGGACTTCGGGATTCCTGAGTTCGGCACCGATAAGCTCGGCGGTTGCCTGTTCCAACGCCCGGGGGCCGCCGGCCCGGAGCAGCGCAACAGACGCGGTGAGTACCCGCCGGTGCGATGGACCAAACAGGTCCGGCTGCACCTGCGGTAGCAAGACGTCGTTTAGCGGCGATCGCGGCAGCTCGATGCTCAGGCCCCGGTAGCCGGGATCGACCGCGGCTGCCCGCCCGGCCGCGGCCGACGGGCGCTTATTCGTCTGCTTGGACTTATCGGACCTCTTCGGCTTGCGGCCACGGGACCTCGGCGACATCGGAACAGCCTAACGGAGCACACCCATGGCGTGGCCAGGTGCGCCGGCACGTGTTCGCGTTACTGCGGCTTCTTCCAGTGGGCGACCAGGACAAGGAGGGCCGAGATCCTGGCGCTACGGCACCAGAAGCGCTGCAGCGCTACCTCAGCGAGGCGCCCGACCTGTGCAAGTCAGGCCGGACGGCGCCGCGTCGAAACGCCCCGGTGAACTGTCCGGGCCGGTCCCGAAACCGGAGCCGTTAGGCACGTTCCCCCAGGCCCATTCGCAGGTTTCGTGGCTGCTGCACTGTTCAGGGGTGTGGTGGGGCGTGATGCGTGAGGCCGGCGCGTATCACGGCTTGCGCTTGCGGGTGCCGAGACCGAGGATGCGGGCGGGGATGCCGTGTTCCTGGCAGATGGAGATCAGGCCGGGGCCGTCGATGAGGTGCAGGGGCTTTCCGTTGGCGAATTCCTCGCTGCCAGGTCCGTAGCCGGAGGTGGTGATTCTGTGCGCCTGGTGGTCAGCGAGCCCGATCGGAACAGTTGCTGACAGATCAATCAGTTCTGCGCGCAGCCATCTCGGCAGAGACGCTTCGAGTTACGTCATCATAAGCGCCAGGAACC
>JBEKGC010000671.1:0-4611 GCA_050013055.1 Streptosporangiaceae bacterium
TGGTGGTCAGGGACAGGATCGAACTGTCGACCTTCCGCTTTTCAGGCGGACGCTCATACCGACTGAGCTACCTGACCTGGATGGGACCCCAGTGAAGCTTCACTGGGGATCCCGGCGGTCCCGACGGGATTTGAACCCGCGACCTCCACCTTGACAGGGTGGCGAGCACTCCAAGCTGCTCTACAGGACCTCGTACCACTAACCGTAACCGATGCGTGCCCCCAACGGGATTCGAACCCGTGCCGCCGCCTTGAAAGGGCGGTGTCCTAGGCCGCTAGACGATGGGGGCGCAGACGACCTTGGCCGTCATTACCGTACCAGTCCGCCGTCGGGGACTGCCCCAGCATAGGGGACAGACACCCAACCAGCAAAGCGAAGGCCGACATCGGTCAAAGAGAGTGGGGCTCCCGGGCGATCTGGCTTGCAAAGATCTCCGACATCAGACACGGTAAGCGAGATGAGAATCACACAGTGGCGGTACCCGGTGACGGTCTCGCTGGGCCTCACTCTATGATCGGGGCAATGCTATGTCTGACGACGACTCTGGTCAGATACCTCGCCAGACCCCGGCCGATGCCCGCGGATGACCAAACGCTGTGACAGGTGAGCCGCGGGCTGGCTCGCGGACGGGGCCAGATCAAGCCTGGCTGGGAAGAGAACAGGCTCAGGCAGCTGGGCAGGCTCAGGCCGACCAGGAGGTCCAGCCCGCCCACCCGGGGCGCCACCGGACGGTCCCTGAGGAGCGGTCGTCCTACCGTGAAGTCTTCGCCGTCGGCGAGTTCCGTGCGATCTGGACTGCGCAGGTCCTCTCTTACGCAGGTGATCAGTTCGCCCAGGTCGCCATCGCTATCTTGGTCTACGGCCGGACTCACTCGCCGTTCCTCACCGCGCTGGCCTATGCGCTTACCTACCTGCCTCCGATCGCGGGCGGCCCGCTGCTCTCCGGACTCGCGGACCTTTTCCCGCGCCGTCGTGTCATGGTCGCCTGCGATGTGCTCCGGGTCGCAACCGTGGGGTTGATGGCGTTGCCGGGCATGCCGTTCGCCGCGCTGTGCGTGCTGTTGTTCTTCACGGTGCTGACTGGTGCCCCGTTCTCCTCGGCCCGGGCGGCGCTGCTGCCCGACATCCTGCCCGGCGATAAGTTCGTCCTCGGTTCCGCGGTCGGCAACATCACCTACCAGGTGAGCCAAATTCTTGGATTCGTGGCCGGCGCGGCTGTCGTCGGCGTGCTGCGTCCCAGCCGGACGCTGGGCATAGACGCCGTGTCGTTCGGAATTTCAGCTCTTATCATCCTCACCTGGGTGAAAGCCCGGCCGTCGGCGCGACGCGGCCAGGCCCCCCGGCCTTCCCTGTGGTCGGTCTCAGCCGACGGTGCCCGGGCCGTCTTCGGCCACCGTGCGCTGCTGACGTTGCTGCTCTTCGGCTGGCTGGCGGGCTTCTACATCGTCCCGGAGGGACTGGCCGCGCCGTACGCACGTTCGCTGCACGGCGGCCCGCTGACCGTGGGCCTGCTGATGGCCGCCATGCCCACGGGCATGGTCGTGGGAGCCTTCCTGCTGAGCCGGGCCGCCGCTCCGTCCACTCGGATCGCGATGATGGGCTGGCTCGCCCTCTTGTCCTGCGCCCCGCTCATTGGCTGCGTGTGGAGTCCTCCGCTGTGGGTCGTGCTGCTGCTGTGGGCCATCGCCGGGGCTGGCGCTGCTTATCAGCTAGCTGCCGCCTCCGCGTTCGTCCAGGCGCTCAATCCTGCCAACCGGGCCAGCGCGTTCGGCCTCGCTCAGTCGGGGCTGTACGCGGTGCAGGGGCTCGGCATCCTGACCGGCGGCGCGATAGCTCAGGAGATCGGCGCCCCGCTCGCCGTGGGCCTGGCGGGCCTGGTGGGCCTGGCCGCAGCCACCGTGCTCGCCATCAGCTGGACCCACGTGCGCCACCTGCTAGTCCGGGCGCAGACGGCGGAACCTTCAGACGCCACCGCCCTCTGACCAGGACTTCGGGGTCGCAGTCTGTTCCCCACCCGTGTCACCAGTCCCATAGGTCACGCCAGACGCCCTAGATCGTCCGGGGCGGGCTGTCATATCGAACGCTAGGTCAATACTCTGATCTGGAGCGCAAAGAGAGGAACCGGCCATGTCCCCAGGTACCCCGCATACGGACTTGCTGCAAATCGATGACCAGCTGACCGACGAGGAGCGGCTCATCCGTGACACGGTGCGGGCGTTCACCGCTGACCGGGTGCTACCGCACATCACTGACTGGTTCGAGGCGGGCACCCTGCCGCCGGAGATCATGCCGGAACTCGGCAAGCTCGGGGTCCTCGGCATGCACCTGACCGGCTATGGCTGCGCTGGTACCGGATCCGTCGCCTACGGCGTCGCCTGCCGCGAGCTTGAGGCATGCGATTCGGGATTGCGCAGCGCGACCTCCGTCCAGGGCTCGCTGGCCATGTACCCGATCTGGCGGTTCGGCTCTGAGGAGCAGAAGAACGAGTGGCTGCCCCGGATGGCGGCCGGGGAGGCCATCGGCTGTTTCGGTCTCACCGAGCCCGACCACGGCTCAGATCCAGGCAGCATGCAGACGTTCGCCAAGCGCGACGGAGCCGACTGGGTGCTTTCCGGTACCAAGATGTGGATCACCAACGGCAGCGTCGCCGACATCGCCGTGGTGTGGGCCGGTACCGCCGACGGCATCCGCGGCTTCCTCGTTCCGCGCGGGACGGCAGGTTTCAGCACGAGCGACATTCGCTCCGCGCGTCCATCACGTCGGAGTTGCACCTGGATGAGGTCCGGCTGCCCGCCGACGCCGTATTGCCCGGCGTCTCCGGGCTCAAAGGGCCGCTGTCGTGCCTGACGGAAGCCCGGTTCGGCATCGCCTGGGGGGTGACCGGAGCGGCCAGGAACTGCCTGGAAAGCGCGATTGAGTACGCGTGTACCCGTGAGCAGTTCGGCCGGCCGATCGGGGCCTTTCAGCTGACCCAAGCCAAGCTGAGCTGGATGGCGGCCGACCTCTACCGCTCCCAGCTGCTTGCGCTGCACTTGGGCAGGCTCAAGGAGGCCGGCTCGCTCAACCACGTCCAGGTCAGCATCGCCAAGATGACCAACGTGAGGTCGGCCCTCGACATCGCCAGGCAGGCCAGGACGGTACTCGGGGCCAGCGGCGTGACGCTGGAGTACCCTCCGATCCGGCACGCGAACAACCTCGAGGCGGTACTCACCTATGAGGGCACCGAGGAGATTCACGCGCTGGCCATAGGCGAGGCGCTCACCGGCCTCTCCGCGTACCGCTAGCCTTGGAGCAGGCGATCGGACCGGGAAGTCGGTACCCTTCGTCTCTGGGCACCGGTTCTCCGGTGCGGCGGGGCGTTAGCTCAATGGCAGAGCAGTGGGCTTTTAACCCATTGGTTCAGGGTTCGAGTCCCTGACGCCCTACCAGGTCAAACGTTGCTACTGATCTTGGGTTCGAATCCGTTCGACCTCAGCCGGCATAGTTGTCCAAACGCTGTGCCTCGCCACGCTGCCCTGACCGCGCGCCGCTATCCATGGGTCCAGCTGATGGCGGCGAAGAACAGTATCGCGGCCACCACGACGCACATCATCACGATGCGCACGGCTCGGCGCCCACGCGGTACGCGTATCCCAGGGTCGGTCTCGTTGTCCGGTGTCGTCATCGGGGTTACGCCTCCTGCGGGTGTACGGGGTTCGGGGTCACCGGGCCGGTGGCGGTCGGGGTGCGGCGAAGAAGCCGCCCGGCCGCGGCGGCGCCGCCCCATCCGATGGTGGCGAAGACCAAGATGGTGAAGCCAAGCAGGAACAGGTTGTTGCCGATCCGGTCACTGATGGTGCCCCGCAGGGTGAAGCCACCGTCCTGGTCGGGCGGGCCGCCGCCGCCGATCACGGCGACCGCGAGGGTGGTGTAGACGAACAAGCCGAGGCTGCTGGCGATGGCGGCGAGCCGGGCGATGCGCTTGCCGACGATCGGGTCACGGCTCCACAGGGTGCCAACGGCGCCCACGAGGAAAGGCACCGCGATCACCTGCACCAGCCGGTGCCAGCCCACAGTGTTCGGCAAGATCTGGTCGAGGAAGGTGAACCCGGACACGGTCAGGAACATCACCGCGATGAACAAGCCACCGAGCAGGCCGGGAAGTGCGACGCCGGGTCGGCGTACGAGAGCACTGGCACCGAGCAGGACACCGAGCACGAAGACAGTCAGGATCGACACCGCGATCCAGGCGCCGCCGCCGAGACCGTAGTGGACCGCCATTCCGGCGTACAGGCCGACGGCACCGGCCGCGAGCACGATCATCGCCCAGACACCGGTCGCGGCCCATCCCCACGGGGGCAGCACGAAGGCGGCGGCGACGCAGCCGAGCGCGAAGCGCATCCGCCGGATCCGGCCCTCGATGTGGCCGAGTTCGCCGAGCATCGCCTGGCCCCACTCGGCCCGCTGCGGGGCCAGCAGGCCGATCGCCCAGCGCATCAGGCGCAACGGTGCGTCCTCCGTCGGGCCGTCCAGGAACCTGCGCGGATCGCGCCGGTACCACGCGATGAGAATGCCCAGCAAGCCCACCATGGGGACGAAGAACAGGCCACCGAGCATTACGCCTCACTCCAA
>JBEKGC010000672.1:0-2709 GCA_050013055.1 Streptosporangiaceae bacterium
CACCCGGTCGGCCTTGCGGCTCCAGGTCAATCCGGGCGATCTGCACGGCGTCCTCAGCCGAACGACTGAGGCTTCTGACCGCACGGTCCTGTGATAGCCGGCCAATATCAATAAGCCCGGCATGATGGCCAGCCGCAGATAATCCGGCAGGTGCTCCAAGCGTAAGTATTCGGAAGTCCCGTGATTGGGCGTGCCAACGGGCGGCGTGGCCGTTTTGGGGGGACGCCGTTTTGGTGGCTGTTTCGGTGCGGTTATCCGGGAGGTGGCGGCTGCGCCCAGGCGCGGAGGTCTTCGGGAGCTGCAAGCCAGGGCAGGAACCGTTCCAGGTCCGGGCCGGACAGCGGTCTGCCGCCGTTCCGCCCGCAGGCGTCGAGGTATGCGGTGAGGTAGGTCAGCACGTTCAGGCCGGCCATCTCGGCGGTGGCGGTGACGGTCCAGACGCGGGCGGCGAGCCGGGCGGCGTCGTCGTTGCGGGAGCCGTAGGCGTTCTTCCTGGTTACGACGGGGCGGCGGATCGCGCGCTCGGCTGGGTTGTTGTCAAGGCCGATCATCGGGTAGCCGCGGTGCGCGGTCAGGCCGTCCCATTCGCGGTCCAGGGTGGCAAGTGCCTTCTTCGCCGGCTCCTGAAGGCCGGGGGCGGCCATCTGCTTCTTCCGGGCCTTGTCGATAACGGCGAGCGCCTCGTCCCAGGCAGCGCCGGCTTCCTCCAGCCGGGCGGCTGCCGCCGGCGCTTCCCGCGGCGCGGGGGCGGCCGCGTCGTCCCAGGCGGCTGTGAGCTGCGCGTGCGCCGCGTATAGCGCCTTGATCCGCTCCAGCCACGCGGCGGTCCAGTGCTTCAGCTGGGCGGGGTTCGCGTCGCCGGCCCGCACGAAGTAGCGGCGGATGTGCGCCCAGCAGTACAGGTTCACCAGCCCGTCCGCCTTCTTCCCGGCGGACTGGTAAACCGCGTAGAAGTCACTGGAGATCACCAGCCGGCGCAGCCCGCCGCCGGGGTCCGCGGCGAGCTGGCCGGTGTCCTCCTCGATGCCGGCATGGCGGGCCAGGACCGCCCCGGACCTCGTCGGGTCCATGACGAAGCACACGGTGTCCGGGCCGAGGAACACCCACAGCCACCACTTCGCCGGGCCGTCTCCCTCGCGCGGTGCGAAGACCCGCCAGCTCGTCTCATCGGCGTGCAGGTGCCACGAGCCCCGCGACCGCGCGGCGATGGCCTCCTCCAGCGGCACCAGCAGCGCCCCGGCCTGCGAGCAGGCCCCGGCCAGCGTCCCCGGCGCGACATCCGCGCCCTGCCTGGCCAGCCCCGTCACCAGCGAGTTCATGCTCCGTCCCGCCACGAACCGCTCCGTGAACAGCATCGCGAGGAACCCGTTGGACAAAAGGCCCTTCCCGATCGCCTTCGGCGGCCCCGGCGCCGTCACCGTCGCCGGGACCGGGCAGCCGCAGCCCCGCCGGTACCGGCGGCGGCAGTGCACGGCCACCCGCACCACGACCATCCAGTCCAGCTGCTCCGTGACATGATCGCTGTCCAGGCCCGTGAACGGCGTCCCGCACTCCGGGCAGCAGTACCCGCCGCCCGGGAAGTCCCAGAACATCTCGCACCTGGGCAGATGCGAGTAATCCCGCCGCCCCGCCCGGGCCCCCGGGCCCCGCTTCTTCCCCGCGCCGCTCCCGCGGTCCCGGCCCTGCCCGCCGTCACCAGCGGAATCACCGCCAGCAGGCGGCTCCGGGCGCGACCGCTCCGATGACCGCCCGAACACCAGCCGCTTCAGCACCGCCAGCTCAGCGTTCACCCGCTCAAGCTCGGCATCGCGCCGCGCCAGCTCATCTCGCAGCCCGGCGTTCTCCGCCCGCAGCTCCGCGGCAGTCAGCTCCCAGCGCTCGCTCGCCTCCAGCGCCCGCGATAGCGCCTCTTTCAGCCACGCGTCAGCATCCGCCTCCGCGACCACGCCAGCCACGAGGCACAGCAAACACTCTCACCACCGCGAAATCACGCATTACGCCCGGCGTGTCGCACCCCCGGAAAATCACCCGGCCAGGGACCGTCACGATCACCGGCACTACGCTGCCTGGAATGCGCAACCAAGCCCCCGATCTGTCCGTCCTTAGCGACCGGGACTGTCTCATCACCTTCGCCGCTATGGCGTTGTGCTGCGACAACACTGTCCGGGACCACGAGATGGGCTACCACCAAGGCGGCGGAATCGCCTACATCACCGCCAAGGGCGTGATGCGGCGCACCGGGCTCAGCCGGACCGCCGCCGAACATGCCCTGCGGCGCCTGGCAATAGCCGGCGTGGCCGAACCCAACCATGACAGCACCGCATGGCGAACCAGTGCCGCCACGCTCACAACGCACGCGCCAGCAGGCAGCTGACACCCCTGACCAGCCGCCACGGGATACTAACCGCTCAAAGCTCCTGACATCGACGCCGTCCCCGGCTACACGATTCCGGCTACTTACGCAGTCACCGCGCTGATCCTCAGTATGCCGTTTCACAGGACTTCCGAATACTTACCGCTGAGTCGCTGACACAGCTGGGCGCACTCTTTGCCGTGGGCAGGGGCGCAGCCTGGATAATTACGGCGCCGGAAGCCATGTCCGTTACGTTTCCGCGGAAGCGCCTTGTGCATAATTTCACAAAGCCGTCTCCGCGGAAACCGCGCTTATCTGCCGAGGACCGGGGCTCGGTTGCGGCACCGCGTCTCCGC
>JBEKGC010000673.1:0-2706 GCA_050013055.1 Streptosporangiaceae bacterium
GGCGCTATCTGAGTTGTGAGAGGTCGAGGGTTGTCTCGTGGCCGTCGGCGAAGGTGACGATGACGCTGGCGCGGCCGCCGATGGCTCCGAGGTAGGAGTTGAGGGTGGACAGGAGCAGGTCGTGGGGTTGTTCGATGCGGCTGATGGCGGCCTGGGTGACTCCGAGCCGGCGGGCGAGCTCGGTCTGGGTGAGCTCGGCGGCTTGCCGGAGGGCGGCTAGTCCCATGGCGTAGGTGCGGTCGGCTTCGGCCATCTCGGCGCGGACCCGGGTCATGCCGTCGGTGATGTCGGGTCGCTGGGCGAGCTGGTTGATGCGGTCGTTGCCGCGGATGAACTTGACTTCCTCAGTCATGAGAATTTCCCTTCTGGCGCAGCCAGGCATCGACGATGACCTCTCCGCGTGCTGTCGCGCTGGCGTGGAACACGTCCCCGATCGACTTCTTGTCGAACCCGACCAGTGCGAGCACTATCTGGTCGTTGGCGGGGAACCAGCAGATGATCCGGACGGCGACGTCGGGGTCGTAGGGGTGAGCGACCCGCCATAGCTCATGGCGGCGGGCCTGCCGGACTCGCTTGAAGGTGGGGATTCCTCATCCGGCTTGGCCGGGAGGTCGTTGAGCGATTGCAGGAGTGCGACCGCGACTTCCAGGAGCTTGCCGCCCTGCTCTTCGGCGTTGGTGAGCCAGCGGTCGAACTCGTCTGTCCAGTCGACGATCACGCTCTTAGTATGAGCTCTAGTTAATACAACGTCAAGTTAATATCCTGCCGCCTCCGCCTCCCGCGCAGCGGTCCGGTGTGTTTCCGGGACCGGGCGGCCGGAAAGGCGGGCGGCAGGTGATTGGGCTGCCGGTCCGGGAGAGCGGGTCAAGGTCACCGAACGCGAGCCTCGGGTGCCGGAGCTGTGCCGGCCGTGATGGCGAGGCAGGCCGCAGGCTCAGCTCGTAGCGGGCATGTCGGCGCGGCGGGGTGCCGGCGGCGCGGCGGGGGTGCCGGCGGCGCGGCGGGCGGACGGTGACCTAGTTCGAGCTGCGCTACGACTGAAATCCCTGCCCCGGTGATAGGCCTGGCTTGGACCTGGCGTGTACCTGATGCCGATGATGAGGGGCCGTCACCGCTGCCTGGCCGGGGCCGTACAAGGGCAACCACAGGTCCATGTCAGGTGGCCGGCACAGCCAGGTGCCGGCTGGTGCGCCGGCCAGCCGCCGGTCAACGGGAGCGGCTCGGGACCTTTCACCAAGTCGGCCTGCCGGCCAATCTGCCCGACGCCTCGGTCAGCACGACCACCTACGCGGCAACAGTAGCGGGTCGCAGCTCGGCGCAGGAGCGGAAGAGCGGGTCCTGCGCGGGCCCGTTCGGCCAGGACGCCGCCAGCACCTACCGCAGCGCCCCGCCGGGCTAGCCGGGGGGCGCGCGGTGATCGTGGCAGTTACGGTCGGCCGTTCAGGCCGCCCGGTGGCGGACCAGCCAGATGGTGGCCGCGATGAGCAGCGCGGACAGGCCGAGCAGGTAGCCGCCCTCGATCCACTGGAACGGCCAGAACCGGCTGCCTGGCTGGTAGCTCACCCAGTACTGGTAGCCGTGCTGGGCGATGTAGCCCACCGGGTCGACGTTCGTCTGAGTCGAGTTGGGTCCGACCTGCTGGGTGGCTGGGTGGTAGCCCTGGAGGAACTGGCTGATCGCCGCCTGGCTGAGCGGCTTTCCGTTCCGCCCGGTGTACCACGAGCTGATGAGCCAGGCGGAACCAGGCAGGTTAGGGCTGTGGGCGACCAAGGGGGTCAGGTAATGCTGGCGCAGGAACAGCCCGACAGCGAGAGCCAGGCCGGCCCACGCGGCCATGGTCGCGGCGATCGCGGGGACGACCCGGTGGATGAGCATGCCGGCCAGGGCGCCGATCGAGCAGGCGGCCAGCGTCCAGGCCGCGAACGCCACCCCGTGCAGGTCGAACACCAGGGGAGCCAGGGGAGGCAGCCGGGTCTGCAGTCCCTGGTCGGCGAACGGGGCGAAGTACCAGGAGAACAGCACGCTGAACGCCCCGGCGGCGGCGGCCAGGGTGACGGCCAGCGGCGCTAGCTTGGCCAGGGTCCAGCGGCCCCGGCCAAAGCCCTGGGTCCAGGCGTACCGGAAGGTGCCGGTCTCCAGCTCCCGGGCCAGGACCGGCGCCGCGGCGAAGGCCCCGATCAGCGCCGGCACCACCTGCAGCAAGACCGCCATGGCCTCCGCCGTGGACCAGTGCGCTACATCGAAGTCAACGATAGCGTTGCTGCAGGCCAGCGAGCCCGCAGGGTGGCACGCGGCCACGGCGGCGTAGGCGTGGTGCATCGGCAGGCCGGTGTACAGCAGGTACGCTGCCAGCGCGCCGAGCAGCCCGGCCACCCCGGCCAGTGTGGAGCGGTGCTGCCGCCAGGTGACCCAGGCCATCCGCCGCCACGGCACTGGCCGTAGGGCGGTGTCGTTCCCGGGCCGGGCGGATATGGTTGGTGCGGTCATTTCGCCACCTCCGACGTTTCGTCATTCTCAACCGACAGGGCCGTGACGCCTGGCCCGCGCAGGTAGGCCAGGGCGAGTTCTTCCAGGCCGACTATGTGATGGCGGGCGAGCAGGTCACCGGTCTTCCCGGCCATCTGCACCTGGCCCCGCGACAGCAGGATCAGGTAGTCGGCTACCCGCTCCAGCTCGGCCAGGACATGCGAGGACAGCAGGACCGAC
>JBEKGC010000674.1:0-2704 GCA_050013055.1 Streptosporangiaceae bacterium
TGTGACCCGGTCGCCTGGGGCCCGCTGGCCGGGGCCGCCGCTGGGCACGGCGTCTTGAACATCGCGATGAGCTCGCCGTTCGGGCGGGCGCAGTTCGAAGCCAGCGCGCAAGCCGTCAAGATTTTCCTGGACCGGACGTATCTGCTTGTGCCGGTCGGCGGAGAGTCCGGCTACCTAGACTTCGACGCCGAGCTGACCGAGCTCCTCAGCCAGGCCTGACCGACCCCCGGGGATGGCGCGGCCGGCGCGAGGGCCCGGCCGCGCCATCGCTGGTCCCGGCGTTCCTGTTTTCGCGGCATCACAGTAGGCCAGGTGTGCTCAGTTTTCTCCGTGCATAGATTAATAGCCAATAAAGTTATTCATTCACGCGCAGCTCACCTTTCAGGTTTCTGTTGGCTGTTCGGCTTAGCCGTCGCCGTAAAGGCCTGCTCCGTGCCGGTTGGCGCCCAATCACCTGCGGGCGCTACAGTGTGAGCACTTTGCTGCCGTAGACTCCGTTCGCCGTCAGCTCATACAGAAGGTGAGATTCCGGTGAGTCAGCCTCCAGATCCCTATCGGCCAGGAGCAGGCCAGGACGCCGTTCAGCCGCCGCCCGGCCAGCCCTACGGCGAGCCGCAGGACTACGGCCCGCCGCCCGGCCAGCCTTACGGCCCGCCGCCCGGCGAGGACTACGGCCAGCCGGGCCAGCCCTACGGCCAGCCCGGGCCTGGCCTGACGCCTGCGCCCCCGGTGTCCGCGGACTATGGCTACGGTCAGTATCCGGACGTGATGCCCCCGGGGATGTATCTCGACCAGGCTTCCGGCGTCGTCATGCCCGAGGGCACGCAGCTGGCCAGTGCGGGCCGTCGTATCGGTGCCTACTTCCTGGCCCTGCCGCTCGCCATCGTCACGCTGGGCATCGGCTACATAGTCTGGGGCCTGCTGATCTGGGGTAACGGCCAGACTCCGGCGCTGCAGGTACTCGGGATGCGGGTATGGCAGCCGGACACCGGAACGGTTCCCGGCTTCTGGCGCATGGCCCTACGCGAGATCGTGGGCCGCTTCGTCGAGGGCCTCCTCAGCATCATCACCGAGCTCACCTCGTTCGTCCTGTTCGTGGCGAGCAAGGATCACAAGTCCCTGCACGATCACATCGCCGGCACGGTAGTCCTGTACGACCCGGACAAGGTGCTAGCCCGCTGAGGATCCAGCCTCGGGAAGCGGGCCAGCGCGGGGCGGGCTCCACGTGATGGCCGCGCCGGATCAGCGGTTCTCGCCGTCCGACTGACCTGACTAGGTTCCGCCAACTACCGTAATCGGCATGGAGGACCCTGAGGTTGTCGCGGCCATTGTGGCCGGTGATCCCGCCGGGCTCGCTGAGGCGTATGACCGGTATGCCGTCCCGCTGTACGCCTATTGCTGCTCGCTGCTGCGCGAGCCCGCCGACGCTGCCGACGCCGTGCAGGACACGTTTCTCGTCGCCGCCGCTAAGCTTCGCGGGCTTCGTGATCCTGGCAAGCTCCGGCCCTGGTTCTACGCGGTGGCCCGCAACGAATGCCTGCGGCGGCTGCGGGCCACCCACGCCATCGCCGGGCTTGACGAGATCGACGAGGTGGCCGCCGGGCCGCCCAGTCTGGCCAGCCGGGCCGAACGGGCCGATCTCCACCAGCTGGTCAGGCAGGCGCTCGCCGGGCTGAACACCGGCGATCGTGATGTCATCGAGCTGAGCCTGGGCTCCGAACTCGAGGGTGACGACCTCGCGGACGCGCTCGGCGTGTCTCGCAATCACGCCCACGCGCAGTTGTCACGGGCCCGCAACCAGCTGGAACGTTCACTCGGTGCCCTGGTCGTGGCCCGGACAGGCCGGGGAGCATGTGCGGACCTGGCCGCCGTGCTGGCGGACTGGGATGGCCGGCTGACCGTCCTGATGCGCAAGCGGATCAGCCGGCATATCGAACACTGTGCCAGCTGCGGTGAGCGCAAGCGCCGTGAGCTGACTCCGGCGCTGTTCGCCGGGGCGATTCCGCTGGTGGCAGTCCTGCCAGGGTTCCGGGACCAGCTGCTGAAGGTGATGGCCGACCGGACGCCGACCGGGCTGGCGCATCGATTGGGCGTGGCGAACCGGGCGGGACCGTTCGGGCCGACTGGCTTTCCCAAACCCATCGGCGGGCCGGCGGCGTCACCGTGGCACCGGGCGGTGCGCCGCTCGCGCACCGTCGTACATCAGTCCCATGCCCTGGTGGCCAGCGGGGCCATCGCGGTCCTAGCGGCCGGGGCCATTGCCGCTGTGGTGATCGGCGGGACGCACAGCCCGTCGGCCGCCGGGGCCGAAACGACGCACGGCGCTGCGACCGGCACCAACGGCGCGTCCAGCGGGCGCGGCGGTCCCTCCCCCCGGACCGGCGGCGGTCAGGCGCCGTCGGGTCCGGGGCTGGGCGCCGTGGCCGGGGCGCCGCCGGGGACCTCGGCCAGGTCAGGCTTGGCCGCACTGGGCTCGGCCGCGTCGGGCTCGGCCGCGTCGGGCTCGGCCGGCTCGACCTCGGCGGCGTCGGGCTCGGCGGCAACCTCGCCTGGCTCCTCGCCCACGGGGGCCACCACCGCGCCCGCCAGTCCGGCCTCGTCGGCAGGGGCGGTGACGCCGGGCACCGTGACCGTGTCGCCGGGGACGCTGGACCTGGCGGCCGTGAACGGCACGGCGACTGGGAACCTGACGATCACCGCCCAC
>JBEKGC010000675.1:0-5223 GCA_050013055.1 Streptosporangiaceae bacterium
ACCACCTGCCCGGGACCGGCAGATGGCTCGGGGGCTTCGCTCACCGCCAGCACCTCGGGTCCGCCGAATTCCGTCACCTGCACGATTCGCATGTCTCGACCTCCTGGTCGGCTTCACTCTCTATTGTGTGTACGCAATCTTTGGATCAGTCCCGGCTGGATGAGTCCTGGTGATCTCAAAATCCGATGGCCTCGCGGAGCAGCAGGACGGTGCCGCGCCCGGGCCGGGGTTCTGCGTTGAGGATGAGAAGGCGGTTGATGGCACTGGGCCGCCCGTAGGCCACCTCGGCGCGGGCGCTCTCAAGCGGAAGAGCATGCTCCTCGACGCGGCGCAGCGCGGTGCTCAGATCGGGTACCACCTTCTGCGCCCCGACGATCCAGATTGCATAGGCGGCGCCGCCGGCATAACCGGGGAGCTGGCTTCCGCTGGCCGAGGCGACCACGAGGGAGCCGGTTTCGGTGAGCGCGGAGGCGCTGGCCACGATGACGTCGGGGCTGGCGAGCAACCGCCGGATCTCGTCGGCCTGGGCGACACGGTCCATGGCCAACAGGCGCGGTTTGAGGGCCTGGTAGCGCCCGCTGCTGTTGATGTCCTCATCGATGCCGGACAGGCGGAGGGTCTCGCTGGCTCCGGTGAACACGCTGACGCCCTCGGGTATCAGATCTTTGATCCGGGCACGCGCTGCGGCAGCGTCGTCGAGGATCTCGACGGTGAACCCGTGTGCCCTCAGCGCGGTGGCCGCCTGCTCCAGGTGCTGAGCGGGCGCCGGGTCGGCGAACGACGTTGCCGGCGTTAGGGCAGTCATGGTGCCTCCTGGGCTGGACATTGGTGTAACGGGTCGTAAGGCGCAGACGGCGCCGGATTACGATTGCCGGTCCGCGGTAACGGGGCTTCGGGTGTCGACGACCCAAAGAGCCGCGGCTTTGATGTGTTCGTCTCATCAGTACGACAACGCAGCTCCCTGGAATGTGAGGCGACACGCGACATCACATCCCGGTGCGCTGACTTGTCGGACTAGCAAAGGCAGATGCGATTGAGGGAGGCTAGCCAGACGATGACCACCAACTCGGGGCCAGGACAAGGTCCCACCTACCCGGGCCTGAGTGTGATCATGGGCGAGCGGCGTCAGCTGATCAATCTCACCTACCGGCTTCTTGGCTCCTTGGCCGAGGCTGAGGATGCCGTCCAGGAGACCTACGCCCGCTGGTTCTCGATGTCCCGGCAGAAGCAGGACGCCATCAAATCCCCCGGCGCCTGGCTGAGCACGGTCGCCAGCCGCATCTGCCTCAACCTGCTCGGCTCGGCGCGGGCCCGCCGAGAGACCTATGTGGGTGACTGGATCCCCGAGCCGTTGCCCGAACCTACGGAATGGAACACCGGGCGGTCGGGCAGCACCACCATCGATCCGGCCGACCGGGTCACCCTCGACGAGTCAGTGAACATGGCCTTCCTCGTGGTGCTCGAATCGATGACTCCGGCCGAGCGCGTGGCGTTCATCCTCCACGATGTCTTCCGCTACTCCTTCGCCGAGGTGGCCGAGATCGTCGGCCGTACCCCGGCGGCGTGCCGTCAGCTGGCCTCCTCGGCGCGCCGCCGCGTCGGCGCCGCGCAGGCTCTTGCGACCCCGACAGCCGGGCAGGCCAGCATCGTCAAGGGCTTCAGGCAGGCATGGGAGGCAAAGGACATCGGCGCCCTCATCGGCCTGCTCGACCCCGATGCCACGGCGAGTGCCGACAGCGGCGGCCTGGCCAGCGCCTTGCCCGGACCGATCGAGGGAGGTCAGCAGGTCGCGCGCGCCTGCGTCGACCTCGCCGAGCGGGCACCCGGCCTGACGATCCTGGAACGCACGGTGAACGGCCAGCCCGGCCTGGTCGCTCAGCGAGACGGGGTGACCGCGGCGGTCCTGGCCTTCGACATCGCGGCCGACCGCATCAAGAACATGTGGGTAATACTCAACCCCGAGAAACTTCGTCCCTGGACGACGCACACCGATCGGTGACTCCCGAGGATATGGCCGGCCCAGCGATCGCCGACGCGTTCACCCAAGAGCGGACTCTCGGTCGCCGACTGGTGCCCGCCGAGCTGCTTGCGCTGACGCTCCGTTCTGCGGGAGTCCGGGGGTGAGATTCCCCCGGGCGACCCGGCGAGCCCTCAGGTGCCAGCCAGCCGGGACAGGCCGCTGCTCGTCGTGTTGATTGATTTCACGTGTACTCACTTCCGTTATTGGCCGTCGCGGTGCCACGCAAATGGGCAGACAGCACGCCGGAATATGAGGCTGGCGGCGTCGCCTCACATTCCCGGGGGTTGTGTTGTCGTACTACTGAGACGAACACATCATCCAGCGAGCAGGAAGCTCAGTGACATCATGATCCGCTTCTCCGTCCCGCGATCGCGCCTGGGTGGCACCCCGGCCATTCCTGGCGACAACCGGCTACCCCGCCGACGTGGACGTCTCCTACAGCACCACGCAACAGCAGCCCGATGCCGTCGTGCACCGGGTTCGATGTGACAAGGAGGAAAAAGGAAACCGATGAGCGACTTTCAGGCCATCGCCGACCGGGTCGAGATCGAGGCGCTGCGCGGCGAGTTCACCGACGCCGCGATGATGCGCGACCGCGCCCGCCTCGCGTCACTGTTTACGCGTCACTGTTTACGCCGGACGGCGCGCTGCGGATGCCCAACATCCCCGTCGAGATGGTCGGCCGGGAACAGATCCGCGCCGGGGGCGAGCGGCTGCAGGCCCAGTGGGAGTTCTTCGTGCAGACCACGCACCCCGGTACGGTCCAGCTGGACGGCGACACCGCGACCGGCCGTTCCTACATCCAAGAGCTCGCGCGCGCCCTCGACGGCCGTCAGGGGCTGAACTACGCCATCTACCACGACCGCTACCAGCGCACCGGCGACGGCTGGAAGTTCACCGAGCGGGTCTACGAGGTCAGGTACCTCGACACCACTCCACTGGCAGGCTCGGCTCCCCGCCCAGCCGGGACGCCCGCTAACCCGCCGGCCGGAAACACGTCTGCGGCAGAAGGAGCTTTGGGCTGACACCCGAAGCCACCGTCACCGCGCTCGCCTCCGGCGATCTGACGACTGCGGCGCGGATCAACCGACTTGTCGCCGAGGCATCAGCGCAGACGGTACGTGCCCCGTATGGGCTCGACGCCTCCTCAGCTGGAGGAAAATGATGACCAATTCGGCAGCGGATGAGAAGCCGGATCTGATGGCTCCCGATGACGCAGCCCAGCGCTGCCTCGCCGGCCAGCAACGCGGGCGCCCGGCCACCGTGGGACCCAGTAGTGCGGGCAGGCCATGACCCAGACATCGGCCGATGCCCGCGCACCAGTGGCCACCCGGGGGGCGTGGGCCGCCCTGGCGGTCGTTGCCGGAGGTCTGTTCCTGGCCGTGATGTCCACCACGGTGGTCAGCGTCGCCCTGCCCACCATCGGCCGGCACCTGCACGCCAATGCCACCGACCTGGAATGGATCGTGGACGCTTACGTCGTCGTTTACGCCAGTCTGCTCGTCACCGGGGGGGTGATCGGCGACCGCCGTGGCCGCAAAGGCTTGTTCATGCTTGGCGTCGCCATCTTCGGGCTCGGATCTCTCATCACCGGGCTGGCACCGTCGATAGGCCTGCTGCTTATCGGCCGGGTGACCCAGGGCCTCGGGCCGGCACTGCTGGTGCCGGGCAGCCTGACCATCATCAGAACCGTGTTCGAGGATGAACGGCAACGGGCCGTGGCCATCGGGCTGTGGTCGACGGCCTCCGGTCTCGCCCTCGCCATAGGACCCGCGCTCGGCGGGCTCCTCGTCGGCCGTTTCGGCTGGCGCTGGGTATTCCTCTTCAACGTCCCGCTCGCCGCCGCGTTCGTCGTGTTGGCCGCGAGGTTCGTCCCGCGCCTGGCGCGGACGCCGGTCCGTAGCCGCTTCGACTGGCTCGGCGCGATCCTGAGCACGGGCGCGGTGGCGATCCTCGCCTATGCCAGCATCGAAGGCCAGGACCATGGCTGGTCCTCGCCGCTGGTCTCTGGCGCATTCATCCTCGGCGTCGTCGCCCTGGCCGGGTTCGTCGCTTGGGAACGGCACCGGACCGACTCGCTGATCGACGTCACCTTGTTCGCCCGCCCCACCTTCACTGCGGCCAACGTCGCCGCGCTTGTCGTGTTCTTCGCGTTCGTCGGATCGATCGTTTATTTCAGCGCCTACTTCCAACAGGTACAGGGCCACTCGCCGATCGCCGCGGGACTTGACGTTTCCGCGATTGGTATTGCCTTCGCCGTCGCCGCATCGCAATCGGGTCGCCTGGTCAGTCGCTTCGGCCCGCGCCGGCCGATGCTCGCTGGGCTCGTCATCGCCGGGGTCGCAACCCTCGGTCTGCTCCGACTGGGCCCGAACACAGGCATAGATGCCATCTGGTGGAACTTCGCCGTTCTCGGCGGTGGCATCGGCATGTGCCTCACACCGATGACCGCCGTCGCCATTTCGGCAGTCGATGCCCCGCGCGCCGGGATGGTCTCAGCCGTCCACAACTCGCTCCGCCAGCTCGGCCAGGTCTTCGGTGTCGCGCTGCTCGGGGCGCTCGTCTACGCCCGTCTGCCCGGAGCCGCCGGTCCTCGGCTCGATCGAGCGCAGGGGGCACTTTTCGTCGGCGGACTTCACAACGCGCTATGGGTATGCGGCCTCGCCCTACTAGCCGCGGCTGCACTAGCCGCTCTTCTCTTCTCACTCCCTGACCCAGGGAACCCAGGCGAGACGGACTCACAGGCTGACGAGGTACCTGGCGGTGCGCGTCGTATCAGCGTGGATCCGCCGGGCGGTCGAGCACGAGCTACGCCGGACTGCCTGACCCGGCACGCCCGTGAGGCGACGCGCCAGCCTCACATTCCGGTGCGCTGTCTTGTCGAACTGACCACGGTAGCCACCCGCATCTGCCTCAACCTGCTCGGCTCGGCACGCGCGAGACCTGAACGCTACGTGGGCGAATGGCTCTCTGAGCCGCTGCCCGAGCCTGCGGGGTGGACCGGCGGGCAGCCGGGGAAGCGAGCCCGGCGAGATGCCGGACCCCCCGCGCAGTCGGACTTAGAAAGTGTCACAGCTTCATGTGGAGCCTTGTCTTCAAGGAAAAGCAGCAAGCGGAAGGAAAGATCATGAGAATCTTCGTCACGGGAGCGACCGGGGCACTGGGACGGCACCTGGTTCCCGGGCTGGTCGCGGCGGGTCACG
>JBEKGC010000676.1:0-3854 GCA_050013055.1 Streptosporangiaceae bacterium
CTGGTGAATGAACTCGTCGGCCGGGCCGATACCGTCTATCACCTCGCTGCGGCGGTGGGGACCTTCACGATCCTCGACAAGACGCTCGAGAGCCTGCGTACCAACCTGCACGGCACGGAGAACGTCGTCGATAGCGCATCCCGGTACGGCGCACGCGTCCTCATCGCTTCAACCAGCGAGGTCTATGGCAAGAACACAAAGGTCGGGCTGCGGGAAGACGACGACCGCCACATCGGCTCTCCGCTGAAGAATCGCTGGTCTTATGCCGAGGCCAAGGCGCTCGACGAGACCCTCGCATATCTTTATGCGGTGGAGCGCGGCCTGCAGACCGTAATCGTCCGGTTGTTCAACACGGTAGGTCCACGTCAGACCGGCCGCTACGGCATGGTGATCCCGCGCTTCGTCGGACAGGCACTCGCTGGTGAGCCACTCACCGTGTTCGGGACCGGCAATCAGGTGCGCTGCTTCTGTCACGTCCATGACGTGGTGCCTGCCCTTCAGGCGATAGGAGAGCGTATAGCCAGGTCTTCAACATCGGCAACTCCGAGCAAGTGTCGATCACGCAACTGGCCGGGCGAGTGCGGGCCATCGTTGGCTCCTCAAGCGCCATCACTTACGTGCCCTATGAGTCCGCCTACGGAGCGGGGTTCGAGGACATGCAGCGACGTGTGCCCGACTGCACCCGGGCTCAGCAGCAGATCGGGTTCCGGCCGAGCCGGTCGCTGACGGACATCATCCAGGCCGTCGCGGCGTACCAGCTCACCGACAGCCCTGAAATGTCCGTCATGTCCGGGTGAATCTGGGCAATCACAGGTGGAAGGTCCCGCTGCGGCATTCCAACTACGTGCTCGCGTCTTGTGCGGAGCTGGCTGGTCACCGGCGGCCTACGATGAGAGTGCTGGCTCGGCCGGTCCGCTCCAACCCTGGCCGTACGGCCGGACTCCCCGGACCGGGCTGGCAGGGGGGGTTCTCATGATCCCGGTCTGGCTGATGTTCGCGCTCGTCTTCGGCATCAGCATCACCTTCTGGGCGGCGATCGGATTCCTCCGGATCGTGGACAGCGCGTTGGACAGGTTCCGGCGCCTTCCGCGGAACGCCGGCTCGGCGGCGCACCGGGCCCTCCGCGCCAGCAGGCTCAGTGCAGGATCCTCAGCATCGCCGGCCTCGCGGTTCTCATGGCCGCCCACAACGAAGAGGTGGTCATCGACCACTCCCTTGCGGCCATTACCGCTCTCGTGCCGCCGAAGAACGTGTACGTCGTGTCGGACGCGTCCACCGACAATACGGTCGCACTGGCCCTCCGGCATGGCGTCAATGTCATCGAGACCGCCACGAACGTCGGCAAGGCAGGTGCCCTGGAGGAGGGCATCCGCGTTTTCGGGCTTGTCGAGCGGTTCAGCGCCGTGCTCCTGCTCGATGCCGACACCCGGCTCGATCCCGCTGACGCAGCGCCTGCTGAAATACGGCCAGACCTGGCGCTGGACCAACGCCACCCATATCGTGCCCGGCTTCGCCAGCATGTACCGCACGACTGTGCTCCCGGACATCACGATCAACCCAACCGGCCTGGTCATCGAAGACTTCAACATGACATTCGAGATCCACAGGAAGCACCTGGGCCGGGTGGGCTTCACAGTCGGCGCCAAGGCAGTCACCCAGGACCCGGCTACTCTTCATGATTACATCAAGCAAACGAAACGCTGGACTCTTGGGCTGTGGCAGACGGTGCGCCGTCATCGGCTGCACCTGGACCTCCTCTCGGCGATGCTCAGCGTACTTCTCCTCGAGCTGCTGACGGCCAGCCTGACCTTCCTCATGCTGCCGGTGATCGTCGCTGTCCTCGCCGTGCCGGACCTCTTCCCGCTGGTGCTGCACTGGCGCGTGGCGTTGGCGATCCATTCCGCCATCGCGAGTCACGTCAGCCTGCGGACCATCTACCTCGGCGTCCTGCTGCCCGACCTGCTGCTGACCCTCGTCGTGGCGGCTGTCGAGAGACGGTGGCGGTACCTGCTTTACGGCCCCTTGTTCGTCTTCATGCGGACGATTGACGCGGCGATCGCTGTCTACACGCTGTCGCGCGTCTGGCGGGAGAAATCGACCGGCCGATGGGTAAGCCCTGCTCGGCACGACCCCACCGACGGCGCGGCCATCCAGCTAGTCGGACAGCGAGCCCATAGGTGAATGCTGAGATGCTTTGGGCATTCCGCGACGCGGTGGTGAAGCGGCACCCTGGTCCTTCATTCCGAGACGCCCTGGGTGGTCACCAGCTTCGTCCACGGGCCGCGCGGCACGTCGGCCGCGTCCACGAACTGCCAGTCCACCCGGTCGTCGTCGCCGTTGAGCTCGCTGAAGCTCAGGCAGCCGGTCAATGCCGGCGAGACGTCCAAACCTGCTGCGTTGTAGAGCTTGTTGGCCGGACGACGGTTGTCGGTGCCGAAGACGTACCGGTAGTCGTCATAGGCTCCGGGGCCGGCGTCCTCGATCTGGCCGTAGCAGGTCCGCCCGTCCCGCATCAGTTTCACCCAGCGGTTCTTCATGTAGCTGAACCCCGGGTCGTGTGCATGCCCGGCGTAGCCGGGGTCGTTTGCCCACGGTATGAGCTGGCCTCGCTGGGAGAAGGCCGCCGCGTTGTTGACGTCATCGAAGGGCAGGTCCAGGTAGAAGGGGTTCTCCCGCGGAGTCATCCGGGTAGGGAAGAAGCCGTTTGCAGCCACCCGCCGCTGTGTTTGGCATCTGCCGTATGTGACGATCCCGTCGCAGCCACCGTAGTGGAGCATCCAGCGAGCATCGTAGGTGGAGATCACTTGGCTGCCGTTCGGGGAGTGGGGATCGAAGATCTCCCCGACCCAGAAGGTGGTCGCCACGATTTCCGTGTGCAGCGGATAGCGACTCCCGCGCGGCTTGGCTGTTTCCCCGGATACGCGGGCGCGGGGATGCATGGGCTTGGCGCTTGCGGACAGCTGGGTCTCGATGGCCCGCGGGGGTCCCGACTTGTTGCTCGCGGCGGGCGCGGTACAACCGGCCTGGAAAAGTATCGACGCACTGAGCACGGCAACCGTAATTGCCTGCCGCACAGACATAATGTCTCCTTGCCCCCCGGCTCTGCCGGGCCCCGTAGTCGACTCGCCAACGGCCGGGGCGCCGGGCCCGCGCGCGATGCTGCACGAGCGGCAATATCTGGCCGGGATCGGGAATCTTGATGATGTTACCATCGAAAGGCTTAATGTTCTCCCCATCAAGGTTCAGTGATGATAAGCCCGCCGTCAGCGGCGCTACCTGATTCCCTGAGAGCGGGGCAAACGTCCTACATCCTGCGCATCCCCCCGGGTGGGGGCTCTGGCGGGCCGGAATGTGAGGCCATGATGGGCGCTCGCCGTATAAGCAGAAACCAAGGGCCGCGGGGCGAATAATTCGCGAGCGCTCGGACATCTAAGCGCCCAATCGCCGCCGGAAACCTCGACATCTCGCCACCTACATGTAACGTGAATTACGGATATTATCTCGTTCCTTTTAGGTGGGGTGGAAAATTAGTGTATCAATCTGCAGCGTCTGAGCCGTATTGGCGTAAACGCAGCCGCCGGTTGGCGGTGGCGGCAACCGCCACGTTCCTGCTCATAGCCGGGCTGGGCTTGGGGCACGTCGCGACCGCCAAGGCGGCAACTAGCCCTGTGACGGTATCGCTCACGTTCGACGACTCCAACGCTGATCAGCTGCCGGCTGAGCAGACAATGCAAACCCTCGGCCTGCACGGCACCTTCTACACGGTGTCCGGTTGGGTCAATCAGCCCAGCTATCTGACACTGGCCAATGTGCAGCAGATCGCTGCGGACGGTAACGAGATCGCCGGGCATACG
>JBEKGC010000677.1:0-2676 GCA_050013055.1 Streptosporangiaceae bacterium
TGGGCGAACCGCAGGAACGCCCGCAGCGACGTCACCATCGCCTTCGCCGACCACGAGTTACGGTCCCGGGACCAGTCCACCATGAACGCCGTGACCCTGCCCGCGTCCAGGCTTCCGACCGCTCCCGCCCCGCCAGTGCCGGCGAGGAACGCGCCTGCCTGGTTGGAGTAGCAGCGGACCGACTCCGCCGACAGGCCCCGCTCCCGGTCCAGCCATCTGCGGAACTCCGCCAGCAGCGCCATGCTGTCCCCGGTCGGCGGAACGCCGCCGGGAGCTGTGTTCGTCTCCATGATCGTCTTCCTGTCCGGAGGAATCACTGACAGGAACCAGGAAGCCAGGCCGTTGGCGGGGTCGCAGGATTATGCCGACCCCGTAAGCGAAGTGACCGCTTTTGACCAGGGAAAACTCACTCAACGCCGACATAATCCAGAGATCGGCATAAGCAGATGACCACATACTGGGATTTATCGGGCCGAAGGCCGAAGCCGAGGAGATCAAGGCCAGGCTGGCGGAGTTCCTCCGGGAGACCCTCGGGCTGGAACTCAACCAGGCCAAGACCCTGATCACCCACGCACGCACCCAGCCAGCGCGGTTCCTCGGCTACCACGTCATCGTCCAGCACTGCGACACGAAGCAGACCGGCGGCCGCCGTGCGGCCAACGGGAAGATCGCGCTGCGGGTACCGGCGGACGTGGTCAAGGCCCAGTGCGCCCGCTACCGGCACCAGGGAAAACCCTGGCAACGGCCTCGGCTCCAGAACCTCGACGAGTACGACATCGTGGGGACCTACGGAGCCGAGTACCGAGGCGTCGTGAACTACTACCTGCTCGCCCAGGACGTCTGGCGGCTGCATACCCTGCACTGGCACGCCCTGACGTCGATGCTGAGGACCCTGGCCGCCAAGCACGGCTCCTCCGTCACCAAGATGGCCGCCCGCCACACGGCGAAGGTCACCACCGGCGACGGGCCGAGGACCTGCTTCGAGGCCAGGCGGAAGCGAGAAGGCAAGCCGGACCTGGTAGCACGATTCGGCGGGATCATCCTGCGGCAAGACCGGCGGGCGGTCATCCGCGACCACACGCCCGTCCCGGTCCCCCACCCGCGCAAAGAGCTGACCAGAAGGCTCCGCAAGCGGGAATGCGAGCTATGCGAAACCGGCTCAGTGGTGACAGTCCACCAGGTCGCCGGTCTCAAAGAGCTCGGGGAACCGGGCCCGGGCCAGCCCGCGTGGGCGGCCCTCATGGCCAGAATGCGGCGCAAGACGCTTATCGTCTGCGCTCCGTGCCACGAGCACATCCACGCGAACCCCGTCGCGAACGCGGCATAAATCGCCGGAAAGCCCGGTGCATCGAAAGGTGCACGCCGGGTTTGGAGGGAGGCTGCACGGAAAAGGCCCGTATCCATACAAAAAGGACACGGAACCTCGCCGTGCAGCCCACCCTACCCGGCTATGACCTGATCACCGCGATCCTGGACGCGGGCGGGCACGTCGTCGCCCGGGTGAGCGCCACGGTCGCGCTGCCGCTGCCGCCTGGCGGCGGCTGGCTGCCCGACGGATCCCGGATGACCTGGCTGAACGCCCCGTCCGGGAAGAAGCAGGACCGGCTGCCGGTCCGCGCCGCCGAGCACAACGCGGTCCTGCCCGGCGGCGACGGGACCCAGGTCTCCCAGACCTGCACCGTGATCACCACCCTCACCGACCACCAGGCCGCGCCCGCTGATGCGGTACGGGAGGCATACCTGACCAGGTGGAGCGCGTCGGAGACCACGTTCGGGGAGGACAAGGCCACGATCACCGGCGCCGGGAACCGCACCAGCGGCCCGGTCCTGCGGTCCGGGTCCCCGCGGCTGGTGATCTCCGAAGCCTGGGCCTGGCTGACCGGCACCCAGCTGGTCCGCGCCAGCGCGGCCGCGGCGCTGCGCACCGAGGCCGCCGCGGCCCGCTCCCTGCGGCGCGAAGACCGCGCCCCGGTCACCGCGGACGAGGAATCCTTCACCGCCGCCTGGCGGCACGCGATCCGCTCCATGACATCCTCCCAGGTCACGTCCTCGTCATCGCTGGAAGCGATCGCCGCCGCAGGCGACGCCGCCGCCCGCGCCGCCCTGCATGCCCTCAACGTCCCCGGCCGGCAGCGCCACTCAGAACGCGCCCGGAAAGCACGCCCGAAATTCGCGCACGCCACCGCGACCAAGACGACCGTCACCGGGAAACCCCAGGTCACCGTGTTCGCACCCGGCTTCAGCTAGCCCGCCGCCAAGACGAGCCCGTCAGGAAAGGAGGAACCGCCCCGGCCCGCCCGGGACCGCGGACCGTGGAACCGCGCGCCAGGCCCGCCGCGACACGCGGGCAGCAGCCATACCCGGACCCCGGAAACGTCAACACCGAAACGGACCCAAGAACAGACACAGAACACCAGGACAGGAACACCTCTCGACAACCCAAACACCTAAAGTCCCTGGTGTTGAGCTGCAGGCCGCCCGCGGTGGCGCGATCACTGGGGAGCGTTCCTGGTTCTTGTTGAACCCGCCGCTCGGCTGTGAGCCTCATGCTGATTATCTCACCGTGTTATATCACCGTGTTATTGCTTGGCTCCACTCCTGCGCTTACCCTCACGATCAGCATGATCTCCGGGTAAACGTAAGGGAAATCTCTCAGGAGGGCAGAGCCAGATCCCG
>JBEKGC010000678.1:0-2660 GCA_050013055.1 Streptosporangiaceae bacterium
GCGGTCGCCACCTTCATGCCGATGTAGGCGGCAGGCGATAGCGGCGTCAGCCGGAGCTGCCTGCTCCAGCCCTGGGCGCGCTCGACGGACACCCCCGCGCCCGTGTAGGTGGTCGAGAATATGGCGCCATAAAGCGCAAGGCTGACCAGAACCCACGCCGCGTAGTTCCCATGGCCGTAGTTGCCTGTCGTGTTCGTTTTATTCAGCCCGAAGGCGAAGAAGAAGATCACCGGGACGATGACCGTGATGATGACGGCGCGCGGGTTCCGCCGCAGCCGGCGGATCTCCAGATTCAGCGCGGTCAGGTTGAAGCCGCCGAGGCCCGGGGGCCGTCGGCCGCTCAGATCTGGCACTGACGTTGTGGTCATCCGATAGCTCCAGTGTTCACGCTGCCTGGCTCGGCGTCGTCGCCGGTCAGTGCGAGGAACGCGTCCTCGATGCCGCGAGCGGTGATTTCAAGGTCCCTGGCTGAGGTGCGCGTCAGCAGGTACCTGGCCACCGCGTCGCTGTCGTTCGCATGGATGAGGACGGTCTCGCCGCGGATCTCCACGCTGTCCGCGCCGGGGATGGCGCGGAGCTCAGCCTCGCTGGCCTCGGCCATGGTGACCCGCACGGTGCGGCCCGCCGACATCGCCTTGATCTCGGATGCGGTGCCGTCGGCAATCTTCTGCCCGTGCCGCAGCAGGATGATCCGGTCGGCATAGGCGTCCGCTTCCTCCAGGTAGTGCGTGGCGAACAGTACCGTCCTGCCCTGCTCGGCGTCCTTACGGATTGACGCCCAGAAGCTACGCCGCCCCTCGACGTCCATCCCGGTGGTCGGCTCGTCCAGGACAAGCAGTTCGGGGTCGGAGACCAATGCCATGGCGAATCTGAGCCGCTGCTGCTCGCCGCCCGAGCACTTTCCCACCCGGCGGTCCGCGATCTGGGTGATTCCCGCCCGGTCCAGCACCTCGGCGGTCGGCTTGCTCCGTGCGAACAGGCTGGCGGTGTACTGCACGGTCTCCTTGACGGTCAGGTCTTTCAGGAGCCCGCCCGTCTGCATCACCGCCGAGACCAGGCCGCGGGTGACTGCCTGCCGGGGGTGCATGCCGAAAACGAGCGCTCGCCCGGACGTCTGCCGGGACAAGCCGAGGATGATGTCAATGGTGGACGTCTTGCCCGCGCCGTTCGGCCCGAGCATCGCCACAATTTCTCCCGACGCGATGCTCACGTCTACATCCCTGACCGCCTGCACCTGCCCGAAATGCTTCCTGACGTCCTTCAGCTCAACGGCGAGCGGGACAGCGCCTATCATCGCTCAAGTCTGGCATCCAAGGGTAGATGCCGCGACTCGATAGGATTACGCATCATGGCGTCCGTCCGAGACGCCACTGCGGCGGATGCGCCAGGGATCGCGGCGGTACTCCCTCGGTCCGAATTCGCGCGCTGAGCTCCGTCAGCGCCAGCGACAGCCGGGCTAGGTTCTCCGGGCCTGTCTCCGGCGTGAGATCGATATCTCTGGTCGCTGGTATCGGGGCCTGCTGCGCGATCGCGGCCGGCTGGTACCTGCTCTGTCCAGGACTTCAGGGACGCTGGAGGTCCTCGAACGTCACGGTGAGGCGGAGCGGCTCATCCAGGATCAGCGCCCGGCGGTGCACGGCGTGCGCGAGGTACCGGCGGCCAGACCAGTCGAGGCGGTACTCCTCCATCTCGCTGATCCGCGCCCAGTCCTTGTCGAAATGGATGACCAGATATCCCGGAACCCCAGCGGCGGCGTACTGGAGACGCTTGGCCGTGGTGTCGATCTCGACGGTCGCCTCCGAGGTCACCTGGACGATGAGCTGGATGTGATCCTGTACGGTGTTCACGTCATAGGGGTCACAGTCGCGCAGGACGATGTCGGGGTACCGGATGTTGAGCCTGCGGTCGGCCGACGAACTCGCGGCGTCCGCGAACCTTACCGCGACATCCGAGCTGACCCGGAAGCACGATCCCTCAGCCGGACGGGCGTTCTCCAGAGCTGCGGCCAGCCGGCGCACCACGAGGTCATGCAACTCTGACTGCGCCATGTTGTAGACCACGAGCCCATCGACGACCTCGATATCGCCGAACGCGTCCGGCGGCGCGGCGAGATACTCCGCGGCTTCCAGCCGCGTTTCCCGCTCGGGCACTCGCATGCTCACACAGTCATGCTGTCATATCTCGTCGCGCCCCTGGTTCGGCCTGGGGCATGTTTCCTGACGGGGGTTCACGCTCCTGGCAGTGTCTCGACGTCGCGCGGAACTCGCGGCACGCGGAGCCAGGGCCGAACTCTTCCTCGTCGGCGGTGCCGCCCTGGCGGTCGGTTGCGCGGTCACAACCAGACACAAAAACGGTCAAGATGCCTTGAACACCTCGTCGAGGTGCCATTCGAGGAGCTCGCGCTGCGGTCGGTCGATCCGGTGCTCGGGCAACGCGATGAGCTGCCCGGCCTGGGCGTAGAACTGCTCGCCGTTGCCGAACTCGTCCCGCAGCCTGGGGCTGACCCGCAGCCGGTAGGCCGGGTCTACACCGAGGTAGCCGCCGTCGAACATCGCGTGCACGTCCGACCTGAGCAGCAAGCCATTGTCCAGCCGGTTCTTCCCGCCACTGGCCACCGGGCGGATATGCGCGGACTGCAGCGCGGGACGGATCCTCGACCC
>JBEKGC010000679.1:0-2660 GCA_050013055.1 Streptosporangiaceae bacterium
CTGTGGTGCGGCTGGAACGCGCCGAGTGCCGAGCCGGCGATGAGCCCGGCGGCGGATTGGGGTCCAGGCGTCCGCTGGAGACGCCATCGACGGCAACCGCCTTGCCGTAGCGCTTGGTGAGGCCCGGCCAGCCCGATCACCTCATCCACCCGGCGGCGGCCGATGCCGGCCGTCCGGGCCAGCGCCAGCAGGTTGCTGCGGGCCGACAGGCCCGGGTGCACCGACATGGCGTCCAGCAAGATGCCGGGCTCGGCCATCGGGGCAGGTGCCTTCGGGTAGTGCTTGCCGTTGACCCGCACCGTCCCGCTGCTCGGCCGGTCCAGGCCGGCGATCATCCGCATCGTGGTGGACTTCCCGGCTCCGTTCGGGCCGAGGAACCCGGTCACCACGCCCGGTTCCACGACGAAGCTCAGCCGGTCGACGGCGGTCTTGTCGCCGTACCGTTTAGTCAGGCCATCAATCTCGATCATGATCGCTCCTTCCCTCGATGTGCTCGGGTCTTGGACGTAAGCCTGCGTTCGGGGCCTGTGGCGGTACTGTCGTGGCGCTGTGGCCGGGGACGATTTGGGGCATATCGGTCAGCGCGGTGAGGCTGCCTGAGCGACGGCCGTACGGTGGAGGTCATGGAGGTCCGGCTGTTCGGCGAGCTCGAAGCGCTAGCTGGTGGCGTGCTGGTGCCGGTTCGCGGCGCCAAGCAGCGAGCCCTGCTAGCCCTGCTGGCGCTGCAGCGGGGGCAGCCGGTCAGCGCCGACCGGCTGATCGACCTGTTGTGGGGCGACGGGCAGGCGGCGAACCCGGCCAATGCCCTGCAGACGCAGATCGGCCAGCTGCGCCGTACCCTCGGGGCGGCGGCGATCCTCACCACCGAAGCCGGCTACGCCCTGACCGCCAGACCCGACGAGGTCGACGTCGTCCGCTTCGAGCAGCTGGTCGCGAAGGGCCAGCGGCTGGCCGCCGACGGCGAGATGGCGCCGGCGGCGGCCGCTCTGGGCGAGGCCCTCCGCCTGCGGCGCGGCGAGCCGCTGGCCGAGTTCACTTATGCAAGTTTTTTTGATGCCGAACGGGCCCATCTGGACGAGCTGACTTTGGTGGCGATCGAATCCCGGGCCGGAGCTGACCTGGGCCTGGGGCGCTACGGTGAGCTCGCCGGCGAACTGGAGGCGCTGTGCCGGGAACACCCGCTGCGCGAGCGCCTGTGGGAGCTGCTCATCCTCGTCCTGTACCGGAACGGACGGCAGGCCGAGGCCTTGCGCGCCTACACAGAAATCCGTGCTCGTCTGGTCGACGAGCTGGGCATCGAACCCGGACAGCCCTTGCGGGAACTCCAGGCCCGCATCCTGGCCCAGGACCCGTCGCTCGGCCCGGCCAGCGCCCCGGCCGGCCCGGCTTCGGCTCAGGTGGTCACCCCGCCGAAGGAAGCTGGCCACCCAGGAGATCCTCTGGTGCCGGCCCCCCTGCTCGAGACGAAGTTGTATGTCCCGAGGTCACGACGCGGTCTGGTGCCGCGTCCGCGGCTGATCGAGCGGCTGGACCGCGGGATCGCGTCGAAGCTGATGCTCGTCTCGGCACCCGCTGGCTTCGGCAAGACCACGCTGCTCACCGAGTGGCTGGCGGCGGGACCGGCCGCGCCGGCCGGTGAGCGGCTGGCCGCGTGGCTGTCGCTCGACCGGGGCGACAATGATCCCGCGTCCTTCTGGACCTATCTGATCGCCGCGTTGCGGACGGTGGCATCCGGGGTCGGCGAGGGTGCGCTGGCCTTCCTGCAGGCGCCCCAGCCGCCGCCGATCGAGACGGTGCTGACCGCGCTGCTCAACGAGCTGGGCGCCACCGCGGCCGAGGTCGTGCTTGTGCTCGATGACTACCACGTCATCGACGCGCGCGATGTGCAGGACGGGATGGCGTTCCTGCTCGACCATCTGCCTCCGTGGCTGCACGTGGTGATCGCCAGCCGGGCCGATCCCGCGTTGCCGCTGGCCCGGTGGCGGGCGCGCGGCGAGCTGGTCGAGGTCCGCGCGGCCGACCTGCGCTTCACGCCCGATGAGGCGGCGGCGTACCTCAACGAGATGATGGGCCTGCAACTGACGGCGCGGGACGTGGCCGCGCTGGAGGGACGGACCGAGGGCTGGATCGCCGCGCTGCAGCTGGCGGCGCTGTCGATGCAGGGGCGAGACGACGTGGCCGGCTTCATCGCCGGTTTCGCGGGAGATGATCGTTACGTTGTGGACTACCTGGCCGAGGAGGTGCTGCAGCGTCAGCCCGAGCGTGTCCAGGCCTTCTTGCTGCAGACCTCGATCCTGGGCCGGCTGAGCGGTCCGCTGTGCGACGCGGTCACCGGGCAGGGCGGCGGCAAGGCCATGCTGGCGGCGCTCGAGCGAGGGAACTTGTTCCTGGTGCCGCTGGATGATCGCCGCCGGTGGTACCGCTACCACCGTCTGTTTGCCGACGTGCTGCAGGCGCGGCTGCTCGACGAGCAGCCCGGCCAGGTGCCGGACCTGCACCGGCGGGCGAGCGCGTGGTACCAGCAGAACGGCGAGCCGTCGGCAGCCATCAGCCACGCGCTGGCCGCCGAGGATTTCGGGCGGGCGGCGGACCTGGTCGAGCTGGCGATCCCGGCCATGCGCAGGACCAGGCAGGAGGCCACGGTGCGTGGCTGGCTCGAG
>JBEKGC010000680.1:0-2648 GCA_050013055.1 Streptosporangiaceae bacterium
GATTCTGTGCGCCTGGTGGTCAGCGAGCCCGATCGGAACAGTTGCTGACAGATCAATCAGTTCTGCGCGCAGCCATCTCGGCAGAGACGCTTCGAGTTACGTCATCATAAGCGCCAGGAACCGCAAAAGGCAGCGGCCTGCGGAACCGCCCTCCATGCCGGAGACCACGCGCAGGGGTCCGACGTGCGGGGTTGCCGCTTTCGGCCACTTAGGGATCAAGGCGGCGCCTAAGGCCGCTCGCGCCACCGACACAGCCGGGCTCCTTGCGGGTCCGGAGCGCCCGTGCCGGGGCGGGGTGGTCTGCGGAGGCCGCGCCTGAGCAACGGGGATGCGTTCGGATTGCCAATAATTCCGATAAAGCCTATAGTTTTAGTAGGGATACCCTTAGCTGGGGCAGCAAGAAAGGAGGCCGGCCATGCAGGTGCCAGTGCACCGACTTCACGTCGACCTTCGCCGGACCGCCAGCTGCCTGTGTTGGTGACCTGACCGAGCCGTACTGGCTTCGCCCGTCATCGTCCGGCTGCCGCGCTCGTTTCCCGCGCGCTGGCGTTCTTATCTGCGTACCGCCCCAGGAGAGCCCATGTCCGCCGTGCCATCCGCACGATCACATCCGCTGCATTTCGCGGCCTTCATCATCATCAACACCACGGCCGACCCGGTGGCGGGCAGCTGGCGCCCGGCCCTGCCCCGTCAGACCGACTTCGACGACCTTGAGCGCTGGGTCCGCCTCGCCAGGACGCTCGAGCGCGGGAAGTTCGACGCCGTGTTCTTCGCGGGCGCCGCGGGGCTCCAGGCCCGCCGAAGCCGCGAGGAGGGCGGATACGCCGGGGGCAGCTTCCGGACACCGGGCAGCGATGCCTCGGTGCTGGCGGGCGCGATCGCGTACGTCACCCGGCATCTCGGCATCGCTTTCACCGCCTCGGCTGGGCAGGAGGATCCCCTCAACTTCGCCCGGCGCATCTCAAACCTCGATCATGCCAGCAAGGGGAGGATCGCGTGGAACGTAACCGACGACCCGCCCGGCGCGTGGACGGAGGAGTACGTCGACGTGACCTACAAACTCTGGGAGGGCTCCTGGGATGAGGACGCGCTGCGCCCAGGCGGCCGGGACGGCGATTACGGCCGGGAGGGCAAGGTTCACCGGATCAACCACCGGGGTCCGCGGTACCAGGTGGCGGGACCGCACCCGGTGAGCCCGTCGCCACAGCGCACGCCGCTGCTGTTCCGGGCGGCCGCGTCCGAGGCGGACCGCGTATTCGCGGCCAGGAATGCCGAGGTGGTCCTCATTCAGTCCCCCAGCCCGGCCGCGGCCGGGCACGACACCGCTGACATCCGCGCGCGCTCCGCGCGCCATGGCCGCCTGCTCCAGGACATCATGTTCTTCCAGGGACTGCACGTCGTAACGGGCGGTACCGAGGCTGAGGCCAGGCGGAAGGCAGCCGCGCTGGAGGAGCAGGCCGGCGGCGCCCCGCTGTCGTCCTGCACCGCGGCCGGCGGGCGGATCGTGGGCACCCCCGAGCAGATCGCCGATGAGCTGGCGGCCTGGCGGGACGCCGGGCTCGACGGGGTCAACCTGGTGAACGCCGGGAGGAGCCCGGCGCCGTACGAAGAGTTCGTCGACCACGTGGTGCCGGTCCTGCAGGGGCGGGGCCTGATGCAGCGGGAGTACGCCGACGGCTCGCTCAGGCACAAGCTCTTCGGCCGCGGCGACCGGGTTTCCGAGCGGCATCCAGCTGCCTGCTACCGCGGTGCCTTCGCGCCGCAGCACGTCTGAGGAGCGCAGCCGGTTCATGCCGCCACCGGCGATCACGGCCCGAAGATCACGATTGAATAAACCGGTCGGATAAGTAGGATTTATCTGATTCCACGGACCTGCTCAAGGAGGATCACGTGACCGAGACCCTGACCAGCCGTTTCGAAGTCCGGCCCGCCAGCCCCTTGATCGGCGCCGAGATCGAGGGCGTCGACTTCACCCAGCCCGTTGACCAGGCCACCGCGGAAGCCCTGCGGGAGGCTTTCTGGAGCTACAAGATCCTGGTCTTCCGCGGCCAGAACCTGTCCCCGCTCCAGCACGTGGAGGCGGTGCGCATCTTCGACGAGCCGTTCGACCACCCCCTGTGGGTCAAGCGCCATCCGGACACCCGGCTGGTCTACCCGTTCAACTACGAGACGGGCACCGCCGACCGCTGGCACATAGGCGGCACCTGGCGCACCCCGCCGTTCCACATCGAGTCACTTACCTACCAGGTGGTGCCCGAGGTCGGCGGCCGCACGCTGTGGGCCGACCTGCAGGCGGCCTACGACGGCCTGTCCCAGCCCGTGCAGGAACTGCTGGAGTCGGTCAGCGCTGTCTACAGCGCCTACCCGGGCGACGGCACCAGCCAGCGGCCGCCGGTCACCGAGACGGTCGAGCACCCGGTCGTCCGTGCCCACCGCCACACCGGCCGCAAAGGACTGTTTATCAGCACCGGGGCGCTGCGGCTGACCGGCGTCACCGAGGCCGAAAGCCAGGCCCTGCTGCCCTTCTTGCAAGCGCACGCCTCCTCCCCCAACTACACCGTCAGCTTCGGCTGGAAGCCGGGCGACTTCGTCCTGTGGGACAACCTTGCCACCTGGCACTACGCCGTCAACGACTACGACGGGCCCCG
>JBEKGC010000681.1:0-5798 GCA_050013055.1 Streptosporangiaceae bacterium
CTGGACCGGCGTGATGGTGATCGTCAGCCATGACCGCGAGCTGCTCGGGCTGGTCGATCAGGTCGCCGACCTGTCCGGCGGGGAGGTCCGGATGTACGGCGGCAACCTGGCGGCCTACGAGCGGCTGCTTGCGGCCGAGCAGGAGGCGGCGCAGCGAGCGGTCACCACGGCCAGCGCTGAGGTCCGTCGCGAACGGCGGGATATGGTCGACGCGCAGGTGAAACAGGCCACGCGCGACCGGCAGGGCCGTAAGCTCGCCGCGTCGGGCAGCCTGTCCCATGGGGCCGTCGACGCGCGCAAGAAGCATGCCCAGGAGTCCGCGGGCCGCTCGCGGGAACTGCACGCCGACCGCCTGGCGGCGGCTCGTGACCGGCTGACCGAAGCCGAGCAGGCGGTCAGGGACGACGCCAGGATCCGGGTCGACCTGCCCGCCACCGCCGTCCCGGCGGGCCGCACCGTGCTGACCCTCAGCGGACTAGCCGCCGCCCGCTGGCACCCCGCCGCCGCCCCGGCGCCCGGGACCGCCCCGGCGCCCGGGGCCGTCCCGGCGCCCGGGGCCGTCCCGGCGCCCGGGGCCGCCCGGCTCGGCGCGCTCGCGGAGCTCATCCTCCGCGGTCCGGAGCGGGTGGCCCTGACCGGCCCGAACGGCGCAGGTAAAACGACCCTGCTGCGCGCCATCGCGGGCGCGGCCACGCTGCCCGGGGTCACCGTCCGCCGGGGAGCAGCGGTCGGCTACCTGCCCCAGCGGCTCGATACCCTCGACGATCAGCTGACCGTGGTCGACAACATTCGGGCGGCGGCGCCGTCGGCGTCGGTCAACGAGGTCCGGGCGAGCCTGGCCCGGTTCGGCTTCCGCGGGGACCGGGCCAGCCAGCCGGCCGGCACGCTCTCGGGCGGTGAGCGGTTCCGGGCCGTGCTCGCCGCCCTGCTCCTCGCCCAGCCCGCCCCCCAGCTGCTGCTGCTCGACGAGCCGACGAACAACCTGGACATGGCGTCCGTCCGGCAGCTGCGCCAGGCGCTGGAAAGCTACCGCGGCGCGATCGTCATCGCCAGCCACGACGTGCCGTTCCTGGGCGCGGCCGGGATTACCCGCTGGCTCCGCCTCGACCGCGAGGCCGGCCTGACCGCCATCGACCCGCCGTCGCCGCTCGTCGAACCTGGCCGCTCGCTCTTCGCGCCGGGGCGCTGAGCCGATGGGACGGACCAGCCCGATGTCCGCCGTGGCGGCTTTACCTGTTTTGTTTTGGCTGACGCACGCCAGTCCGCTAGACTTCGTGGGCGCGCCCGGCCCGCCGGGCTCGATGCCATTGGGGTATGGGGTAATTGGCAGCCCGACAGGTTCTGGCCCTGTTAGTCTAGGTTCGAGTCCTGGTACCCCAGCAGGTTGGGTGACAACGCGGACGCGATCTACGTCCGCGTTTGTTCATCCCGGCTCGTTGTCATGAAACGTGATGAACCGGGATGAAGCGTTCGGTGTGACCGCCGGTTGGCCACACCGGGGGCAAGGCGGTAGTCTGAACGCCGCTGGCCTTGCCAGAAGTTAGGCCCCACAGGAGAGAGTTGCTTCCTGCCGGGGATGCACGGCCCCGTCGTCTAGAGGCCTAGGACGTCGCCCTCTCAAGGCGGTAACGCCGGTTCGAATCCGGTCGGGGCTACACCGTACGACTCCTCCGCCATGATCCCGAAGAGTTCACAGTCTGCCCAGACTGTCAAGTCTTCGTGATCATGTGACTCGCCATCAGGTGTCGATGTTGGGGTTGCCGGCGGGGAGCGGCATGAGGTGGGCGGGGGACTGGGGGAGCGCGAGCTGCGCGTGCACGCTGAGGTCGGGCCGGACGTGCACGAGTTCCCCCGAGGCCAGCATCCGCCAGCCGCTCTCGCCGTCCAGCTGCTCGGACGCCACCACCACAGCGGCCGTGTCCGCGAGGTCGGGCGCGTGCACCGAGGATATCGAGCTGCGCACGTGCATCCCGCCGGCCGCGCCCTGGCTTGGCCCGGCCGCGCCCTGGCTTGGCCCGGCCGCGCCCTGGCTTGGCCCGGCCGCGCCCTGGCTTGGCCCGGCCGGGCGCTGGCTTGGCCCGGCGGGGCGCTCGAGGACGTGCAGGGCGTGCTGGCCGGGGTAGCGCAGCGCCCACAGCTGGCCCGCCGCCGCCACGATCGTGTTCAGCGACGAGACCGGCAGCCGGGCCGCGATCCAGCCGGCCGCCGCGGTGATCCCGGCGCCGACATCACCGCCGTGCGCGTCGGTCTGCTGGGTGATCAGCGCGAAGTACCGTTCGGAGTCGGTATCCCCGAGCACCAGGTCGCGGTAGGAACCGAGCTGCGCGTCGAGCTCCGCCAGCTCGCCGAACCCGCCGTTGTGCGCCATGATCCGTCCGGCCATCGAGAATGGATGCGTGTTCTGCACCGTCCGGCCCCCGACGCTGGCGAACCGGACGTGCGCGACGAAGACCGGCGACTCCGCCTGCTGCGCCTCGTGCGTGAACTCCTGGTCACGGAACGCCGCTTCCGGCTGCTTATCGAGCACCGGTTCGCCGGCCGGGTCGAAGAAGCCGATCCCCGCGCCGTCGGCGTTGCGATGGCTCTGGACCTGGAGCGAATCGGGGGCGTCCAGGAGCCAGAACGTGGCCCGGACCCGGGTCGCTCCGATTTCCCGTGATCACGGGCCGCGCCGGCCCTGCGCCGAACCTACCGCAACGACGTGCCGGGCCGGCGGACATGACCGCGGCCAGCCTGGGTAGCAGTTCATCTTCGCAGCTAGACGGGGATCCAACCGGAAGGGAAGGGCGACGATGGCGGAGCCAGGGACCGAGCGCATCAGTCCGGCGCTAGACGAACCGGAGAACAGCCCAGCGCTGGCCGAGGCGATGCGCGAACTCCAGGCCGCCGAGCACGACGCGCAGGTCGCCTTTGACTGCATCGCCCTGGGTGAGGTGGACCGGGCCCACACGCACGCGCTGACCGCCCGGGTGGCCGTCGACGCGGCGGTCACCGCGCTGGCCGCCGCCCTCACCCCGCGGGACTGACACCCGGGTTCTCCAGGTAGACCTAGTGCCGCGGCAGCTAACGTTCGCCCCGCTTCCAGCCGCCGTCGGCCCCGGGCCCGACCACGACGATGGACCATTGATGTTGCGGGAACAACAACGATGGACCATCGTGGTGCCTCGCGAGCGGGAGCAAGGCAGCACGGGCGTGCAGGATGGGGCGGGCGGGGCCCACGGGGACCGCGGGCAGGGTCCGCAGGACGGCCAGTCGCTGCCGGGCGCGACCCTTCGCTGCCGGTAATCGGGGCGAACGCTCATTGATGCGGCACTAGGTACACCGTCCCGCGCGGCAGGCCCGCGGCGATCGGCGACGGCACCCTGACCGTGCTGAGCCCGCGCGAACGCGAGGTACTCGCGTTGATGGCCGAGGGCCGGTCCAACGCCGCCATCGGGCAGCGCCTGGTGATCACCGAACGGGCCGTGGCCAAGCACACCGCGTCCATCTTCAGCAAGCTGAATATCTGGGCGGCTGACCTGCGGCTCTGGGCGGCTGACCTGCGGCTCTGGGCGGCTGACCTGCGGCTCTGGGCGGCTGACCTGCGGCTCTGGGCGGCTGACCTGCGGCCGGACCGTAACCTGCGGCAGGTATAACCTTCGCGAGGCTGGGCAGGATTGACGGGCATGCTCCAGCCGTATAGACGGGGGGTTCCCCACATGAGCACGGAACCACAGCCGACACCGACTCCGACCTCTGGTCCCTTCCCCGGGCCTGGCGTCGGCACGGAGACGTCGGCGCAAGATGCCAGCCTGGAGCAATACCCCGCGGACGAGTCGCAGCCCGGTACCCAGGCGGTCCCGGACGGCCCGGCCGCACCCGCCGAGGCGGCGCCCCCTCAGCCCCCTCAGTCCCCTCAGCCCCCTCAGTCCCCTCAGCTGCCTCCGCAGGCGCCGCCGCTGAAGATCAAGCGCACCAGGACCAGCGGCCTGTGGGTCGCGGTGGGCTTCTTTGCCGTGGTCCTGCTGCTCTTGCTGATCTTCATCCTGCAGAACAGCAAGACGGTCCAGGTGTCTTACATGGGCGCGCACGGCCATCTCCCGCTCGGCGTGGCCCTGCTGTTGGCGGCGGTCTGCGGCGTGCTCCTGGTCGTGCTGGCCGGCGCGGCCCGGATCAGCCAGCTCCGGACGGTAGCCCGGCGCCACCGCCGCGCCGACTCCCGGCGGGCCAAGGCGGTGCGGAAGGCCGCAAACTAACGCCTGGGCCAGGGTGTAGCATCGGTGCCGTGTCACGGTGGTATTGGCGCTTTAGCCTGGCTCCAGGAGGAGGCCGGGCCAGTCGTCTGCGCTTACCGCCGCCTGGAGCCAGTGAGACTGCAGACCATGGTCTGCCGCTAAAGGGGTGTGCTGGCTCCCGGGGTCCGGGCAGCCGCCCGCCCGGGAGGAGATCCGCCTGATGCCAAGTACCGGGGATACCCGCGTCACCGGCTACGAGCCGCTGCTCGCGCCAGCTGCGCTGATCGAGGAGCTGCCGCTGTCCGCCGACGCGGTGCAGACGGTGGAGCGCACCCGCGGCGAGGTCCGTGCCGTCCTCGATTCCTCCGACGACCGCCTGCTGGTCATCGCCGGCCCGTGTTCGGTGCACGATCCGGTGGCCGCGCTTGACTACGCGGGCCGGCTGCGGGCGGTGAGCGACCGGGTCCGGGCCGACCTGCTGGTCGTGATGCGGGTGTACTTCGAGAAGCCGCGGACGGTGACCGGGTGGAAGGGCCTGATCAACGACCCGGGGATGGACGGCAGGCACGACGTCCACCGGGGCCTGCGGATCGCGCGGCGGCTGCTGCTCGACGTCCTGGCTCTCGGTCTGCCGGTGGGCTGCGAGTGGCTGGACCCGATCACCCCGCAGTACATCGCGGACACGGTGACCTGGGGTGCGATCGGCGCGCGGACCACGGAAAGCCAGGTGCACAGGCAGCTCGCCTCCGGCCTGTCGATGCCGGTCGGGTTCAAGAACGGCACCGACGGGGACATCCAGGTGGCGGTGGACGCGTGCCGGGCCTCGGCCGCCGGGCACACGTTCTTCGGCGTCACCCCGGTGGGGGCCGCGGCGGTGGTCCACACGAGCGGGAACCCGGACACCCACGTGATCCTGCGCGGCGGCCGCGGCGGCCCGAACTACGCGGCCAGTCACGTCGCCCAGGCCCTGGACCTGGTCACGGGCGCCGGGCTGCCGCGCCGGCTGATGGTGGACGCGAGCCACGGCAACAGCAGCAAGGACTACCGCCGCCAGCCGCTGGTGGCGGCCTCGATCGCGCAGCAGGTCGCGGCCGGCGAGGACGGCCTGACCGGCGTGATGCTGGAAAGCTTCCTGCGCGCGGGCAAGCAGGACCCGGGACCGCCGGCCACGCTCACCTACGGGCAAAGCGTCACCGACGCCTGCATGGACTTCGAGACCACGGCAGCGGCCCTGCAAGAGCTGGCCGCCGCCGTCCGCTCCCGCCGTAAGATTTTGTCCGAACGATCCGTGGCTAACCTCCCCTAACCCACCACAGGCAGCCGGCTCAGGGCGTCGTCGATGCGCTCTTGGGACAGCTCGAAGTCGGTCATCTCGCCGGACAGGTAACGTTCGTAGGCGGCCATGTCGAAGTGCCCGTGGCCGCACAGCGCGGTCAGGATGACCTTCGGCTCGCCGGATTCCGTGCAGCGTTTGGCCTCCTCGATGACGGCCGCGAGCGCGTGCGAGGGTTCCGGCGCCGGGATGATCCCCTCGGACCTGGCGAAGGTGACGGCGGCGGCGAAGCACTCCCGCTGCGGCTTGTT
>JBEKGC010000682.1:0-2642 GCA_050013055.1 Streptosporangiaceae bacterium
GAGGACGGCGACAGCGAGTTCGGCGACCTGATCGAGGACTCCGAGGCCATCCAGCCCGGCGAGGCGGTCAGCTTCACGCTGCTGCAAGAGCAGCTGCATTCGGTGCTCGACACGCTGTCCGAGCGTGAGGCCGGAGTCGTCTCGATGCGCTTCGGGCTGACCGACGGCCAGCCCAAGACCCTGGACGAGATCGGCAAGGTCTACGGCGTGACCCGGGAGCGGATCCGCCAGATCGAGTCCAAGACGATGTCCAAGCTCAGGCACCCGTCCCGGTCTCAGGTCCTCCGCGACTACCTGGACTAAAACCCTCAGTCCGAACGAACCGTGGTGCGTGCCCGCGCACCACGGTTCGTTTTGAGCACAAAGAAAACCGACGTCATGAACAAAACTGACGTCGGCGTCCTTGCTGGGCCCGGCTGGGGCCCGGGGTGGTGCTATTGCGGCTGCGGCTGCGACAGCCGGTTGCTCTCGTCCTGAATATCCACGGCGACCTTGGCCAGCGCCTGGGCGTGCTCGCGGCCATGGTGCGCACAGAAAAGCAGCTCTCCCGCGTTAGCGAGTAGCACGCGAACGTACGCCTGGGCGCCGCATCGGTCGCAGACGTCTAGCGCGGTCAGCGGCTTGGTGGGGGCTATCGCTCCGGTCAACGTCGCCTTCCCTTCGCGTCGTGCCTCCGGCATCTCTATCCGGCTGGCTCGGTTTCTGCCCTTACAGCTCAGCACAACACATACCCCGCCGTCAGCGTTCCCCACTCCGGGTGGTGTACGCCACAAGCGAAACCGCGCCCGAACTAAGCGTGGTCACAAGCCCCGCAAATCGCACAGTGCCCGCGCCCCGCCGGAACCCCTGGGGGAGTACCGATGGCACACAGGCACCGTGTGGATCTTGGTAGCTATATACCCAGTTGCGGTTGGTTGATGCATTTCGTCATGACCGGTCTGGGATTTCCTGGCCCCGCCGCGTGGCAGGCCGTGGGCACCCGGCGCGGCGGCTACTGTGGCAACTAGACAGCTCCCGGAAGGAGACCGGCCGCTCGTGCCCACCCTCGCTGCCCCCCGGACCACCGACCCCAAGGGCCCCGACGCCTACACCGCCCGGCACCTGTCGGTCCTCGAGGGCCTGGACGCGGTGCGCAAGCGTCCCGGCATGTACGTCGGGTCGACCGACGGCCGCGGGCTGCAGCACTGCCTGTGGGAGATCATCGACAACGCCGTGGACGAGGCGCTGGGCGGGTACTGCTCGCGGATCGACGTGCTGCTGTACGCCGACGGCTCCGCCGAGGTCAGGGACAACGGCCGCGGCATCCCGGTCGACGTCGAGCGCAAGACCAAGCTCACCGGCGTCGAGCTGGTGATGACCAGGCTGCACGCGGGCGGCAAGTTCGGCGGCGGCTCGTACACGGCCTCCGGCGGCCTGCACGGCGTCGGCGCCTCGGTCGTCAACGCGCTGGCCGTGCGGCTGGACGTCGAGGTGGACAGGGACGGGCAGACCTGGGCGGCCAGTTTCCGCCGCGGCGTGACCGGTGAGTTCGGCGCCCCCGGCCCGGACGCGGACTTCACCAAGCGGGCCGGCCTGCGCCCGCTGTCCCGGACGGCTAAGAAAGTCACCGGGACCAGGATCAGGTTCTGGCCGGACCGGCAGGTCTTCCTCAAGGACGCCAGGTTCAGCTTCGACGCGCTGACCGAGCGGGCCAGGCAGACCGCCTACCTGGTGCCCGGCCTGACCATCAGCATCCGCGAGGAGGCGCCCGAGGGGGGCGCCGAGCCCGCCGCCGCGCGGCACGCCGAGTTCTGCTTCGACGGCGGCATCAGCGAGTTCTGCGCCCACCTGGGGTCCGGTGAGCCGGTCACCGAGGTGCTGCGGCTGACCGGGTCCGGCCAGTTCACCGAGACGATCCCGGTGCTTGACGACCGGGGGCACATGACCCCCACCGAGGTCGAGCGCGAGCTTGACGTCGACGTGGCGCTGCAGTGGGGGGCGGGTTACGACGGCGTGGTCCGTTCGTTCGTCAACGTCATCGCCACCCCGCACGGCGGCACCCACGTCACCGGCTTCGAGCGGGCCCTGGTCCGGACGCTGAACGATCAGCTCCGGGCGGCCCGGCTGCTGAAAAACGGCGACGAGCCGGTGACCAAGGAGGACACCCAGGAGGGCCTGGTCGCGGTGGTCTCGGTGCGGGTGCCCGAGCCGCAGTTCGAGGGGCAGACCAAGGAGGTGCTCGGCACCCCGGCCGCCTCCCGGATCGTCGCGCAGGTGGTGAGCGCGCAGCTCAAGGCCTACCTGGAGAACCCGCCGCGGGGAGCCAAGCAGCAGGCCCGCTCGGTCCTTGACAAGGTGATCTCGGCGGCCAAGGCGCGCATCGCGGCCCGGGAGCACCGCGACAACCAGCGCCGCAAGTCCGCCCTGGCCAGCTCGTCGCTGCCGGCCAAGCTGGTTGACTGCCGGTCAGCCGATGACCGCAGCGAGCTGTTCATCGTCGAGGGAGACTCCGCGCTCGGCACCGCGAAGGTGGCCAGGGATTCGGAATTCCAGGCGCTGCTGCCCATCCGCGGCAAGATCCTCAACGTGCAGAAGGCGTCGCTGGCGGACATGCTCAAGAACGCCGAGTGCGCCGCGATCATCCAGGTGATCGGGGCCGGCTC
>JBEKGC010000683.1:0-6178 GCA_050013055.1 Streptosporangiaceae bacterium
GCCGTCCGCGCCACCGCGGGAGCTGCCCGCCCCCGGCCCGCCGGCCCGCCTGGACCTGATCGAGCACCACGTCAGCGACCTGGACGGCGCGGTCAGGCTGTTCCGCGACGTCCTGGACGGCCAGCCCGAAGCGGCCGGCCCCGGGTCCGCCGAGCTGACCTGGCCCGGAGGCAAGCGGATCAAGCTGGTGCACCAGGACGGACTCCCGCCCGGAGGCGCGCTGCACCACATCCGGTTCACCCGCGCGGCACGATCGTTCAGCCGCCAGGAGCGCGAGCACGCGGGCCTGCTGGCCAGGCATATCGGCCTGACCGTGGAGCTGGCCGACTAGCGCCAGCGGCCGAGCCAGGCCAGGACGTTCTCGCACCGAGACAGGCAACAGCGTTACCTACCGGGCCAGCCAGGAGTTCCGGCAGGTAAAGCAGGACCAGCCCCCGCTCACGCACGCGTTCCGCGCCCGCATTCCCACCGTTAGGCACGCTTGTTTAACCCTTGATCAACTTCAGCTGGTTGGGCAGGATGGGATGTTCTGGGCGCTGGGCCTCGTGGCGTGCCGCCGGCTCAAGGGCGCGTCCGCAAGCCGTCGGTGATGACGGTGAGCAGCCGGTCGGTCAGATCCTGGCCTGCCGCTCCGGGCGGCAGGTCGCTGATGCTGCGGAGCAGGCCCTTGAGCAAGGTGAGGAGATCGGGCGTGGTGATGTCTGCCCGTACCGCGCCTGCCTGCTGGGCGCGGCGCAGCAGGACGTCGAGGGCGGCATGAAGGTCACGCTGGAGCGGGCCGGTGATCGCGATGGCGTCGGGCAGGTCGCGTTTTGCCGCCACTTCCTCGCGGAACCGCCCGAGGAAGCCGAAGAAGGCGCCGCCCGGGTCGGCATCGCCGGCCCGGCGGCGCGCGTCGTCGGTGAGGTCGGCGACCCGGGCGGCGATCACCGCCTCGAACAGGTTCTCCTTGGAGGGGAAGTGGCGGTAGACCGTTCCCGGGCCGACTCCGGCGCGGGCGGCGATCTCGTCGAGCGGCACGCCGTAGCCTGAGGCGGCGAATGCGTCCCGTGCCGCCCGCAGCACCCTGTCCCGGTTGCGCCGCGCGTCGGCGCGCAGCGGGCGGTCAGGCACGGTTGCTAACCGGGGCGCTCGTTCCGTATAGTCTAAACGGGGTCATCGTTCCGATTATAGGAGGCTCTTGTGCCGTTGACGCCGCGCCAGGTCGCCGAGCAGGTCCGCAAGATGGTGGCCGGGGAAGGAGTGGTCTTCGCCGACCTGTTCGCCGCCGATGGCGTCCTGGCTTACCCGTTCGCGCCGCCGGGACAGCCGCCGGAGCTCAGGGGCCGCGATGCCATCCGGGCCTACTTCTCCGGGCGGGGGCGATCGCGGGAGCTGTTCGTCATGGAGGGGGTCGACGCGGAGATCTGGGAAACCGGCGACCCGCAGGTGGTGATCACGCAAATCACCCACCACGGCCAGTCCAGCGTCACCGGGGGACCGTACCGGTTCACCGCCCTCGGCGTCATCCGGGTGCGCGACGGCGAGATCGTCCGCTACGACGACTACATGGACCCGATCGCCCTGGCCCGGCTCCTCGGCCGCAGCGGCGACCTCGCCGCCGCACTCGCCGCCGCCGCACCCAGCACGTAGCCGGCCGGGTAAAGCGGACTGGCCGGGCCGGCTGGGCTAGCATGCGGGCATGAAGGGCACGGTTTGCGTGGTGACGGGCGCGACATCCGGGATCGGCCAGGCGGCGGCGGCCGCGCTGGCCAGGCTGGGCGCCACGGTCGTGATGGTAGGGCGCGACCGTGACCGGACCGAGGCGGCCGCGGCCCGGATCGCTGCGGTGAGCACGTCGCCGCCACGGGCGGAGATCGCCGACCTCGCCTCGCTGGAACAGGTGCGCGAACTGGCCGCCCGGCTCGCCGGGCTGGAGCGCATCGACGTGCTCATCAACAACGCCGGCCTGGTGCTCGGTGAACGGCGGATCACCCCGGACGGCCTTGAGCACGTGTTCGCGGTCAACCACCTGGCGCCCTTCCTGCTGACCAGCCTGCTGCTGCCGAAGCTGACGGCGTCCGGGCCCGCGCGGGTGGTCACCGTGACCTCCGACGCGCACTCCGCCGCCCGTCTGGACCTCAGCGACCCGAACCTGGAGCACGGGTGGGACAGCTGGCGGTCCTACGCCAACAGCAAGCTGGCCAACATCTTGTTCACCCGCGAGCTTGCCCGCAGGCTGGAAGGCACCGGGGTAACGGCTAACTGCGCCCACCCGGGTGTGGTGCGGACGGGCTTCGGCCGGGAGTCCAGGCCGCTGCTGAAGCTCGGCATCACGATCGCCCGGCCGTTCATGGCCTCGCCAGAACGCGGCGCGGACACCATCGTCTACCTGGCTACCTCGCCGGATGTAGCGGGCGAGACCGGCGGGTACTACGTCAAGCGCCAGCGGCGTGAGCCGTCGGCCGCCGCGCGCGACGACACGGCGGCGCGGGAATTGTGGGAGCTCAGCGAAAAGATGACCGGCCTGGCGCCAGAGGGGGCCGCCGGAAACTGATCCGGCCACTTCGCTGCCGGAACACACCGACCGACCCGGTACCCGACCTGACCGTTGCCAGCGTCACCGTCCGCAGCGCCTGGTCCTAGCCCCTGGGCCGCCCTCGGTTGGCACTGCAGTGTCGGGTGCCGCGTCCATGGGATCCGCCGGAGACGCTCCTGGCCGGCAGGCCAGGGTAGGGGCCAGGGACTACACGGGCGCGACGGCCCGGCCCCGAGCGTGACCCTGAGGTTGGACGCTCACCAGGCTGGTCGTGACGCGACCGGAAGACCGACATGCCCAAGGAGGAGGAAAGGGGGTCATGACTAACATCGACGAGGCCGCCGATGTGAAGGCCTTTCTCAGCGCCTCCGGCGAGATCGATCAGGCGATCCCTAGTCCTGCGGTCCATTCAGCAAGGAGTAAACATGTCTGCTGACAGCATCCTCGGCTACGAGGTCTTCGTCTCCGACCCTGTCCCGACGAACTTGCCCGGGCTCCTGCCCAACGGCGAGCCCCACATGTTCGACCCCCTGGCCACCACGCTGATCTACGGTGAACACGACGCCGTCCTGGCCGAGGCGCCATTCACTGTCGACCAGGGCAAGGCGGTCGGCGACTGGGTCGCGGCCAGCGGGAAGAACCTCACTCATATCTTCGCCAGCCACGGCCACGGCGATCACTGGTTCACCGCCGGCATGCTAGCCGACCGGTTCGACGCGCAGGTTGTCGCTCTGCCGGGCACGATCGAGCAGATGCGGGGCAACGTGGCCGCCCGCCCGGTCTTGTACGACAAGCTGTGGCCCGGGCTGCTCCCGCAGACCCCGGTCACCGCAGTCAGCGTCCCGGGCAACCGCTTCACCCTTGAGGGCCACGACGTGGTCCTCGTCGGGGTCGGGCATACCGACACCGACGATTGCGCCGTGCTGCACGTGCCCGACCTCGGCCTGGTGGTGGCCGGCGACGCGATCTACAACGGCGTCCACCAGTACCTCGGCGAGTCCGCCGACGGCGGCCGCGACGCCTGGCGCGCGGCCATCGACACGGTCGAGAAGCTGGGGCCGCGCTGGGTCGTGGCCAGCCACAAGAACAAAGACCTTGACGACGACCCCGCCCGGGCCATCGCCCAGACCCGCCAGTACATCGACGACGCCGACCAGCTCCTGAAGGAGAACAGCACCGCGCTCGGCTTCTTCAACGCCATGCTCGCCCGCTACCCCGAACGCCGCCAAGGCGCGACTGTCTTGTGGGCCGGCACCAACTCCCTCTACGCCGGCACTGGTGACCCGCTCCAGGACGCCCTCACCGGCTGGGTCACCCCGTAACGGACCCGCACCCTCCTGCTTGTCGCCGCCTCGGCCTGGGCTCAAGGCTGGTGGCGACCGCGCCCATGCTGGCTGAAGTGGTCAGCGGCCTGGCTGAGCCAGTTGGCTGTCCGGTCAAGCCGGTCCGCCTGTCTCGTGATCGTCTTGTGCTGGCCGCCGGGCGGCACGGGCACCGGCGGCCGGTCCGGCATCGGCAGATGGGCTGCCCGGCAGGACCGCCAAAGCCAAGGCGCAGCCGGCTAGGGCGACCGGCCGCCGACCGAGCCGAGGATGGTGTCCTGGATCGCGTGCGGCAGGTGATGAGGGGCCAGCGCGGCGGTCATCCGGTCTTGGTAGCGGGTGGACAGCAGGCTGCCGATAACGGCGACGCCGAGGGCACTGCCGACCTGGATGAACACGCCGTTGGCGGCGGCGCCGACGCCAGTGTGGCCGCGCGGCATTGAGCCCATGACCGATCCGGAGACTGGTACGGGGATCTCACGCGTGCGAACAGTCATCGTCCTCTCCTCCGGCCACAACCCGCCGGGAATCCCGGCGCCGGTAACCACTTCAACCTCACTACTCGCCAAAGCCACGGCCCACGGCCATACGACCCGGCCCACCTGGTCAGAAGTCCCGGCACCTGGGCGCGGCCAGCAAGAGGGCAGCGCACATCATGCCGCGAGTGACCACCCGACCCGAGGTTCGCGCGGCGCTCCGGCGGCGAGCTGCGACCCCGTAAGGCAGCTGAAGCCGCCTTACGGGGTCGTCCTGTCCGCGCGCCCGGAGCCGGCCGCTACCCGGGTCGCGGCCTGGCGGAGCAGCCCGGGTACCAGTCGGCGATGGATGGCGGACAACGGGGGCCACCAGCCACGGGCCAGGCGCCGGTCATAGTGCAGGAAAGTCCCCAGCGACACCCGCCCCTCGGCTGTATGGACCAGGAGGTTGCCGCTCAGGAACCAGGAAGCAGCCTCGAGCCGGATCCAATCCTGGCCGCGCCCGCCGATCCGCCATCCGGCCACGGTCGCCGGCGATCGTCCCCGGGCCAGGCGCAGACCGAGCAGACCGCGCCAGATCAGCACCTCCGCGGCGTGGGGGACGTCGCCGAACATCGCGCGGGCCCACTGCTCAGGTGTCGCCTCGGTGTCCGTGGACAGGGTGAATAGGTCGACGTAGTCGGGTTGGGGCAGCGAGCTAAGCGCCCGGACGGATCTGGGGACCTCGTGCGTCCCCACGGCACTGCCAACAAAGTCGGCAATCATCTCCCGATCCCTCCATCCATGTATACGCTGGCGTATATAGGCAGCCTAATAGTTATATACGGTGCCGTATATAGGAAGTGAGATACAGCATGGGCGTGACTCGCACGCCGCGCGACAGATGGGTCGAGGAAGGATTGCAGGCGCTGGGTGACGGCGGCCCGGCTGCCGTACGCGTCGAGGCACTGGCCAAGAGGCTCGGCGTCACCAAGGGCGGGTTCTACGGCTACTTCGCCGACCGCGATGCACTGCTGGAGGCAATGCTGGACGCCTGGGAGCGGGAGAGCGTCGACGAGGTGATCGACCGCGTCGAGCGCGAGGGCGGCGACCTTAGGAACAAAATCGCGCACGCGGGCGTGCTTACTTTCTCCAGCGACCGCCTGCTGCCCATCGACCTCGCGATCCGGGACTGGGCCCGCCACGACGAGGTGGTCGCTGAGCGCCTGCGGCGGGTGGACAACCGGCGGATGGCGTTCCTCCGTGAGATGATCGGCACCGTCTGCCCCGATGCCGACGAGGTCGAGGCCCGCAGCCTGCTTGCCTTCTGCGTCGCGATCGGCGAGCACTTCCTCGCCGCCGACCATGGCGGCCGCACGCGAGCCCAGGTCCTCGCCCGCGCTGCTGACCTCCTGCTCAACCACCCCACCAAACCCACCGCTACTGACCTGGCCCCATCATGAGCGCGCAGGAGCTTCGCGGACCGGCGTGATGCCGCGGTCCTGGCGGTGTTCGAGGCGACCGGGATCCGGCTGTCGGAGTTGTCGCGGGCGACGTCTAGCGCTGCCTCCAGCGCCCCCGTCACCGCAGGCCACGGCCTGAAACTCTACCTACCGCCTTGATGCAACGGACTACCGCTAGGGCAGCTTGACCATAATGCGCCCGGTATAGTCAATCCTGTTGAGCAGCACCGGATAATTCGCGAAGTATTCGTCGACCGCTCGCCGGGCGCCTTGCCACTCGCCGTAGTCGTCGATGATAAGTATTCCGCCGGGGGACAGCCGCGGAAACAAGGTCTCCATCTCGTGCCGGGTAGATTCGTACCAGTCGGTGTCCAGCCGCAGCAAGGCGATCTGTTCTGGCGCATTTTCGGGTAGCGTCCG
>JBEKGC010000684.1:0-2609 GCA_050013055.1 Streptosporangiaceae bacterium
CCGGGCGGTCGAGCATGGCCTGGCGACCAGGGATGACCTGGAACGGCTGGCCCAGGGCTGGCGGCGCTGGGCGGCCAGCGAGGACGGCTGGTTCCTCATCCCGCACGGCGAGATCTTGTGCCTGGTCCCGTCCTGACGACGAGCCCGTCGTGAGCGGTGAGCGTGCGTGATTACGGACTGCTCGAAGCCGCACTAGCCCGGCCGCAGGCCACTGCCTTCGGCCACGACGCCTATCCCGGCCTGAACGGGCGGCGGCTCACGCTCACCAACGACGAGGCCTACGACCTGATCATGAAGGTAGCCGCCGGAGAACTCGACACCGTGGACGACATCGCCGCGATCCTTCAGGCCGGGACAGAACCGCGAGGCTGAGAGGCCGTCAGAACCGGGCCCTGAGCTCATCAAGCTCTGCGGTTAGATGTCGCGGCGGGTGATGAGCGGGGACGCGGCGGCCAGGGCGACGGCGGGCCAGGCGAGCAGGACCAGCAGGGACAGGGCCGGGGCGAACAGGCTCGGCTGCGGGTGCAGGGCCGTGACCTGCTGGGCCGCGTCGAGCAGGTCGAACCGGCCGATCCGGTCGTTCCACGGGGGCGGGAGCACGCTCACGATGGCCGGCAGGGCGATCACCGCCAGGGCGGCGGCGATCCCGCCCGCGGTGTGCCGGATGATCGCGCCGAGCGCCACGCCGATCAGGGCGCACACGGCTAGCAGGACACCCGTGGCCAGCACCGCCCCCGGCACGCCGGGCCGGGACAGGGACACGCTGAGGTGGTGCCCGGCCAGGATAGCCTGGACGGCAAAGAACGAGACGAAGGCGACTACCTCGCCCGCGACCAGCGTCACCACGCCCGTCACCGCCGCCTTGGCGGCGAGCACCGCCCGGCGCCGCGGTGCCGCGGCGAACGTGGTGCCGATCAGCCCGGTGCCGAACTCCGAGCTGAACGACAGCACGCCGAGGACGGTGACCGCGATCACCGCGTAGTCCAGGCTGAGCAGGCCGGGCAGCAGCGGATCGACCGGCGTCCGGCCCGACGGCGAGGACGCGAAAGCCGACGCGAGCAGGACGCTGAACCCGATGGGCGTGACCACCGCCACCGCCAGGGTCCAGTAGCTCGAGCGGACCGAGCGGAACTTGGTCCACTCGCTGGCGAGCAGGTCGCGGGCCCGGACGGCGGCCGACGGCGTGGCCGCGCGGGCCAGGTCCTGGCCGGTGGTGACGGTGCTCATCGGGTGGGTGTCCCTTCGGTGACGGAGCCCGCGGCAGGCCCCGGTGCGGCCGGTGGCATGGTGCCGTGGTAGTCGACGCTTTCGCCGGTGAGGTCAAGGTAGGCGTCCTCGAGGGAGGCTTGCCTAGGCACCAGGGCGTGCACGGCGATGCCGTGGGCCGCGGCCAGGTCGCCGATCCCGGCCGCGTCCAGGCCGGTGACCACGAAGGCGCCGTCGGGCTCCGGGGTGACGGTCGCGCCGCGGGCGGTGAGCAGGCCCGCGAACTCGATCCCGCGGGGGGAGCGCACCAGCACGTCGTGGCGGGCGTTCGCCGCGATGAGCTGGGCCGTGGGCATGTCGGCGAGGAGCTTGCCGCGCCCGATGACGATCAGGTGGTCGGCGGTCAGCGCCATCTCGCTCATCAGGTGGCTTGACACGAGCACGGTGCGGCCCTGCGCGGCCAGCGTCTTGAAGAACTGGCGGATCCAGCCGATACCCTCGGTGTCCAGGCCGTTGACCGGTTCGTCGAACATCAGGATCGGCGGGTCGCCGAGCAGCGCGGCGGCCAGGCCGAGCCGCTGCTTCATGCCGAGCGAGTACCCCTTGACCCGCCGGTCCGCCACCGCCTCCAGGCCGGTCAGCCGGATCACCTCGGCGACCCGGTGCCGCCCGATCCCGTTGCTCTGCGCGATCGAGGCCAGGTGCAGCCGGGCGCTGCGGCCGCCGTGCAGGGCGGTCGCGTCCAGCAGCGTGCCGACCTGGTGCAGCGGCCGGATGAGCCGGTCGTACCGCCGTCCGTTGACCAGGGCGGTGCCCGAGGTCGGCGCGTCCAGTCCGATGATGATCTTCATCGTGGTGGTCTTACCAGCGCCGTTCGGTCCGAGAAAGCCGGTCACGTGACCCGGGCGGACCGTGAAGCTCAGGTCGTCAAGTGCCACGACAGGGCCGAAGCGCTTGCTGACCCGGTCCAGTTCGATCATGCCGACGTGGCCTCCGTTAGGTCGATGGAATCCAGGGGAATCTGCCGGTTGGTCAGCACGACCTGGGTCCGCAGGTCGCGGACGCGGACGCGGAGGTACGCGGTGGCGTCAAGGCCGCCCCCGCTGTGCACCGCGGTGTCGCCGCCAGGGCCGATGAGCCAGCCCAAGCCCACCAGGTAACCGGCCGGGCCGGATCCGGCCTGGACGGTGAGGGACTCGGCGGCCAGGGCCGCGGGCAGCAGGGACGGCCACCCGGTGCCCAGCCGGACCAGGTCGGCCCCGGTGGACCATAGCCCGCCGGCGGCCTGGACGGTGGAGATCTGGGCCGGAAACGGGACGAAGACACCCGGCGGGGCGACCGTGTAGCCGGTGACCGCGCCGGGGCCGACCTGGTCCGCGCGGGCCGGGAAGCGCGAGTCGCGC
>JBEKGC010000685.1:0-2606 GCA_050013055.1 Streptosporangiaceae bacterium
CCGACGTCATAGCGGAGGGGGCGTCGGACCGCGGCTGGGCGACGCTAGATCTTACGGAGTCCACTAAGCACCCTTTCGAGCAAATTGAGGTCCGGACGGCCCTCAGAATCATCGCGCTGGTGGATGCGGACGAGCCCATCCGCACCCATATCCGCGATGAGAATCCTAGCTACGCCGAGCGGCAGCCGCAGCACCGCCGACACCTCGGCCACCGACCTCCAGTCCCGGCAGAACTGCAGGATAGCCTGGCATTCCGGTGCCAGGACCGATAGGTCGCGAGGTTCGAGAACGGTCGCCGTGACCAGCGCCTCGATGGCGAGCTGATACCTCGGCTGCGTCCGGCCCCCTGTTACCGTATACGGCCGGACGAGCCTGGTGGCGCCGTCTTCGTCGGTCCCGAAGGTCGCGAAGCCAGAACGTCCTGGCCCCGGCCCCTCATCCCATAGACCGGCCCGTCCCTGCCATGAACCAGGCAAGCCCACGAACGGCGGCCGGTCATCACCTCGCCCTTGGCCCGCCACTGAAACCTCCGGTCACCGTCGTCCATCCCCTGGGATGGCTGGTTGCATGACGCCGCGGGTGGCGGGGGTAAGGACCCGTCCGGCCCGCTCCACCAGCAGGGTCATCTCGTAGGCCACGAGGCCAAGATCGCAAGTGGACGCGGCGAGGACAGCAAGGCTTGACCCGTTGCTGATCGCCATGATCACCAGCACACCCCGCTGCATCTCCACTACAGTCTGCACGACCGCGCCGCCCTCAAAAACCCGCGACGCACCCTGGGTCAGGCTCGTCAGCCCCGAGGTCACCGCAGCCAGCTGATCGGCCCGTTCCTGCGGAAAACCGGCGCTGAACGCCAGCGGCAGGCCGTCTGAGGACACCACCACCGCGTGCGCCACATCGGGGACGCGCTCGACAAAGTTGGTGATCAGCCAGTTGAGGTCCTGCGCTGGGCGTCCTGGCGTGCTCATCCGCACTCCTCTCGTCGCCCGCTCATACAGGTTCCTCCTCCTAGTGTCGTAGTGCCTGGGCCTTGGTAAGTCATCGGTCCTAGGACTCCTCGGTCTGGGGTGGTGCGGCGGCGCGGCCCTCGCGCACGCCTCGCTGGAAGCTGGCCATTCGGCTGCGAGCAGCATTCGGCGACCTGACGGGCGCCTCGGTTGCCGTCTCCTGGCTGCCCTGGCCGCCACCGTTGCCGACCGAACCCGGCACCAGGTTAGCTCGCGGCACGCGCCTGGGCAGGCCGGCCTGCGTCGTATCTCCGGCCGCGGGCGCCGCGACCGCCTGGGCCGCGCGCCAGCCCTCGTCGGAGGGCGAGGTCCACGAACCCTGCACTGCCGCCGCCTGCGGCTGGGCTTCCCGCATCCCCTGAGGGGCTTGAGCTTCCTGGATCCCCTGTGTCCGCGACGCGGTGGTCAGGGGCGCTCCGCTCCGGCGGAACCAGTCAGACTCCAGCGAGTCGAAAATTGGCAGCCGCTGCTCGTGCGGGGCGGCGGCCGGGATCGTCACGCGGTCCAAGTCGGTGGCCACGTCGTCCGTGGCTGAGCCGTTCCCGGCCCCGCCAGGCAATCTCGTTGCCCCCGTCGAGCTGATCGTCCCGTTCGCCGCGCTGCCCGCGTCGGACATACCCGGGCCATCGCTGCCGCGGACGTTCTGGATGCCGATCGGGAACTGCGGCGCCCGCGGTCCCTGTGAGCTGAGCCCGGTAAACGCAGGTACCCTGCCGGGACCGGCCGGGGTCGCCGGACTAACCGGGTTTCCCGGCTCGGTACTGGCCACTGGCGCGCCGCCGGCGGGCGGGTTGCTGTCGGCGGGCGGGCTGCTGTCGGCGGCCGGGCTGCCGTCGGCGGCCGGGCTGCCGTTCGCGGGCGGTTTGCCGTTCGCGGGCGGTTTGCCGTTGCGGATGGGCAGCGCCTGAGTCGCCGGTTCGTCCTCATCGCCGTCAGCCCAGGCACCGCCCACGTCCCAGCCATTGCGCGCCGCCGTCAGGCCGGCGTCCCCGAGGCCGCCGCCGGGAGCCGTAGCGCCCAGCTGAGGCGCCGGGGATCCTTGGCCCGCTTGCGGGGTCTGGACTGGCTGGGTCTGGGCCGCCGGGCCCTGGGTTGGCGGGGTCCGGGCTGGCGGGGTCCGGGCTGGCGGGCTCTGGGCTGGCGGGCTCTGGGCTGGCGGGGCGGGCGTGCCTGCTCCGGCGATGGGCGTGAAGGACGGAGCCGATGGGGAGTTGGGGGCGGGGTTGGGGGGCGGGGTCGCGGGCGCGGCGGGTGTAAACCTTGGTATCCGCGCGGCCGCCGTGGCCTGCGAGGCGGTCTGGGTGGGCGCGGACAGAGACGGCGCGGGTCCGTAGTCGTCCGCCTCGAACCGGCGGAGCCGACCGAGCGGGGGCGCGACCTCCGGTGCGGCCACCGTGTCCGGCAGCCAGATCAGCGCGGTCAGACCACCGGCCTGTGCGTGCCGCAGCCGGACCCGGACACCGTGCCGGGCCGCCAAGCGGCCGACCACGAACAGGCCCATCCGCCGGGACACGGCCACGTCGACCACGGGCGGGTTGTCCAGCCGCCAGTTCGCGTGTGACATCTCCTGGTCCGAGATCCCCACGCCGTTGTCGGTGA
>JBEKGC010000686.1:0-4486 GCA_050013055.1 Streptosporangiaceae bacterium
CCAGCGCGCACAGCAACCCGTAAAAGGCGTCGGCTGCGCGGCCGAACGCCTCGGCCGCCGAGATCTCCGGGATCTCCGGGACGGAGCGGCCCACTGCGCGCGCCTGCCGGGATGCCGCCAGGACACGTTCCCGCAAGCCAGCAGGAAGCACCGTCGGCTCAGGTCCCCGCTCGGCGGTCATGACGACTCCAGCAACTGCCGGTCCAGCACGGTCTCCAGCTTGGCCAGCGCGAGCCTGAGCCGCGACTTGGCGGTACCCTCCGGGATGCCGGCCGCCAGCGCGACCTCACGGCAGGTCATCCCCTTGAAGTAAGCGAGCTCGACGACCCGGCGCTGCCCATCTGGCAGCTGCCGGACCGCGGCCCGCACCGCGCTGGCGGCCTGCGCGGCAGTCACCTCGTCGCACGGAGACGGGGCCTGCTGCCCGGGCCTCAGCTGGTGGTGCCGCTCCTGCCGCGCGATGCGGCGCAGTTCACTGCGCACCATATCCACCGCCCGGCACCGGGCCTGCACCATCAAGAAGGTGCGCAGCGTCCCCGCCGCCGGATCGTACCGATCGGGATGGCGCCACAGCTCGACGAACACATCCTGCACAACGTCCTGCGCACCGGCGCCGTTCCCCAGCACACGCAGCGCGGCACCATACACGGCCGACCCGAGCCGGTCGAAGACCTCAGCGAGCGCATGATCGTCTCCGGCCGCCAGCCGCGCCGCGAGCAGCGCGTCGGTACCCCCCACGTCCATGACGCTAACGCGGCTCGCGGCTACTGCGCAATGCTCCGGTGTCGGCCGATCCGTGACCGGATCGTCCAGGCACACCTCGTCAAGCGCTGTCGGCACGGTGCCTCCTACGCCCAAGGGTTCTGCCGGGGTACGTCACCGCGCCCGCGACCGGATCAAATTCCGGCTCGCGTCCTCCGCGCAGTGATCCTGACCAGGCCCCGGCACCGTACCCCTGCAAGACAGGCAGCGTCACCGTAATAGGAGGCACCATGACCGTTATAGCTCACGTCATTCTGCGTGACGTCACCCCCGATCAATACGATGCGGTGCGGGCCAAGACCGGCTGGCTCGAGCAGGTCCCGGACGGCGGGATCGCGCACCTGACGTGGTGGGACGGGGCTGACTGTCACAACGTCGATGCGTGGGACAGCGAGGCGGCGTTCACCACCTTCGGCGAGCAGCGCCTGGGCCCGGCCATGGCCGCCGTCGGCGTGAACGTCCAGCCGGAAGCCACCCTCTACCCCGCCCACGAGGTGTACCTGCCGCAACCGGTCACCCTCACCGCCACCGCCGCGGCCCAGGACAGCTGACACCCGTATAGAAGGAGTCATCATGGTCGCTGTGCACGGCGCAGGGCGCCCACTTCTGGTGAGCCGGGCCTGCGCGGCGGCGTGAAGTGAAGGCCGGTGCCGCGGGCCTGGGCGGCCTGGCTGCCCTGGCGCTGCTTCTCCCGATGGAAGCCGGCGTGCCCATCCCGCTCCCGGCCGATCTGGTGATGTTCACCGTGGGCGAGCGGGTGGCCGCCGGAACGTTCCCGCTGTGGCTGGCGGTGACCGGCTTCGAGGTCATCTCGGTCCTCGGCACGACTGCTCTGTTCCTCGCCTGCCGCGGGCCCGCCCATCTGGTCATCGCCCGGTTCGGGCCGCGTCTTGGGCTCACCCAGGCGCGGGTCCGCCGCGGGGCCGGCTTCGTCGAGGCGCGCGGCCTGCCCGCGCTTGCGGCAGGACGCGCGATGCCGGGTCTGCGGACGCTCACGGTGGTGGCGGCGGGCGCCTCCGGGCTGAGCAGACGCCGCGCGCTGCCCGCGCTGATCCTGGGCAGCAGCGTGTTTCTTCAACTCCACCTGGTCCTCGGCCTGCTGCTCGGGCCGCTCGCTGACCGGGCCTTCGACCGGGCCAAAGGGCCGGCTGTAGCGGTGCTCGCCGTGCTGATCCTCGGCGCGCTAGTGTTCTGGCGGACCAGGCGGGCGGACATCGGCCCTGGCCGGGCTCGCCGCGCCGGATCCACCGGACTCATGACCACAGGACGGCCATGAAGTGTCCGTGAGCTAGTCTCCGCAGTCCAGCCGCACCAGGTGCTGTTCGTCATCCAGGCCGCGCAGCCCGGCGGTAAAGACCCGATCGCGATACCGCATCCGTCGACACCCCACTGATCGGCCTGGCCGAGCACCCGGCGCAGCGTGACGGAGGCCGAGACCCCGACTGCTCCCGCATATGCCGCGACCTGGGCAGGCCTTCGCGAACCCACGAATATGCATCTGGCACTGACCGGGCCCGGCGGCGGCACCTGGGATATCGCGGCGGGCGAAGCCCGCCCCGCCCTGCCGCCATCGCAATCGTGACCGATGCGGCCGGGTCTTGCCGGCTGGCCGACCACCGGGCGTTCCCCGCCGAGCTTGATCTGCACATCAGCGCAGACCCGGCCGTGCCGTCCGGATGCTGGCTGCGGCTGAGAGGTCGCACCTCGGTGTCAGTGATTCGGTCATCTCGATGTCGGTGCACTGGTGTGACCATGACCGATAGTCGGCGGAATTGGAACGGTAGTTGGCGGACGGGTCCTGCGTAACTTTCGGGCGGCGGCGGCTGCGACCGTCTGTTGGCCCTGAGACCGATAAATACCCCGGGCGTTGCACGGCAACGCCGTCCCGCTGCCTCACGAGCCTTGTCGCCGGCCTTCCGACTGCGCGGTCACCAGTCTGCCCGGTCGCCTTTGATGCGGGCAGACTGGTGACGGTGCGTCAGACAGTCCAGCTCCCGCACCTGGCCGCCGTAATGACCGGCTGTGGAGTCATTTACACCTTGGGCGTACTAAGTTCCGCATATGGACCCTACGGTCGTCGCCGCGTGGATCGCGGCTGGTGTCAGCGGGCTGACCCTGGCGGGCACCCTGGCCGCCCAGTACCTGGGCTACCGGGCGGGCAGCAGGGATGCCGAGGAGCAGCGGAAGCAGCTGGACCGGACCCTGGCCGAGCAGAACCAGCAGCTGGACCGGACCCTCGCGGGACAGCGCGACCAGCTGGACCAGACGTTGAAGGCGCAGAGCGAGCAGCTGGACCGGACCCTGGCCGAGCAGCGCACCCGGACCCTGAATGAGCGGTTCGCCACCGCGGCTGACCGATTGGGAGACGACAAGCCGCCTGCGGTCCGGCTAGCCGGCGTGTACGCGATGGCGGGCCTGGCCGACGACTGGAAGGAGAACCGGCAGACCTGCGTCGACGTGCTCTGCGCTTACCTGCGGATGCCATACGAGCCCGGCCCAGGCTCGGATGCCCCCGCCGCTGAGCGGCTAGCGTTCCAGGCTAGCCGCGAAGTCCGCCACACCGTCATCCGCGTCATAACCGCCCACCTCCAGGAAAACGCTAAGACGTCCTGGCAGGGCCTGGACCTCGACTTCACCGGCGTGGTCTTCGACGGCGGCAGCTTCAGCGGCGCCGAGTTCTCCGGCGGCGAGGTCAGCTTCAGCGGCGCCGAGTTCTCCGGCGCCGAGGTCTGGTTCGACGGCGTCCGGTTCACGGGCGCCACGGTCAGCTTCGGCGACGCCCAGTTCTCCGGCGGCTGGGTCTACTTTAACGGTGCCCAGTTCTCCAGCGGCACGATCGAGTTCACCCGCACCCGGTTCAACGGCGGCATGGTCATCTTTAGTAGCGCCCTGTTCTCCGGCGGTACCGTCAACTTCAGCGACGCCCAGTTTTCCGGCGGCACGGTCTACTTCACCAACGCCCTGTTCAACGGCGGCACGATCGTGTTCGGCGGCTCCTATTTTCCCGGCGGCGCCTCCGAGTTCTCCGGCGGCAAGGTCGACTTCGGCAGCGCCCGGTTCTCAGGCGCCACGGTCTACTTCGGCGCCTGCTTCTCCGGCGGCCTGGTCACCTTCGGCATCGCCTACTTCTCCGGCGGTACCGTCAACTTCAGCAACGCCGAGTTTTCCGGCGGCTGGGTCAGCTTCGGTGCCGCCGAGTTCTCTGGCGCCGCGGTCTACTTCAACGGCACCCGGTTCTCCGGCGGCGAGGTCAACTTCCGCGGCGCCGAGTTCTCCGGCGGCGAGGTCTCCTTCGTGGGCGCTCAGTTCTCCGGCAGCGCGGTCGACTTCGGCGAACCTTGGGACTGGTCGGTCCCGCCTGAATTCCCGTGGACTGACACGCCGCCTCCAGGCGTGAAGTTCCCCGTGGAGGGTCAATCCGAGGCGTAACAGCCGAGGGCCGTTGATACGGCCCGCATGCCCCATGACCTGCTGCTAACGACTCTCCGCCTTGGCGAGCGGGCAGACTGGTGACCGCGCAGGCGGAAGACCGACGGCAAGGCTCGTGAAGCAGCGGGACGACGTTGCCCTTCCCGTTTGCCGGTATCGATCCATTTAACTACGCGGGCCGCAGTCTTTCGGTGCGTGGTGCACTTGCCTGGTGACCATGAGCGACGTGCTGCCGGTGCGGTCGGATTGCTGCGGGCTGGATGAGATGTTCCTGGCTTACGTGCCCGGCGAGGCG
>JBEKGC010000687.1:0-2567 GCA_050013055.1 Streptosporangiaceae bacterium
GCGTGATCCGGCAGGTCGTCGCCGCATCCCCGGTCGGCCGACGGGTCACCAGGCCTTCTACGCTGTTCGGGTCGGTGACCGAGCCGCTGCACGGAGGGCTCGGCGAGCCGCGCCCGCTCGACCACTGGAGCACGGCTCCCCGGCCGGCAGGCCGGCGGTTCACGATGGCCGAGCCGTTCGCCACGCCGGCACCCACTGACGTGGCGGCGGCGCTGCCGGCGCCGCTGGCGGATCCCGATGATCAAGCCAGGACGCAAGCCTGCCAAGGCCAGCTCGTCGCCTGTCGCACGGCGCTTCGGCGCGGCGAACCAGCCAAGGCGGAGCATATCCTCGACCAGACGCGACTGCCCGGCTGGTTCTGGATCCGCGCCTGGTATTCCGGCCTGATCGCGTTGGCTAGTGGCGATGTACGCAAAGCCGACACCTACTTCAGTGCCGTCTGGGACACGCTACCGGGCGATCTGGTCCCGATCCTCGCCCTGGGACTCTGCGCCGAGATCCGCGGCGAGCTGCCCCGGGCTCGCCTGCACTACGAAACGGTAGCCGACACCGCCCCGGCGCTGGCTGCCGCGGGTTTCGGCCTGGCTCGCACCCACCTGCTCGCCGGACGGCGCGCCGAGGCGGTGGCCGCCGCCGACCGGCTGGCGGGGGAACTCCAGGTACAGGCGCTGCGCCTGGAGCATGAGGCGCGGATCGCCATCGTGAGACTGCTCGCCGCCGTCACGGAATCCGAGGTGCCCGCCGAGGCGGATCTGACGAAGGCCGCACAGCTCACCGAGGAACTCCATGCGCCCCATGACATAAAAGTCAGGCTGCGCGCCGAGATCCAGTACGGGCGCTCCAGCATCACGGACGACTGGCTTGCCTTGTCGGAGATGATTCCCGGCCTCGCGAAGTTCGCCGGCAGCAGGACGGAGGCCTTCGACATGATCGACCTCGCGAACCGGCTGCGTCCCCCGGTCGAGTGGTGGTGGCAGCGCCCGCTACGGCGAAATCGTGAAGGCCCCGCAGTCGGCGCGTAAGCTGCAGCCATGTTAACGAGCGGTGGCGCCACACCGGAGGAGATGGCAGCGCCGGTGAGCCACGGGCCGGCCCGCGAACTGCACTTCACCATCGAGATTGACGCGACCGGTGACCTCGCAATCGACACTTCCCGCGTCGATGCGCTCATCACGGTCACGGCGCGGCCCACCGGGCCGGCCGCGCCCGAGTCGCGGATCGCCGAGGTCCTGATCATGGACCGGTCGCTGTCCATGGACGGCGAGAAGATCCTCCAGGCACGGCACGCGGCCTGCGCCGCCATAGATGCGTTGCCCGATGGCACCTTCCTCGGGATCATCGCGGGAAACGACAAGGTCGAGTCCCTGTTCCCGTCCGCTGGAGGACTCGCCTCGATCAATGCCAAGACCAGGGAGACGGCTAAGCGTCGGGTGCTGAGCCTGTGGCCTGAGGGCGGCACGAAAATCGGCCGGTGGCTGCTGGCCGCCCGTCAGCTCTTCACCACGGAGCCGGCCACGGGCGCCATACGCCACGCGGTGCTCTATACCGACGGCAGGAACGAGCACGAGACGTCAGCAGCGCTCGACGATGCGCTGAACGCCTGCGCCGACCGATTCCTTTGCGACGTACGAGGTCTCGGGGACGACTGGGACTACAGCGAATTGCTGCGCATCGCGGAAACGCTGCACGGCGACGCCGCGGCCATACTCAGCGCCGCTGACCTTACCGACGACTTTACCCAGCTCATGCACAAAGCGCGGCGTCTGGTGGTACCCAGAACCTATCTGCGTCTGCGCCCCAACGACCGCTTCCGGATCGCCTCCATCACGCAGACGCACCCGGCCCTGGTCGACTTGACGCAACGCCAGCAGCCGACCGACGGCGCGGCGGCCGACGTGCCCCTCGGTTCCTGGCAGGCGCAGACCAGGCGGTATCAGCTCACGCTGCACTTCACCCCCGACACGCTGCCCACGGGAGAGGAGCTGCGGGCCGCGCGCGTCGAACTGCTCGCGGAGACCCCCGACGGCAAACGCGAGCGATACGCCGACGCGGCGCTTGTCGTCTGCAGGCACGCCGTGCCGGGCTTCCAGACCAGGATGCCCGAGAGTCTCACGCAGGTCGAGAAGGAACGCGAGCTCATCGTGGTCATGCAGGCCTGCGCCGACGCGGGGCTGCACGGGCGGCGCGATGAGGCCAACGACGAACTGGACCGCGCCATCCGGCTGGCACGCGAAGTCGCGGACCCGGTCCGGCTGCGGCTGCTGGAGGGCATCGCGATCATCGGTCCGGACCGCGGTGCCCAGCTGCGCCCGGACATCACGCCCGGTGAACTGCAGCGGCTCGGCCTCCACTCGACCAAGACCAACACGTCGATCTCCGGAGCAGGAGCAAACGCCGAGGACGAGGTGGACCGGGAATCGGCCGAGGCTCGCAGGTGCCGCGCGTGCGGTGAGACGACGTACGCATGGCATCCCAAGCACTGCGAAGCATGCGGCGAGCCGTTCGATAGGGGCGCCGAGCCTTTCGACGATGGGGCCGTGTCGTGACCGCCGACGCGACGGCGAGGC
>JBEKGC010000688.1:0-2561 GCA_050013055.1 Streptosporangiaceae bacterium
TCGCACCAGAACGTCGTCGCGGTCTACGACCAGGGCGCCGACGGCCCGTTCCTGTACCTGGCGATGGAGTACGTACCCGGGCGCACGCTCAAGGAAATGCTCCGTGACAGCGGGCGGCTGCCACCGGCGGTGGCGCTCGAGATCATGACCGGCGTGCTCGGCGGGCTCGCGGCCGCGCACGCGTCCGCGATCGTACACCGCGACGTCAAGCCCGAGAACGTCCTGCTGACCGCGGACGGCCGGGTCAAGGTGGCGGACTTCGGGCTGGCCCGGGCGCTCACCGCCGCCGGGCATACCCGGACCGGCCTGCTCATCGGCACGGTCGCCTACGTACCGCCCGAGCAGGTGACCGGGGACAGCCACGGCCCGCGCGGCGACGTGTACTCGGCGGGCGTGATGCTCTTCGAGATGCTCACCGGCCACCTGCCGTTTACCGGCGACACGCCGCTGTCGGTCGCCTATCAGCATGTGAACACCGACGTTCCCGCGCCTTCCACGCTGGCCCCCGGCATCACGGCCGCCGTCGACCAGATCGTGGTCGCGGCCACCAGCCGGGATCCGGCGCGACGCCCCGCCGACGCGGGCGAGTTCTTGCGCGCGGTCCGCCGCATCCGCGCCGACCTGTACGAGCCGAGTGGCCTCACCGGCGTGATCGGGGCCGGCGTCCAGGGTCTGGGCGAGGCGCCGTGGCTGGACCTGGACACGCCCGCGGCCACCAACGGCTGGTGGGCTCGCACCGGAGCGTTCCCGCCCGCGGCCGGGAACGGCACGGGTCCATCCGCGGTGCCTCGCACCAGCACTGGCCCGATCGGCACCGGCCAGTTCGGTGCGGGCGGGCGCGACAACCTCAGCTCCCATACGCTCGTCGTCTACCGTGAGGACGGCGGTCGCTACCTGGGCGGTCGGGAGCCGTTCTTGCAGCGCTGGCTGTTCAGCCCGCGGCTGCTGATCATCGCCCTGATCCTGGTGCTCGGGGTCGGGGTCGGGGTCGGCGGCTGGTGGCTGACTACCGGACGGTACGCGCAGGTGCCCGTGGTGGCCGGGGACTCGGTCTCCATAGCCACCGCCGCGCTGACCGCGGACGGCTTCACCGTCAAGAAGGACGCCCAGGTTCACAGCAACACCGTGAAGGAAGGCATAGTGATCGGCGCCAGCCCAGCGGGACGGGTGTCGAAGGGCACACATATCGCGCTTCTCGTCTCGACCGGCCCGTTCACTTCCGTGGTCCCCGATCTGCAGAATTACTCGCTGGCCGCGGCCCAGGCCGCGCTGCAGCGGCTACACCTGGCCTCCACCATCGCGAAGGTAGGCTCGGATTCCCCCATCGGCACCGTGACCGGCACCGTTCCGGTCGCGGGCACCTCCTGGCCGCAGACCAAGACGGTCGCTATCCAGGTCTCAGAGGGCCCGCCGGTGCCCGACTTCGTCGGGGAAAACGTGCAGACGGCGCAGCAGTGGGCGCAGCAGAACGGCGTGACGCTGAACCAGCAGCCGGACAATAACAGCACGCAGCCGTCCGGCATCGTCACCGGGCAACAGCCCGCCGCGGGCGCGACCTTCCAGCAGGGTCAGACCATCACCGTCAACGTGTCCACGGGTCCCCAGGAAGTCGCCGTGCCCAGCCCGGACGGGCTGTCGACGCAGCAGGCGAACCAGCTCCTGCAGCAGGCGGGATTCCAGGTCCAGGTGAATACCTACGGCCCATTTGACAAGGTGTTCAACTACGGCCCGACCGGCCAGGCGCCGCGGGGCAGCACCATTACCATTGACGTCGGCTACCCTCACCCTTGACGGGATGCGCTATGGTTTGGATCATGCGTCAGCAGTTCTGGTTTTGGTTTGGCTACCGGCCCGGGTTCGGGACGGTCGCCCGCCAGACCTTGCGCTGACGGAAGCGACTTCACCAGAGCCCCGGGCCAGCTGGCCCGGGGCTTTCTTTATGCGCGACAACTCTTATGCGTGACAACACTGGAGGCGGACAACATGGTCGTGGTGATGACGGCGGAAGCCGGAGAGACGGAAGTCGACGGCGTCGTCGACCGGGTACGTGCGGCGGGCGGCGACGCGTTCGTAAGCCGCGGCATGTCCCGGACCATTGTCGGCCTGGTCGGCGACGTCGATCACCTGGACACGCTGAACCTGCGCGGCATGCCGGGTGTCAGCGACGTGGTGCGGATCTCCGCGCCGTACAAGCTGGTGAGCCGGGAGCATCACCGGGAGCGCTCGGTGATCAGGGTAGCTGGCGTGCCGATCGGCCCGGACACGCTGACGGTCATCGCCGGGCCGTGTGCCGTCGAGACGGCCGAGCAGACGCTGGCGTCCGCGCTGATGGCCCGGGCCGCGGGCGCTTCGCTGCTGCGCGGCGGCGCGTACAAGCCGCGCAGTTCGCCGTACGCCTTCCAGGGGCTAGGCGAGGCGGGCCTGAAGATCCTGGCCGACGTGCGGGCCGAGACCGGCCTGCCGATCGTGACCGAGGTGGTCGACCCCGGTGACGTGGACCTGGTCGCGTGCTACGCGGACATGCTTCAGGTCGGCACCCGCAACATGCAGAACTTCCCGTT
>JBEKGC010000689.1:0-2559 GCA_050013055.1 Streptosporangiaceae bacterium
GGCCTGCAGCTCGAACAACTCCAGCAGGCGCATCGTCTCGCTCGAGGAGGCCACCAGCCCTAGGCTGCCCCCGGGAGAGGCCAGCATCACCCCGGCGGCGGTGACGCCGAGCAGGCTGACGCACCGGTCAGCGAGCCCGGTCAGCACGTCAACGACGTCGTAGTAGTGAACGAGGGTGTCGGCCATCTCGGCGATTGATCGCATCGCATCGGCTGCTTCGAACACCTCAGCTCCTCTCTTGCACGCCGGGTGAGCGGGGCTCATCCTAGCCTCAGCCTGCGGGCGACAACGTCATCGGCCACATCGGCGAGCAGGCGATCGTGGCCGAACGCGAACGCCCGCAGGCGGATCAGCGCCTCGGCGACGCTGATCCTCTCCTGAACCGAGACCATGCCCGCCGCGTTATGTACCGCGAAATGGAAGTCGGCGCCGGCCTCCAGCTCTTTCGCCACCGCGCCGGAGGGCGCACCGGCCTGAGTCTCCAGGACCCAGCGGGCGGCCACGTCGGCCACGACCAGCGCGTCAGCATGCTGCTTGTCGTTCAGCAGGCCCGGCCGATCGCGGTAGAGGTTGAGCGCCCCCAGGCGTACCGTGCCGACCCGCAGCGGGAACCCGAACACCGCCCGCACGCCCGCCTGCAGCGCTGGCGGGGTGAACGCGGGCCACCGGCGGGTCACCGGCTCGGCCAGGTCGGGCTCGGTCACCACCGTGTCCGTGCGGTAAGCATCCACGCATGGGCCCTCGCCCAGCGTGTACTGCAGCTCCTCGATTAGCTGGCTAACGTCATCGGTGCTGCTCAACGACCCGCGCGGGATGTCACCCGACATGAGCATGACCCCGGCGCCGTTCACCCCCACGATCCCGGGGCACACTGCGCACAGCCGGGCAGAGGACCACGCATCTCCCCCGGCGGACAGCGCAGCCAGTATCCGGGCAAGCCTGTCACCTGCCATCTCAGCGACGCAATCGCGGGCACAGATACGTTCCTCTGCTCGCGCGATCAGGGCGATGATTCACCTGGCGGCTCCTTCGGCTGAGAAAGGAGAGCGTCAGCAGGGACTGGACTCAACGCCCTTCCGCGCCCTGCCCCTCCCGGCCTCTCTTCGTGAGACTACGCCAAAAGAAGGGCCAAGGCAGCCCAGGACCCGGCCTGTGGACCATCCCCAGCCCAGTCAGCTCACCGTGGATGCGCCGGTAACCCCGGCGGGCGAGCAGGCAAGCGAGCCGAGCACAGTGATGCGCACACCGGGGGCGGCTCGCACCAGGCGAAGGACATGCACCACCGTTCGTTCGGAAAATATCTCACTGTTTCCTGGTCAGTGTGATGATAGCGTTAGCGGCGCAATTTTTAATATAGGCAAAAGGCGCGTACTGTGAAGAGAGTTGCTCCGGACCCTGGCATGGTGCCCGCGAAGTTCGCGGTGGCACGGCAGGGCCCGGATTTTTTTTACCTAAAACGACAATGCACGCTGAGTATAACGGCCAGAGGACGGCGTGGACTCTGGGAGGAATCCTTCTCCCACCGCGAGCTCCCAGCATGACCGACCAACGCGCGTCAGCCATCCGCTGACGAGGGAGCCGGTCATGAGCATTACCGCCTGGATCATTCTCGGCCTCGCCGTAGGCCTGCTCGCCGGTCGGCTGCTCCCCGGATCCCGGACCGGGGAACCACCCGCACTGCTGGCCATCATCGGCATGACCGGGGCAGTGATCGGCGGCTGGACGGCCAGCATCCTGATCGTCCGGCAGTTCGCGGGCGGGTCCGGCAGCCCGGCCACCTGGCCCGCCGCCGTCGCCGGGGCCGCGGCCCTGCTGGCCGCCCGCTGGCTCCTGACCGGCCGGCGCCGGGAGCCGGGCCCGCACGCCGTGACCGTGCCGGTCCGCCGGCCTCGAGAGCCCCGGTAATTGCTGGATCCGGGCCCTAACGCCCGGCCCGTGTCATGTCATCGTCCCGGAATTGAGGCTCGTGGTGAAAGTCCTGATCATTGTGCTCGTGATCGTGGTGGTGCTGGTGCTGATCGGCGCCGCGATGTCGGTGCGGGTGGTGAAGCAGTACGAGCAGGGGGTGCTGTTCCGGCTGGGGAAAGTGCTCGGCGCGCGCACGCCGGGGCTACGGATCATCATCCCGTTCATCGACGTGCTGCACCGCGTGTCGCTGCGGATCGTCACCATGCCGATCCAGTCCCAGGGCATCATCACCCGCGATAACGTCAGCGTCGACGTCTCGGCGGTGGCCTACTTCCGGGTCACCGACGCCGTCAGATCCGTTGTCGCGATCGAGAACGTGTACTCCGCGATCGACCAGATCGCGCAGACCACGCTGCGGAAGGTCGTGGGCCAGCACAGCCTGGACCAGACGCTGTCCGAGACCGACAAGATCAACCTGGATATCCGCAAGATCCTCGACGTCACCACCGTCGAGTGGGGGGTTGAGGTGACCCTGGTCGAGCTCAAGGACATCCAGCTGCCCGACACGATGAAGCGCGCGATGGCCAGGCAGGCCGAGGCCGAGCGGGAGAAGCGAGCCAAGATCATCAACGCCGAGGGCGAGTCGCTGGC
>JBEKGC010000690.1:0-2553 GCA_050013055.1 Streptosporangiaceae bacterium
ACCGCCCGCGCGTAGTCCTCGGTCTGCAGCAGCCCGGGGATCAGCAACGGCTCCCACCAGCGCAAGATGGTCGCCTTCGCCTCGATCTCGACCCAGTCCGCGAACCACCCCGGGATCGGCCCGTTCGACTTCCGCGCGATCGATGCCAGCCGCACGTACAGCCCGTTGCACAGGCCGGGGAACATCTCCGCGATCCGGCCCGCGATATCTTCCGACGGCGGGCGCGCCCCGGTCTCGGCCTTGACGATCACGGTCCGATCAAATCCCAGCTCACGCGCGAACTGATCCTGACTCGTATAACCAGCGGCCAGCCGCGCACGGCGCAGTTCCTCGCCCAGCCACACGCCGAGGTCGCCCCGGGGATCACGGTCATTCGCCATGACGTCAGTGCCTTCCTGTGGCATCACGCTCGGAGACGTGACGAATGGTGCCTCTCAGTGGCGCCACATAGCTGATTGTGCTCCCGGGCTGAGACGTTAGGAAGCGAGAAGACGTCCGCCCACCCCGCACGAGGGGACCGTAACGCATGCCAGGCATTTCCGCCACGCCGCAGACACCCGCCGTAGACCAGCCGAAACACCCCCTCCACGCCCTGACGACGTATGAATTGGCGTACTACCGCCGTCGGCTCGAGAACGCCATCGCGTTCCTGGACAAGCAGGACCCCGCTCCCCCGATCCGGGCTGACCTGAAAGCTGCCCTGGACGGCGTGATCGCCGAGCAGGACGACCGCGCCAGGATCGCTGCCGCCGATGCGTGAGCTTCAGCGGCCCTGAGTTGCGGATCCGGCGGTTAGCTGCGCTAGGAAGGCGGCGGCCCGCCTGTCTACCTCGGGGATCGGGTCGGCGTAGTGCCGTGGCGTGGTCGCGCCACCGCTGCTGTGGCCGAGTCGGGCGGCGGTGTTGCGCAGGTCGAAGCCGCCGGCGAGGAGCTGGCTGGCGGTGTAATGCCGACCGCCCTTCATGTCGAGCTTCACTCCAGCCGCATCGGCGGCCTCGGCGACCTTGTGCGTGGCCCAGTCCGGGTTCCATGGCCGGGAGTGGGCCGCGTCGTTGGAGAACAGGTACGCGTCCTCTCGCAGGTCGACGCCGACCGCGGCCAGCTCGGCCCGGATCTCGTCGAGGTAGGTTGCAATCAGCGCGCAGGTGTCCGGGTCGATGGCAAGCCACCGGTCCTGGTGGGTCCTGGTGTCCTTGCGGACACGCTGACCGCCGCGGACGACGTAGTTGAAAGCGACGTGCACTAGGCCGCGGTTCAGGTCGATGTCGCGGAGCTGCAGACCGCACAGCTCGCCGCGGCGCACGCCGGTGACCACCACCAGCCACAGATACAGCCCCAGGGCAGCGTTGCGCGCGCGGACCTCGGCGATCACCTTGGCGACATCTTCCGGCGAGGTAGCCGGGATGGGGCAGCGGATCGTCGTGGGTGGCTTGGCGGACTCGGCGGGGTTCCGGTCGGTCCACTCCCAACGCTGGGCGGCGGCGAACGCGCCGGACAGGATGCTGTGGATGCCGCGGATGGTGCTGGGCTTCATCGGGTGGCAGACGTGCGAACGGCACCCGGCCCGACGGCAGTCGTGGCCGGGACCCGGCCGCCGATGGCCTAGGCGCGGATCGTTGCTGGGCTCTCCGGCCACGACTGCTGCGCGGCCATGCCGGACGATGATCAGGCCGTCCGCGGCGAGCGCGTCCAGGGCGTGCCGCATGACGCCGGTGCCGACACCCTGCAGGGCACTCACCCCGGTGATCGACGGCAGCTCGTCGCCCGGGGCGAGGATTCCGGACCGGATGGCCTCGGTCATCGCCGAGGTGACCTGCTGCCAGGCTGGGCGGCGGTCGCGGGGGTTGATGGTCAGCACCGGGACGTTACGGTGCTCGATGAACGGCTTGCCCGTGCAGGACAGGTCGCCGCACCGCTTGAGCTCCGCATACAGCTTGTCGAGGATGGGGCCGCGCATCTTTCGCACCTTCATGTGTCCCAGGGCGGGCTTGATCGTGCGGCGGATGAACCCCTCGTTGGTCTGCCGCGTGGACAGGTCCCACTCCGCGACTGCGGCGTACTCGTCCATGAGCGTCGCCACGGTCGCGCCCGACTCGGGCGCACGGCCTTCTGACGCGTCCTTAAGCAGCCTGCCGAGCTCGATGCGGGCCTGCTGCTGGGTCTTGGCGGTGGCCTTGAGGCGGATCTCCCGCTTGGTGATCGGATCGACCCCGGCGTACACCCTGGCACGCCACGATCCGCTCGGTAGTTGCTCTACGCAGCCCTTCGCAGCAACTGTCCCTTCTCGTTGAAGGTGGTCTGCGGCCGACACGCTGACCTGCGAAGAGACCAGATTCAGTGAGACGCTAACCGCTGGCGGTCTCATTCGATCTGGTCAGTGCCGCCGCAACGCCCTACCAGTAGGCCAACCGTCCGAGACCATGACCTGCGAAGTCTCATTCAATCTGATCCGTCACGCCAGGATCGACAAGATTCAGCGAGACGGGGCCAAGTTCGAAGAGAACGGACAGCAACCCTGGACATGCGAGGAGGATAACCCGAATGACCGTCATT
>JBEKGC010000691.1:0-2551 GCA_050013055.1 Streptosporangiaceae bacterium
ATCTGCTTCAAGACAGGCCCGCCGGAACGGGTGGGCGTCGAGCTCGAGTGGCTGGTCCGTGATCGTCGTGATCCCTCTCTCCCGGTACGGGCGGAACAGGTGGCGGCGGCGCTCGCTGGGTGCAAATCCGCGGACCCATCCGGGCCTCAGCCGGGCCGGGAACACGAACCCAGGACCGTTCCGGCGATAGCTTTTCAATCTCTTCCTTCTGGCGCCTCGCTCACGGCTGAGCCTGGCGGGCAGCTTGAGCTGAGCTCGGCGCCCGCGGCCACCCTTGGTGAGCTTCTCGAGGTGACCGGGCGCGATCTGGCCGCTCTCCGGGACGCGGCCGCCGCCGTCGGCCTCGAACTATGCGGATACGGCCTTGACCCGCTGCGCCCGCCCCGGCGCGTCCTTGACCTCCCGCGGTACGCCGCGATGGAGAAGTTCTTCGACCGGCAGGGCCCGTGGGGCCGTCAGATGATGTGCGGCACCGCGTCCGTCCAGGTGTGCGTGGACGCCGGCGAGGACAGCCCCGGTGAGGGCGGCTATCGCTCGCGGTGGCGGCTGCTGCACGCGATCGGGCCGGTGCTGGTGGCGGCGTTCGCCAACTCACCGCTGCGAGGCGGCAAGCCCACCGGCTGGCGTTCGGCCCGGCAGCAGGTATGGGCGAACATGGATCCAGGGCGGACCCGGGCCCCCGCCACGGACGGCGATCCACGTGACGCGTGGACCGCGTATGCCCTGGATGCCCAGCTCATGTGCGTCCGCCAAGCCGATTCACCGGACTGGACGTCGCCGCCGGGGCTGACCTTCCGCGAGTGGCTGCGCGGCGGCCCGCCCGGTCTGCGCTCCCCCGAACCCGAGGACCTGGATTATCACCTGTCCACCTTGTTCCCGCCCGTGCGCCCGCGAGGGCACATGGAACTGCGCATGATCGACGCCCAGACGGCCGACGGGTGGATCGTGCCCGCGGCCGTCGTGGTCGCGCTGACCAGCGACGATCGGGCTGCGGCGGCGGCGATGGCCGCCGCTGAGCCGCTGTGGAAACCATCCAGGGAAGGCCCGATGGGTCCGTGGCTGCGCGCGGCCAGGTACGGTCCCGCCGATCCGGACCTGAGCCGGGCCGCCAGGCAGTGCTTCGAGGCCGCGGCCGGCGCGCTGAGCAGATCAGGCGCGCCCGCCCCGGTCCAGCGGGCGGTCGCCGACTTCACCGAACGCTACGTGCTGAAAGACCGTTGCCCGGCTGATGACCAACTGGAAGGAGTCGCATGACCGGCCAGCAGACCGCCGAAGCCCTGCGCGAGCTGATCGCGAGGGAACTGACGGGCGCACGGGAGCGGACATCGCTGCTCACCGACTGCGTGGAGGCGGCCGACCTGGTCCGGCAGCACTCGCCGCTCATGTCGCCGCTGGTCTGGGACCTTGCGCACATCGCCAACCAGGAAGAACTCTGGCTGCTTCGCGAGGTCGGCGGCCGGGAGCCGCTGCACCCGGAGATCGACCCGCTCTACGACGCGTTCGAGCACCCCCGCTCCGCCCGCCCGACGCTGCCCCTGCTGTCGCCCGAGCAGGCCAGGACCTACGGCCGTGAGGTGCGCGGGCGGGTCCTTGACCTGCTCGAGGTGGCCAGGTTCAGCGACCCAGGGTTCGGGGGTTCAGGGGTCGGTGCGTCGTTCGGGTTCGGGATGGTCGCCCAGCATGAGGTGCAGCACGACGAGACCATGCTGATCACCCACCAGATCCGGGCCGGGGCTCCGGTGCTGGCCGCCGAACGGCCCGGCCCGGCCCCCGCGGACGCGGCCCGGCTGCCGTCCGAGGTCCTCGTGCCCGGCGGCCCGTTCACCATGGGCACCTCAACCGAACCGTGGGCGCTGGACAACGAGCGGCCCGCGCACACCGTGCACGTCGCCCCGTTCTACCTCGACACCACGCCGGTCACCTGCGGCGCGTACACCGAGTTCATCACGGACGGCGGATACGACGACCCGCGGTGGTGGACCCAGGCGGGCTGGAAGCACCGGCAGCGGGCCGGGCTGTCCGCGCCGCAGTACTGGAGCAGGGACGGCGGCCAGTGGACGCGCCGGGTGTTCGGCCGGACCGAGCCGGTCGAGCCGGACGAGCCGGTGGTGCACGTGTGCTGGTACGAGGCGGACGCCTACGCCCGCTGGGCCGGGCGCAGGCTGCCGACCGAGGCGGAGTGGGAGAAGGCGGCCAGGTTCGACCCGGCCACCGGCCTGGCCCGCAGGTATCCCTGGGGTGATACCGAACCGCGCGCCGCGCACGCCAACCTGGGCCAGTCCTTCCTGCGTCCGGCCCCGGCCGGCTCCTACCCGGACGGCGCGGCGCCGTGCGGCGCCAGGCAGCTCATCGGGGACGTCTGGGAATGGACCAGCTCGGACTTCGGCCCGTATCCCGGCTTCCGGCCCTGGCCGTACCGCGAGTACTCCGAGGTGTTCTTCGGGCCCGAGTACAAGGTGCTGCGCGGCGGCTCGTTCGCGGTCAGCCCGGTGGCCTGCCGCGGCACGTTCCGCAACTGGGATTACCCGATCAGGCGGCAGATCTTCGCCGG
>JBEKGC010000692.1:0-2546 GCA_050013055.1 Streptosporangiaceae bacterium
TAGGGGACCAGGAGCGAGATCTGGAACAGGAAGCCCATCTCGGTGGACAGGACGTTATTGCAGTCGGTGCTGGAATCGCAGACCTTGAGGTACTGATATTGCGTTTCGCCTGACACGCTGACCGTGGGACTGCTGGCCCAGGCGGGCGCGGCCGTCAGCATGCTCAGCCCGAGCATCCCGGCGGCGCCCACGGCGAGAATAATCCTCCGGACAGCACGCATTCCCCACTCCTTTGTGACGACGGATAGGCACGATCCGCGTACCGCTCAAGGCCGCCATCGGTCCGGCCCGCCGCAATACAGGCTGACCGTAACTCATCAGGAAGGGTCGGGCAATAGGCCGGTATCAGGAGATTTTCCGGATAATTTTGCACTTATAGGAACCGTGTGCAGCATGTTTCCTCTGGGGCCATGACATAGCTATGAGTACTGACGGTAAAGGGGAGAAGTACCCGCGGCCTGACCCGACCCGGCCGCAGGTACCGGCAGGGGACCGCTCGCGCCGGCCATGCGAGACAATCAGCGCCTTGGCCCGGGCCCCGGGACGGTGGCCCCGCCGCGGCCAGAAGACGGCCGGCTAGGTGTGCACCCACATACGCGCGGTCGCCAATGTGTGTACACGGCACATCGACGGGAACGGATACCGTCGTTACTAATTCAGTTAAACCCTGAAACGGTGCCGCCGCGCGCCAGCAGAGATGCCGACCTTCAGGTGGGAGATCCTCACGTCTGCGGACCCGCGTCGCACCGACTCCGCACCCCTGGAGCACGCTCGTGACCCACCGCGCCTGCCGCCTCGCCGCACTGACAGCCGCCGCCGGACTGGCGGCCCTCTGCCTCGCCGCTCCGGCCCAAGCCAGCTCCTCGGCGCTGCCGAGGCTCGACATCACCGGCGTTTACGTCACCGGTGTCTCGTCCGGCGGCTTCATGGCCACCCAGCTGCAAGTCGCCTATTCGGCCACCTTCGACGGAGCCGGCATCATCGCGGCCGGCCCCTACGATTGCGGCCAGGGCAACGTGATCGACTTCGCCACCTGCGACGTAGGCGCTAGCCTGCCGACTCTGGAGCAGCAGGCGGTCACCTGGTCCGGCGAGGGACTCATCGACCCGGTCGCCGACCTGGCGGGTAAGCCGATCTACGTCTATCACGGCATTCTCGACCCGGTCGTCAACTCGCTGCTTTCAGCTTCCGGGGTGGACTTCTACCAGCATTTCGGCGCTAACGTCGAGTATCACAGCACCGACCCGGCGGGCCACGGCTGGCCCACCCCGGACGGCGTGCTGCCCTGTTCCCTGACCAGCCCGCCGTTCCTGATCAACTGCGGCGACGATCCCGAGGGCGAGATGCTCACGCACTGGCTGGGCCGCGTGCAGCCGCCGCACACCGGCACCCCGGAAGGGACGCTCGCGTCCTTTAACCAGGATCTCTACGCGCCGGGAGGCAACGCCCCCGCGCTGAGCATGGACAACAACGGCCTGCTCTATACGCCGCCCAGCTGCGCCGGCGGAGCACCCTGCAAGCTCGTCATAGCCTTGCACGGCTGCCTGAGCGGCGAGTACCTGCTCGGCCGGGAGTTCCCCGAGCTGGCCAACCTCGACACCTACGCCGATACCAACAACCTGGTGATCCTGTACCCGCAGGCCATCGCCAGCGTCCTCCCGGCCAACCCGGAGGGCTGCTGGGACTGGTGGGGTTATGACGGTTCCAGCTTCGCGGTGAAGAGCGCACCGCAGATGGTCACCATCATGAACATGGCCCACGCCCTGGGCGGCTGACCGGGGCGGGTCCTAGCGCCCGGCCCCGTGCAGGAAACGCTCGACCGGCAGGGTAGCCGCGCCGAGCGTCAGCGCCTCCGGGCCGAGACGGCCGAGCTCGATCGAGGTCGCGGCGAACGGGTGCCGTAGCGCGTGCCTGCCTGCGGCCTCCCGGATGGCCGGCAGCATCCGGTCACCAAGCAGCACCGAGCCCGCCTCGATCACCATGCCCTCGTCGAGCAATTCACGCACCACGTTGCTGACCGAGGCCTGGCTGAGCCCGGTGGCCTCGGTGAGTTCCGGCCGGCTGTTCGACCGGCGGAAATTACAGCGACCACAGCAGCGCCGACCTGGTCTCCCGGCGCAGATCCCGGACCGTCCCCCGCGTCCGATCCAGCATGGCTCCCCCCGGCAGTTCACGGTCCCCACCAGAAACGTATCTCAGCAGCGCACCCGCCTGGCCGCCCCGGCGCGGCCGTCGGCGACGCCGGTGATCGATGCTTGACGGACGGTTTCCGCCTAGTTAAATTAAGCAATTAACTAAGTCTTGAATCAAGGATCGCGGGACAGGACGTCGGCCCGCCCCGATCGGCCCGCCCCGATCGGCCCGCCCCGATCGGCCCGCCCCCAATCGGCCCGCCCCCAATCGGCCCGCCCCCAATCGGCCTGCCCGGGGAGACGCCGCGCGTCCCGGCGGAAAGGACGGCCATGAGTCCCATCTTCCGTGCGAGGGCGCGGCGGCATGTCCGCCATCGGTCCTTCGGGGCGGTCATCGCAGCGTTCATCCTGGTA
>JBEKGC010000693.1:0-2543 GCA_050013055.1 Streptosporangiaceae bacterium
CCGTCGCGGATCATGCGCGTGATGGCCCGGGTCGTCACGAACGTGACGACAAAGGCCAGGAAGCACAGCATCAGCGGCAGCTTGCCCGCCGCGATCACGTCGCGATGCCACCAGGAACTCATTGGTAGTCAGGGGCGCGGTGCCGCGTGCGGCCCGTTTCCCCATCCCCCTTTCAATCCGTACGTGCGGTTTTCCCGCATACGGCTTACCGATGATCTTCTGTGCATGGTTACGCTGCCTTCGGATAGCGGACGGTGCCGCGGAGCCGGTACAGGCCGTGCCCGTTGAACCATTCCTCGGTCCACGCCTGGGCCTGTCCGGCACGTAGGTTGCGGCCCCGCTTCTTGACCATCAAGCGGTAAAGCCGGAACACGACGTAGTCGTCGGCCTGGCGGAACTTGTCAGCGGCGTTCCCGGTACGGAAGTAGTTACCCCAGCCGCGCAGCACCGGGTTCAGGTCCGCGATCACATCGCGGATATCCGTGCCCGCGCGATTGCGGCCGGTACGGGCGCGGACTTTCTCCCGGAGCCGTTTCATCGCCCGCTGCGAGGGCCAGCGGTGCAGGTAGTAGCGCACGATCCGCTTCTGGTCCCACAGCCGCCCCGACATGCGGGCATGAAAATGGCAGCCGAGGAAATCCAGCCCCTCCCGGCCCTGCCTGAGGTCAACCACCTTCGTCTTATCCGGGTGCAGCTCCAGCCCCAGGGCGGCCAGGATCTCTCCGGCCGCGTCCAGGGCCGCCTGGGCCTGTGCCTGCGTGCGGCACAGCACCACGCCGTCATCGGCGTAGCGCACCAGCTCACCCGCGCCACGCGCGGACAGCTCACGGTCCAGGACGTGCAGGTAGATGTTGGCCAGCAACGGGGAAATCACCCCGCCCTGAGGCGTCCCGGCGACCGTCCGCTGGAACTCCCCCTCCACCATCACCCCTGCCTGCAGCCACAAGCGGACCAGCTTCAGCACCCGCCGGTCCGACACCCGTTTCCCTACCTCGGCGAGCAGCCGGTCATGGCTGATCTCGCCGAAGAAGTTCCGGATATCGAACTCCGCGACAAACTGGCAGCCCTCGATGAAACCAGCACGAAGCCGCTCCATCGCCTGCGTAGCCGACCGCTTCGGCCGGAACCCGTACGAGCACGGCAGGAAATCCGCCTCGAAGACCGGTTCCAGCACGATCTTGGCCGCCTGCTGGGCCACCCTGTCACGCACCGAAGGAATGCCGAGCGGCCGCTTGCCGCCCTGCGGTTTCGGGATGTCCACGCGCCTGGCCGGCGCGGGAAGGTACTCACCTGCGCGGAGGTCCGCCTGGAGTTCCCCGAGCAGCCGGGCAGCCCCGTAGACCTCCTCCACATACGCCAGGGTGACACGATCCACCCCGGCGGCCCCGCGATTTACCCGGACCCGCTCCCACGCCTCCCACAGGACGTCACCCCTGCAGATACGGTCATACAGGGCGTGAAAACGCCGCTCCGGAGACTGCTTGGCCGCAGCCCATAGCTTGCGTTGAAGTTGTCGCACTTTCACCGTGGATTCCCACGGCAGTACGGCGGGCGGTGACCCGCCGGGGTGATTGGACCGGGCGGTCCCGGCCATGCCCTCGCGCTTACCCTCTCCGCCAGCGTGATCAAAGTGAGGGCCCTTTCCTCCCGGCGCGTTATGCTGCACGCCGATCAGCGGTACTACGACCCCCTCGGACTCCCGCTGCCCTCCGGGCGATTTCACCATCGGCTTATACGCCCGGTCTTTGCCCGACGCAGGCCAGGCAGACGGGTCTCTCCTGTTCCGGTCCAGACCATGCACACGTGCCGCCCTCCATACCCCGGGAGAACCCGCCAGGTCATAACCGGAACGAGACCCGACGGACGTGGCCTTCGCCGTGACATGAGCGGCTCGGCTCCTCCGTTGTGAGTGTGACGAGGCTGCAAGGTTCGCTTCACGCTACGGCCCGCGTGCTTGCTCCCTCCAAAGAGGCTTTCGACGCCCCGCTCAGCCCGCCGCCTCTCAACGACGAACCGGGGCCTGCTACCGGGCACTCCGGTGTCTACCCGGACGGGACTTCCACCCGCAGGCCTGGACCAGCTTCCAGGACGCAACGTGCGCGCAGACTAACCGATGGTCAAACCACCGAGAGCGGGAGGAGCCTCTTGCCGGTGAGACCGATTTCGGGTCTGTCCCGAGCTCTCCGTCCTAAACGCACTGTCATCTATGCCGCCGACAGCGGACGCGGACCTGCTTTGGCGATGTAATCGTGCCACGCTGAACTCATGACCGGGTTCAGCGTTATCGCCGATGTGAACTCAGACGACCTCGCGGCGGTCCGGCCCGTCCTCCTCCACATGATCGAAGGTGCGGCGGTTACCAACACCGCGGACGGTCTGCACGTCCAGGGCATCATGGACGGCACAGACGCCCGAGACGTCAACCGCCGGCTGCTCTCGGCCTTGCGGCAGGCAGAAAAGAAGACCCGCCTGCGGGCAGAATGGACCGCCGGCGGCCAGATCCACCGGTTCTTTGACTACGTCCCGAAAAGCACGCGACCCGT
>JBEKGC010000694.1:0-2896 GCA_050013055.1 Streptosporangiaceae bacterium
AGCACAGCAGCCCGCCTTGCCCGAACAGCACCTAATGAATGCACGTTGGAACGCACGCGGCCCCTCCCAGCCCCGCTGATACCGCCTAATATAAGGCGACACGCGCGAAAACACACCTCCTGAGGAGGCAGACATCAGCAGACGGTCCGGCTTCCACTCTGTGAGCGAATCGCAAGGGGCGATCTTCGTAACGAATGCGACAATCAGCGAGCGCACCCGCGCCGACCGCCCCTTAGGCAACTTTCTCCCCGCCTGTTTCAGGCGGGGCGGGTATGCTAATCCGTGGCGTTTATCCTGAAATGAACCGTTACCTGTGCCGTTTGGTACTTTGTGCTTGAATCGGTGCATCACCCAGGCGGCTACAAGCGGCTTGCCTGCGCCGCCAGGACGGTGACCTGGTCCGCCGCCGCGGACACGTCCAGCGACTGCTGCCGCAGCGCGGCCAACTCGGCCGCCACGCGGGCTGCCTCACTGCCGAAGTCACTGGGCCATATGTCCCGCTGCGCCGGACGGCACAGCTCCTCGAACTCACCAGGTGAGTCGACGTCGCCGAATCCTTGAACAGGTCAATGGCCGCCGCCAGCACGAGCAGTGTCCGCTGCGCTTCCGCATGGAACTCCTTGACCAGCTCCTGGGTGACCGTCTCGGTGGTGCTGCGCAGCGTGTTGTACCAGTACCCCGCGGCGCCGTCCGGCACGGTCACCTGCTGCGGTACGCCGCTGGCCGGCGGGGCCTGGACAGGATTCGCCCCAGACGCCTGGCTGGTCTGCTTCTCGTACCACTTGCGGGTACCGAACGAGCTCGCGCCGCTGACCGCCCCGCCTACGATATGGCCGGCCGCGACACCGAGCGCCGGGCCGGCGACAGCGCTGGCCGCCGCCCCGGCCGCCGAGCCGACGACCCCGCCGAGCACCGCCGCGCCAAACGACTGCTGACTCTGTCCGCCATTCGCGTCCGGGCGGAACTCGACCCTTCTGATCAACGGCCGGCCGATACGCAGGAAGATACTGCCGTACTCGGTCGGCAGGCTGAGCAGCCGCTCGGTGGCATCGGCGATCCGCCGCGCGCCCCGCCCCCGAGCGGTTTCCGCGAATGCCGCCAGGATGGCGTGATGATCTTGCCCGGCCGGCACGATGGCCTCGGTCAGCCGGGACCGCAGGGCGTCGGTTACCTGCCCCCACAGGCGGTCGACAGAGCGCTGGAGTGACGCGTCGATCGTGATGAACTCGGCCACCAGCTGCTGGCGCGCGCTGTTGAAGCGGTTGTCCAGCTCCTGGCCCCGGCGGCCGGTTGCGTCCGCGATCTGGTAACTTCTGACCCACTCTTCCGTCGAGTCCGCGCCCATTCCGTCGGCCACCCACTGCCGCATGTCGTCGGCTGCCTTCTCGATCTCCTCGTGCAGCTCGAAGATCTGGGCACCGGACTGGTGAAGCCGGTCGTATTCGGCCGAAATTACCGACAGCGCGTAACCCAGGTCATTCATCAGCGAGTAGGCCCGGTCGCGCAGCCGGTCCTCTTCATTCGGCAGGTCGTCCTGCCGGTCGGCCGACCAGCGGGACAGCTGGCTGGTCAGCGTCTGGATCTGGCGCAGGATGTCGCTGAGGTTGGCCAGCACGGCGCCGGCGGCATCCCGGTCCATGTACGGCAGGCGTTCGGCGAGCATGGTCAGTACCGGCGCCATGATGGCCTCGTAGACAGCGTGCGGGCTGTCAGCGGCGATATCGCTCTCGTGGATGTCTATCCCCAGCTTCAGGGCATCTGTTCTCGCTTCGTCGAGACGTGCCTGGTAGTGCGGCGCGGGGACACGTTTGTCTTTGTTGATCACCAGGTGGACGAAGTCGCTGCGCCGGACACTCGCCGCCGCGTCGTCGGCCAGCTGCGCGATGTCCTGGTCCGGGTCAGTCACCGGCTTCATGTCCGGGCGCCGGAGCATAAACAGCAGGTCCGTGTTGTTTCGCAGGTCAGCGAGGAACCGGCCATGCACATCGAGGCCGGCCTCCCCCGCCCCGGGCAGGTCGACCAGGCCCAGCGACACCGCGCCGAGCTCGGGGAACGGGCAGTAGATGTCCACGGTGCGCACCGCGTGGTATGGCCGGACGTCCTTGCGCGGGTCATTCTCGGCCGGGTAGGCGACGTAGGGGCGGAGCTCGGCCAGCGTGATATCCCTGGTTCCGGTGCCGAGCAGCTTTTCGTAGCTGGGTAGCGAGTCATGAGCGATCCGCAGCCGCTGCAGGTAGCGTTCGGCGCCTGCCTGCGCTGGCGGGATCGGGTCGCCCATCCCCCCGTAGGGAAAGGTACGGAACTCGGTGATGCTCGCCGGCGCGGGCTGAGCCAGCCGGGCCAGCTTGTGCAGCGGGGCCAGTACCTCATCGCGAAACGAGTCCCACCTATGCAGGGTCAGCACGGCATGCCCGGCCGCATCCCGCGGCTCGTGGAAGATCCGGCTCGGCGTAGCCGTGGTGGACGAGGTCTCGTTCGAGGGAATCTGGCCCTCCGTCAGGCCGGTGAGCTTGCGCAGCAGCGTGCTCTTGCCCGCGTGGGTGAGGCCGATAACGCCGATGTTCACCGTGTCGCGGTTCACCCGGCGCTGCAGCGTCCGCACCGCCTCCGTGGCCGGGCCGATGAGATCCGAGACCTCGGCCGCCTGGCTCCGCCACGATCCTTCCGGTGCGAGGTAATTGGCCAGCCCCGTGAAGACCGCCGATTGCGCGGCGCCAAGCCGGGCATCGGCCGCCGCCCGGGCCACCTGGGCCGCAGTAGCCGTCAGGGCGGCCCAGGAATCCGTGAGCGTCCCCCAGCGCACGGCCAGGCTTTCGACAAACTCCCGTTGCTCGGCCCGGCCCCGGAGCGCGGCTTCGATCTGCTCATGCATGCCCATGACCTACCGTCCTTCCGG
>JBEKGC010000695.1:0-2851 GCA_050013055.1 Streptosporangiaceae bacterium
CTGGCCCGGTCCGCCCGCGCCGTATCCGGCCATTCCGCCCGCCAGGCCGCGCTGTCCACCAGACCGGGCGGCACCAGCTCAAGCCCGGCGAACAGGGCCGTGATCTGCTCCCAGGTCTGCACATAGATACGGGCGCCGCCCTGGGCGTTGTAGGTGCGGGCGAACTCCTCCCCGCCCTCGCCCTTGGCGAATCCCACCGAGATGACCAGGTAGGACCCGGGGGCCAGCGCCTCGGCGATGGTGGTCACGATGCCGCGCGCCGTCGGGGGGTCCACGAAGTGCAGCACGCACGCGAGGATGACGCAGGCGGGCACGTCCGGGTCGAACCCGGCGTCCTTGATGGCGGGGTGGGTGAGGATCGCCGCGGGGTCGCGCATGTCCCCGTCGACGGCGACCACCCGGCGGCTGCCGCCGGTCAGCAGCGCCTGGGAATGCAGGACGGCCACCGGATCGTAGTCAACGTAGGCCACCACCGGGTCCGCGATAGCGGTCCCGGCCGCCTCATGCGTGGCGAGCCAGGGCGACCGGCTCCCGGTCCCCGCCGGGGAGGTGGGCAGCCCGGAGCCGATGTCAAGGAACTGCCCGACACCTTGCCTGGCGATGTAGCTGACGGCGCGGGTCAGGAACTTCTTGTTGTCAAGCGCCTGCTCCGCGACCTCGGGACGCCGTTCCCTGACCGCCTCGGCCGCCCTGCGGTCGGCTTCGAAGTTGTCCTTGCCGCCAAGCCAGTAGTCGTACATGCGGGCGATGTTCGGTGTGGTCGTGTCAAGGGGCTTCGTCATGAGACCTCTTGTTTCTCCCCCAGCTCTGGTGAACCTTTGGCTCTGGTGAACCCGACCGTGTCCAGAACGTGAGTATATTTCAGCCTCGCAGCTAACCCGGGCCGGTTGTTCCTGCGGTCAGCTGTGACTCCAGGGTCAAGATGGCCTCGTAGCGCCGCCGGACGTCGGCCCGGTCGGCCGCTTCTGGTACCGACCGCTCGCAGGCCCGGTCGATCATGGCTGCCTGGTCGAGCAGGACCCGGCGCTGCCCGGCGCTTGTCGTCTCGGCCATGATCCGGGCCAGCGCGTCCAGCAGGCGGATCATCACGGCCGGCGCGCCCAGGCTGCTCTGCCTGATCTTCTCGAAGGACCGCTGGACCAGCCGGTCGTAGGCCGGCTCGGGCGCGATGACCCGGATGAAGCCCTGGCGGTCCCGGTGCACCCGGGCCGGATGCCATCCGCGCACGATCTGGCACAGGCTCTCTCCGAGCCAGTCGATGCAGGTCAAAGCGGTAAAGGTGTCGTTGACCGCGGCGGAAAGGGCGCGCAGGGCGATCTCCACCAGCTGGTCGATGCCAAACGACACGTCCTGGGTCAGGGTCCGGTGCGGCCCGACGATGTGCGCGCTGCCCAGGGCCTGGCGTATCCGCGGCGCCGCGTCGGCCGGCCACACCGTGGCGAACCTGTGCCCGCGCACCACGAAGTGGCCGGGCCGGTGCTCGAGGTTGATCACCGCGTCGGCCGCGGTGGCCAGCTTGACCAGGTTCTGATGCTTGATGAACTGCACGTAGCCGCTGTCCGGGGCGAGCAGCACGCCGCCTTCGCGTTCGGCCTTGGCCACCAGCTCGGTCGCGGTCGGACCGCATCGGGCGTGCGGGTCGGCGTTCCCGCTGCCCTGTTCGGCGATCGCGTTGGCCAGGTCGGCGGCGATGCTCGCGATGACCTGGGGCAGCTGGATCGAGACGGCGGTGTGGTGGATGAAATAGATGAGCACGGCCAGGTCGGCGACCATCAGCCCCAGCGTCACGGTCACGCTGATGTGCGGCACGAAGTCCCCGTGCGACCCGGTCCCGATGGCGGCCAGCACCAGCACCGAGTAGACGAACGTCGCCACGAACGTGCCCAGCGTCACCTGGGTGCCCCGGTCCCTGATGAAGTTCCGCAGCATCCGCGGCCCGAACTGGGTCGAGGCCAGGGTCAGCGTGACCAGGATGATCGAGAAGACCACGCCGACCACGGTGATGATGGCGGCCGCGACCGCGGTCAGGATCTCCCTGGCCGCGTCGGCGCTGCCGCTGATCACCCAGCCCGGGATGGCGAAGTCGCCGCGGTAGTTGGCCCGGTCCGCGATCAGCGTGCCGGCGAACAGCACGATCGCGGCCGCGACCTCGATGGCGGGCACGAACCACAAGCTGGTGCGCAGCACTTCCCGGCGCCAGTGCGAGGCTAGCGCGGAGGAGAAAACGCCGCGGTACATGGCCGGCTCCCGAGCGTGATCTGTGCCGACCAGACTTCCGGCTCATCCCTGTACGGTCCAGCCCCCATTATGCCGACCGGAGCGGCGGGTTACAGGGGAAGGCCGGCTTCGAGCAGGGTGAGGGCGCGGTCGATGCGGACGAACATGTCCTCGACGTTCTGCCGGTCAGACCAGCCCTCCCACGGCAGCGTGATCGACATGATGACGCCGATGATCGCGCCGGTGATCGTGCGGACGGCTAGCTTGGCCAGGGCTTCGCTCATCACCCCGATGGCGCGGGCGAACTCGTCGAGAGCCCGGGCCCTGACCTCGGGGACGGTCATGGTCAGGGCCATGTTCTGCTGCATCAGGTCCAGGTCGGCCGCAGTGTAGGAGGTGAAGATCTCGGTCACGGCGGCGCGCACGGCCGGCAGCGGCGCGAGGTCGGGCGGCTGCCGCTCGAGCGCCTCGATCATCCGGATGTCCATGTCGTCCTGCAGGACGAGGTCTTCCTTGGTCGGGAAGTACCGGAAGAACGTGCTGGCCGACACCTCGGCCGCCGCCGCGATCTGCTCCACGGTGGTGGCCTGGTAACCCTGCTCGCGGAACAGCCGCAGCCCGTGCTCCCGCAGCG
>JBEKGC010000696.1:0-3695 GCA_050013055.1 Streptosporangiaceae bacterium
TCGGCGGTTCGCCGGGCCTCTACCAGGCGGCGGGGCCGGGTACGCGCGGAGCGCTGGGCGGCGGTGATGGCAAGTGCGCAGGCCGCCATCAGCGCGATCCAGGGCCATTGCGGCCCGCGAGAGAGCAGCCACGTCAGCAGGAGGGGCGCGGCGGCCTGGCTAAGGCTCCAGGACAGCTGGAATGCTGCCATGTGGCGGCCAGAGGCGTTCGCGGGCGCGATGTCGACGACCAGGGCGTTGATAGTGGGGCCTTGCAGCACCTCGGCCACGGTGAATGCGACGATGGCGGCCAGCAGGACGGCCACCAGCAGCCGGTGCGGCGTGATCGTCAGCGCCCAGAACAGCAGGAACGCCGCCGCGTAGCAGCCGGCCGCGGCCTGCAGCACCCGCTCCGGGCGGTAGCCCCTGACACGCCGGGTCGTGGCGGTCTGCATGATGACCACCAGAACGGTGTTGACGGTGAACAGCGCGCCGGCGAGCCATGCGGGCAGGCCGAGGACCCTGGTGATGTACACCGCGAGCAGCACGGTCAGGACGCTCAGGCAGAGCACGAATGCGACGTTCACGCCGGCTACCAGGACCAGTGCCCGATCGCGGAGCAGATGCCGGTAGGTGCCCCCCGCGGTCCCCTGGTACGAAGGCGGCGTGTCGTGCCGGTCTGTCCGCGGATCACCTTCCGCGGGCGGTCTCCAGCGCAGGACCAGCGCTGCGGCCAGCAGGAAGCTGGCGGCGTTGACCGCGGCGAGCAGGAGGTAGGCCCATCGGCTTCCGGCGCTGACGGCGACCGCGCCGAGGATGCCGCCGAGACCGTAGCCGGCATTGCGGATCGTCGTCTGCATGGCGAACCAGCTGCCCCGCTCCGCTGGCCGGGCGATGAGCGCGACCAGCGCGCGGGTGGCCGTCCAGAAGGTGGCCTGGCCGACGCTAGCGACCAGCGCTGCCAGGATGAGCTGCCACAGCGAGCCAACGAAAATATAGCCCGTAAACGCGAGAACGCTGAGCAGGTTTCCCGCAGCGATCACCCGGCGCGGGCCGAACCGGTCAAGAAGCGGGCCCACCGCGACCGGAGTCGGCAGGGCAACGAGATAGGCCGCGGTCAGGCCTCCGCCGATGAGCGTCAGCGGCAAAGCGGTGGTGTGCAGGAAATACAAGACGGCGAACGGCAGGAACAGGCCGGTGCCGATGCTGTCCACCGCCATGGCGGCGACCAGGCTGCCCCGGCCGCGAACGGCGGGCAGCCCGAGCCGGCCCCCCCACGCCTGCCCTGAACCATCGCCCATAACCTATATAGGTATCACACTATATTGAGAGCGGGCTATGCTATGGACATGGGCGTTGCGGATCAGGACGTGACCCGGCTGCGGGCGCTGGCGCATCCGGTGCGCCTGGGCATGATGCGGCAGCTGGCCGAGCGACCGGAAACATGCGCGTGTGACTTCACGGACGTGTTTTCCGTCAGCCAGCCCACGATCAGCCAGCACCTCAAGGTGCTGCGCGAAGCCGGCCATCGTAGAGACCCGCGGCCGCTAGGGCGCCACTGGCCGTCTCGACGGCCGACGCGGTCACGATCGCGCACTGGGCGCAGCAGCAAGGGATAGGACTGCTCTCGTTCTGGGCGCTGCAGCGCGACAACGGCGGCTGCCCGGGCACGAAGGGCGCTGGCACGTGCTCCGGCGTGAGCCAGCCGACCTGGTACTTCAGCCACGTCTTCGAGCCCTTCACGAGGTAGGTGCTGGGGGCAGGGCCGCGAGGGCGCGTATGCCGGAGGCGAAGATCAGGGTACCGGCGATGATGAAGATCAGGCTGACGGAGTTGAGGGTGAGGCCGGCGAACGAGACGCGGAAGCTGCGCAGCACGGTGCTCGTCAGCCAGCCGGAGGCGACCACGGACACCATGGACGCGAGCTGGTTGACCGGGGTGAACACCGCCATCACCCGGCCCACGTATTCACGCGGTGCCGCATCCAGGAGCAGCGGCGCCACCGCGGTGTTCAGCATCGCGATCGGCACCGCGTAGACCGCCAGCATGACCAGGCCTGCGGGGAAGCTGCGCTGCAGCGCGTAGCCGACCGCCAGGACCCCGGCGGCCAGCAGGCCCGACCAGGTCAGCGCGCGGGCACCGATCCACCGGACAAGGCGGCCGGCCGCTAGCGCGCCGACAATGAAGCCGGCCCCTATCGCCGTCTCCGCGACGCCGAACAGATGGGGCGAGGCGTGCAGATCGCGGGTCACGAAGAACACGTTCAGCGTGTTGATCGCGCCTGTGCCGCACTGACAGATCATCGTGACCGTCAGGAGCGTCACCAGGAACCGGTTGCGCGTGAACAGCCGCAGGCCCAGGGAGAACTCGGCGCGCAGGCTGGTCGCGCCCGCTCCGGCCGGGGGCCCGGGCTCCGGCGTCACCCGCAGGAAGCGGATGGCCAGATAGGACACGATGTAGGAGACGGCGTTGGCGGTCAGAGCCCATTGCAGACCGACGGTGAACAGCAACGGGGCCGCGATCGGCGGCCCGAGGATCCAGGCCGCCGACGTGGTGGCCTCGGCGAGGCCAGCCGCGCGCGCCCGGTCCTCCTCGCCGTGTACCACGTCGCCGGTCGTCGCGAACCGGGCCGGGTTGAAGAACTGGCCTGCCGCGGTCAAGACGAACACGACCAGGTACACGGCGGCAAGCCACAGCCCGATGGGGAGGTCGCGGACCGGGACGAACGACAGCCCGACCAGAGCCACGACCATCGCCGCCCGGATCACCTCGGTCCGCATCATCGTCGACTTCCGGTTCCATCGGTCAACGAATACTCCGGCGACGGGCCCGACCAGGGCAAACGCGGCACCAGCGGCAATGAGGATGCCGCTGACCGCGGCTGGAGCCCAGGACCGGCCGCTGGCGAGAACCTGCGACACCCACAGCACGAGGGTCGTACCGAAGACGCTGTCCCCCACCGCGGATACGGCCTGGCCGTACCACAGCTTGGCGTAATTTCGGTTAATGAGCTTACGCTGAAGCGACGGCGGGCTTGCCTTGTGACTGTTGTTAATGCAGCGCCTGGCGCGTTTTTCACCTATAGGTGCCATTGTTAGGACGCGGGCTGCTCAGGCGGCAGATCTGCGGGTAGCCGACCGGAGGTCGGAACCCCGTGACATACCGCGCTCGTGAACACCATGGCGGTACGCCACGCACCGGCTGGTCAGGGGCTTGCCGACCTGACGTCGTGCCATCATCTTCTGGCTCTTTCGGAAGACTGGAGATCTTCGGTTATAGCGAACAGCCCGTAACGACAACGAGTTGCTCATTCGGTAGCTCAAGGCACTGGTAGCCCATCGAGTCACAGCGGCATCATCCGTCAGTTGCGGGTAGCTCCGAGTGCTGTCGTTACCGTCACGTTATTTGTGCGGTAGGTCCCAAATCTCGCGTTTGCCGAAATTGCGGGACATCTTTTCCCCGGGCCGCCCTTCCGCCGGGACCTGAATGGCTCGCGAGCGGGGATGACAGCCCGCGTGCCGCCGGGCCCGGAGTGCCGCCGGGGCCCGGCGTTTCCGCTGCGGGACGACATGGTGCCTGGGACGCGACGGCACTGGTGCGGTCGCTACCTGGCGAAACTGTCGAATTCCCCTTTTCTTACGCCGCCGAGAAAAGCATGCCACTCATCCGGCGTGAACCGGAGGACCAGTCCTTCTGAGTCCCTGCTGTTACGGACG
>JBEKGC010000697.1:0-3145 GCA_050013055.1 Streptosporangiaceae bacterium
GACCCCGGCGGCGCCCAGCGCGCAGTTAACCGAGGCGAAATATGGCAGCACCTTTTTACCGCGGGCATCTCTCCGCCCACGGCGCACGAGCTCGTGTCGAGGTAGCAGCATCTCCAGGCGCCCCGGCATGGCTTCGAGGAACGCTCCAGGGAGGACACATGCCATCTCCGTGCCCACGTCATCGGCGGTCACTTCATCCAGACCAGGCGGCGGCCACGCCGCAGGCGAACAGATCCGGGGAGCTGACATGAGATCCGCGCACCCGCATCAGGCACGAAGGAGTGCCAGGTACATGGTGTCCGCCGCCGCGGTTACCTGCGCCCTGCTCGGCGTGGCCGGGCTTACGGCGTCCGGCCCGGCCGGCGCCGCGAGTATCCCGCCGCCCGGCCACGGCGCTGCCCTGCGGGCTGCGCTGCGCGAGGACATCAGCCAGTACCTGGCGACCCGGGGGACGATCGAGCACATCTCCGCGGTCTCGCTGCGGGTCACCTTCCCCGGCCGCGCGCCGGCCATCGACCTGGCCGTCGGCACCAACCAGTACGGCGGCGGATCACCGGTATCCACCAGCGAGCTGTGGCAGATCGGCAGCAACACCAAGGCCTTCACCACGGTGATCCTGCTTCAGCTCGAGGCCGAAGGGAAGCTGTCGATCAACGACACCCTCGGGAAATGGCTGCCCCAGTACCCGGCCTGGCGCGACATCACGATCAAGCGGCTGCTCAACATGACCAGCGGCATCGCCAACTACGCCGACCAGCCCGCCTTCGCGGCCACGGTCGCGGCGGGGCTGAGCACCGACTTCTCCGCCGCCCAGCTGGTGTCCTACGCTGTTGGCGTCCCGCTCGGACCGACCGGATGGACGTACTCCGATACGAATTACATCCTCGCCCAGATGATCATCGAGCGGGTGACCCATGACTCCTACACAGACCAGCTGACGAAACGGATCATCATCCCGCTGCGGCTGCGCAGCCTGTGCGACGCGCCCTATACCTGCCCCGCGGCCGACGCCGCCCGGATGGCGACCGGGTACTTCTTCATGACCGTGATACCGTCGCTGCTCGGCCAGCCCGTTCCTCCCCTCGCCCTGACCTGGGCGCAGGGCGCCGGGGGCATCGTGAGCTCGCTGCCGGACCTGACCACCTGGGCCCGGGCCCTCTACCAGGGCCGGGAGCTGCCGCCGCGCCAGCAGCGCCAGCTCGAAAGCCTCGTGTCCGAGACCACCGGCCAGCCAATCCCCACCACCACCCTCGCCGACGCTATGGGCTATGGGCTCGGTCTCCAGCAGACCACCAGCCAGCAACTAGGAACGGACTGGGAGTACATAGGCGGAACCCTCGGCAACCGGGTCGATCTCGTCTACTTCCCCCGCTCCGGGATCATCATCACGTTCGCCGTCAACAGCGCCACCGACCAGGACAACGAGGCCTTGGGAGCCCTGGAGATATCGGTCTACCAGGCACTGCAAAACGCAGGCGCAGTTCACGGCGGCTGAACGCCCGCATCCTTCGCGCTATGCGCGTTCCTGCCGTCGCTTTATGCGCCGTGGTGCCGATGGCGGTACCCGAGCCCGAACTGGATGGCGATCCACAGGACGACGATGATGACCGGGGTGATCCACAGCGACGGGAGCGGCGAGCCGGTAGCCCAGAGAACCAGCACGAGTGCCATCACCGCCAGTGCCAGCTTGACGTGCGAGTTTCTGCGGACCATGACGTTCTCGATGGGGTTCATGACGGGCTCCCGTTCCGCGCAATGATGATTGCGTCTATCAACTAATGTAGCATGGGCGGCGTGAAGGCGAGCCGGGACGACGTTCGCGCGATGGTGGCCGCGCTGTTCGTGACGAACGCGGCGCTGGATCGGGCCAGGCGCCAGAAGAAGGGCGCGAGCACCCTCAGTGTTCTGCAGGTCATCGCCGCGGCCCCGGGAATCCGCCCGTCGGAGATCGCCGGCGCGCAGGATGTCCATCCCTCCCAGGTCACCCGGCAGGTCCGGGAGCTTGAGAACCTGGGGCTCGTGCAGGTCACGGCCGATACGGCCGACAAGCGCTCCTGCCGGGTCACGCTCACCGCCGCCGGTGCCGGTGAGCTGCACTCTCTGACCGAGCAAGGCCTGGACCGGTTTGCCTCGTTCGTGGCCGACTGGGAGCCCGAAGAGGTGCGGATGCTGACCTCGCTGCTGAAGAAGCTGGAAGAGTCCAAGGCGGCAGCTGCGGCCCGGCAGCGGCCTCCGCCAGGTCGTCACTGGGCCCGGCCGGCCGCGCTGAAAGACGACTAGCTCCCGTGCGGCGCAGCTCTTTCTGAAGAGACTTCCAACCCGGAGCTTTGCCCGATTTCCGGTTGACCGGCAATGTGGTCTTCTACCGTCGTGTGCAACGGGAGGGAGACGGCGGATGGGGTCGCTGGTCGATGAGTTCAGGCGGCGGGAGGCGGCCGGGGCCGATGACAGCGCCCCCGGAAGCATGTGCTCGCGAGGGCGTGCCGTAGCCGGTGCGCAGGTCGCCTCACGGCGGAAGGCGCATCATGGCTCCAGCCGAACGGTATTCCATGAAGGCAGTGACTAGAGCCCGGGGGACACTTACGCACCGACAAGAGGTAGGAACGCGAGGCCGGCCCGTGCTATTCCAGCCGTGGAGATGACCGGCCGCGTCGGTGCCGCACCGATGACCCGTTCGGGGACCGGCGTCTTACCCGATGACGGTGTCGGCGTCACCGGAGAGCAGCAGTTGCGGTACCTGGCCGAAGGCGTACGTGGCATCGGCGGTGAGCGTGAACGTCCAGATCACGTCGTAGCGGTCAGCTGGCCAGGACTTCGGGATGACGGTGCCGCTGGCCAGCGGCAGCGCGGACGCGAGCGCCGGGATGTGGCCGTGCTCCCAGCAGATCAGCACCGTGCCGGTGCCGCTGGTCAGCACGGCGGTGGCAAGCTGCGGCTCCTGCCCCTTGGCGAAGTCGGCCGTTATCTCGACGCCGAGCCGCTCAGACAGCCCGCGGATGGTCTGATGGGTCCTGTGGTCAGCGGTCTTGCTCGGGGGTCCGTACGAAGGCGAGATCAGCAATCGGGGAACCCGGAGGCCGGCTCGCAGCGGGCCGTGCGTGGGATCGAAGAGCGCCGCCAGTGCGCCGGATCGCTGCCAACCGCG
>JBEKGC010000698.1:0-2683 GCA_050013055.1 Streptosporangiaceae bacterium
GCGTAGGCGGCGGCCTGGGTGCGGCGTTCCATGCCCAGCTTGGCGAACAACGCCGACACGTAATTCTTCACCGTCTTCTCCGCCAGGAACATCCGCTCCCCGATCTGCCGGTTCGTCAGCCCCTCCCCGATCAGCTCCAGGATCCGCCGCTCCTGCCCGGACAACCCGGCCAGCGGATCGGAATGCGGGTCAGGACCCCGCAACCGGGCCATCAGCTGGCTCGCCGCCCGCGGGTCCAGCATCGACTGCCCCGCCGCCACCGTCCGCACCGCCCCCACCAGGTCCGTCCCCCGGATCTGCTTCAGCACATACCCCGCCGCCCCCGCCATGATCGCGTTAAACAGCGCCTCGTCATCACCGAACGAGGTCAGCATCAGGCACGCCACCTCCGGCATCTTCGACCGGATCTCCCGGCACACCGACACCCCGTCCCCGTCCGGCAGCCGCACGTCGAGCACCGCCACATCCGGCCGCAACGCCGGAATCCTGGCCAGCGCCGAGGACACCGTCCCCGCCTCCCCGACCACCCGGATATCCGGGATCGGCTGCCCGGGCTGGGCACGGAACGGCTGGCCGTTAACTGAGCTGGTCACGATGACTCCTGAGGTTCGCGGGCACCGGGCCCGATGGGCTCGGGCCCAGGTGACCGGGTCTGGGACGGCCGGGTCATGAGTGGCTGGGCTCGGGCGCGGCCTTGACCTCGTTGATCCGGTTCCTGACGTCGACCACGCCGTCGATGTCCCCGATCATGCCGATGGCGAGCGCGACCAGATCCTGATGCCGGCCGACGGGGGCCTCGGCGGTGCCGGTGAGCGTCACCACACCATGCCGCACCAGCACGATCATCTTGGCGGGGTCGGCGAACGGGATCTCGTCGATGATCTGCCGGGCGTCGGCGGTGATCTCCGGGTCCGGGCGCAGGAAGACACCAAGCAGGTCACGGCGGCTGACGATGCCGATCAGCTTGCCTTCGGAGTCCACCACGGGCAGCCGGCGGACGTGATGGGTGTTCATCAGCCGGGCCGCGGCCGGGATGCTCGCCTCCGGGGAGATGGTGACCGCGGGCGCGGTCATCAGCGCGCCGGCGCTCAGGTTGGTGTGCCGGGGCTTGCGCACCCGGAAGCGGCGCCTGGACTCGGCCGCGATCCGGGCCTGCCTCGCCGTCTTGTCCTCCGCGGCGAGCAGGTCGGCTTCCGAGATCACCCCGGCGACCTCCCGGCCCATCTTCACCACCGGCAGCCCGCCGATCCGGTGCTCGGTCAGCAGCCGGGCGACGTCCTGGTACGGGGTGATCCGGTCCACGGTCACCACCGAGGTCGTCATCACGTCCCGGACCCGCCGGGCCCAACGGCGACGCTGCGATACGTGACCCGGGTGCGCCGGGTGAGCCTGATGCTCAGCAGCGTTGCCGTTGGGGTTCACTGCGCGCGGGTGGCCCGTTGACCGGGGGGCGGAACTCGCCACTTCGTTGAGGTGCTCTTCCACCGTGTCCAGTGCGCGCGTCACGTCGGACCGAGTGGCCCGGCCGTGCAGGGACTCGTAGTACGCGGCACCGAGATGGCGGAGCATAGAGTCGAGGTAGATGTCGGTGCGTGCCATCATGCTCACTTCCCTTGATTAGCACCTTTCAGCATGGCGCCACCTGAGCCGTCAGGTTATGGCCGGAAGTCCCAGCTGGCAGGGACTTCCGTCACCCCGAGAACCCCCGAGAACCCCGCTACCGCCTGGGGGACCACTGCGGCCCGGTGACCAGCCAGTCCGCGTCCCACCCCGCCATCCTGCGGGCGTCCAGCGCGCGCCGGGCCAGGGCGCCGGCGATGAGCGCCATGACGGCCAGGGCGGCGACGGCCAGGGCGGCGGCCAGCTCGGCCCGGCCGGCCACCTGGCCGGGTTGCAGCGGAGGATTGATCTGCTGGCCGGACGGGGTGACCCAGATCGCCACCGTGCTGCCCGCGGCCCCGCCCGCGGGCACGAAGACCTGGCCGGTGCGCAGCTGCCCGTCCGGCGCCCGCCACCGGGCGCTGGCGTCGGGAAAGCCGCCTGCCCCCGCCGCGTCCGCGCTCCAGCTGGTGACGGCCGCCAGCAAGGTGGCCTGGACCTGGTGCCTGGTGGCCTGCTGGGCCCGCGCTTGCGCGGCCGCGACGGCGTAAGCCCAGCCGCCCGCGGCGTGCGCGGCGAACGGGGCGCCGGCCAGGAAGACCGCAAGCAACGCGCCGAGCACGGCGGTCTCGGCCCGGTCCCAGCGCCGCCGCAACGGGTTGTGGTCGGGCCGCCAGCGGCGCAGCAGCCGGGCCGGCCCGCCGATCCTGAGCCCCAGCGAGCGGAACCGAGGGCGGCGGAACGGGGGGCGGGGCCGCGGGTGCATCGGTCTCTCCTCACGATCGGCGCGGGTCTGCGCTCACCACCGTCCCGCACCGGCCGCCGGGCGGGACAGAGGCCGAAATACCGGGAACGCCGGGACCTTCGGCCCGCCGTCCAGCGGGCGCAGTTAAAAGACTGATGCAGCCAGGGAACGTTCGGCTCAGAATGAAACGCAGAGGAGGGTACGGCGCGGCGTTCAGAGCAGGCCTTCGCCCCGCCGGGGCCCCAGGACTCCACCTGGAGGAAGCATGAAACGGTCATGGATCACGCTGGCGGCCGGCCTGGCGCTGGTGCTGGCGACGGGCGGGACCGCCACGGCCAC
>JBEKGC010000699.1:0-3669 GCA_050013055.1 Streptosporangiaceae bacterium
CACGCCGGCCGGTCCTACGACGTGACCGGGCCGGAAGCGCTCAGCCACGCCGAAGCGTGCGAGAAGCTCGGCGAGAAGCTCGGCCGGACCGTGACCTACGTACCGGTCGACGACGAGACCGCGAGGTCGGCGATGCTCGGCGCCGGGCTGAACCAGTGGCTCACCCACGCCCTGGTCGAGCTCTACCAGGACTACCGGCGATCCGGCCGGGACGGATACGCGGCCCAGGTGCATGCGACGGTCTTCGACGTCACCGGGACCAAGCCGCGCACCCTCGAGACGGCCCTCGCCGAGGAGTAACGGTTCCCGCCACGACCCCAAGACGGCATCGGTCCCACTACGGACGAAAGGCAGGATCCACGTGGAAGAGAGCTTCAGCGGCGACATCGAGGGCGACGGCATCACGGAGTTCCTGCAGGCCGCCCAGGCCGACGGATCAGCCAGCTTCGTCGGCATCGAGCGGGTCGCCGGCACGGTGGCGGACCGGAGGGGCACCTTCCTGCTGCACGATCGCGTCCACGCCGACCTGGGCCAGCTCGACCGGTCGGGCCTGCAGCACTTCGAGGGCCGTTCGTTCCCCGGATGGCACCACTACATGACGCTGGTATCCATGGCGCACGCCTGGTCGCACCTGTACGACCTGCCTGCCCAGAATTAGGGCCGCATTAATCCTCCGTGAGAGCCCGATCTTCCACGCGAAACCGACGGGCCGCCCGCAATACGCTGAGGCCGGACCAGGCACGGCACGCACCTCGCATCACCACCCCCAGCCGCCACCGCGCCACCAGCACGACCGCGACGGACCCGCCTCCGGGGCCTGACCAGCGAACCCCGGCACCAGCAACGGACCATCGTGGGCCGGACCCTGGGCCGGCGGCGGCTGGAAGCGGGCGAACGTTACCTCACTGGGACCCGTCACAGGCATGATCCGCGGTCTTCGCTGTCTCCGATGATTTCGACGAGCATCTGCCGGAAGACTTGCACCTGGTCCTGGCTGAAGCTGCTCAAGACCGCTGCCTCGACGCTGGCGCAGGCGCTGGCCACCTTCGCGCGCAAGGCGTTTCCCGCCTCGGTGATTTCCGGAATTCGCGTACGACGGTCGCGCGGGTCGCTGCGGCGGACGACGAGGCCCATCCGCTGGAGCCGGTCCAGCTGCGTCATGAGCGTGGTCCTGTCCAGCCCGAGCGCCTTTCCCAGTTCGGCCTGGGTGAGGTCCGGGGTCATGTCGAGGGCGCTCAGCACGATGTGGTCGCGGAGCTGAATTCCGTGCTTGTCCGCTTGCTCGCCGGTCGCGCCGCGCATCCGCTGCGCCGCCCGGTGCAGGAGCCAGGTGATTTCCGAGTCGACCGAGGGGCCCGTACTGGCTGCGCTGGGCTCTGTCCGGTCCGGGGGAGACTGGGGCGGCGATATCTGACTCTGCATGCGGGACCGTACGCTCCTTGCTCATTTGTTGACGGACGGCAGACCAGGATCTGTCTCCCGGAGGGGGAGGCGGGGAATCCCGTCGTAGGCGTTGCGGTCGTGGGCGGGGACGATCTGCATCAGGTCGGCCAGGGCGATCACGCGGAGCAGGCCCTGTCGCACCTGCCTGGGATCGCTGTCGGCGAGCTTGCGCAGCAGCAGCGGACGTTCAGCACGCCGGCGGATACCGTCGAGCTGCCAGGTCAGGTCGCCGATGAAGGCGTACCGCTGGCCGGACGGCATCGTGGCGAAGACGACCACGGAGCCGGGCGTGTGACCTCCGGCGAGCGCGACGACCAGTGAGCCGTCGCCGTAAACATCGAAGCTTGCCGGAAAGCCGAGATAGGGCGGCCCGTTGAGCTCGTAGTCCTGGATCTCGTGTCCTGCGGACACGGTGCGGAAGACCTTTGCGCCCGGATCCTCGGCCGCGTAGCGCCGTTCACCGGAGTTCATCCAGATGGGTACCTGCAGCCTGTCGAGGCCGCTGACGTGGTCCCAGTGAGTATGGGTCACCAGCACACCGAGTAGCCGGCTGCGGTCATATCCGCTGGCGTCGAGTTGCTCGCCCACGGTCCTGGCCACCTGATGGGGAGCGCGCTGCATCCGCGGGAGTTCCGCGAGGTGTGCCGCGAGATCGGAGCCGAAGCCCGCGTCGATCAGAAGGTCGCCTTCCGGGTGCTGCAGCAGGATTGCCGTCGCGGCGAAGTGACGCTTGTCGCGGAACGACCCGCCGCGGACCGCGAAAGCCGCCCGGGTTTCGTAGGTGCCGGTGGGCAGCTGGTAGATGGCCATGCCTGGCGGCGGGGCGGCCTCGGGAAGAGACCCGGCCCAGGCGGGAGGCATAGGTAGAGAGCCACTCTCCCATCCGGGTCCTGGGACCTAAGCCCGGACTTGCTGGCCAGGAGTGCGCTGATCAGGCGGTGGGCAGGCAGGGGACGCAGGCCGGCAGCAGCTCCGGCCCAGGGCAGTGGAAGCCAGTGTGGCGCTTGGGCTGAACTGACCGACAAGGAAAAGGCGAGGATACGAGTGGGACGCCTGTCAACGCGGAAGCTGGATGCGCCGGATTCGTTGTATTGCGGCGGAGTGGACGGGTGAGGTACCAGAGCACTGCAAGGTAGTGTGGCCATCCGAGGTGCCAAGCTGCTGGTGCCGGCCACGATGCGCCTGCTGGGTCGCCGGAACTGGTGGCTGCCGGGCCGGCCCACGCCTCCCCGGTGAGGCGGCCGCGCATCGGGCGCAGGACAGGTCGGCGCAACTGCCGCCGGACGCCACTGCATGTACCCTGGGGGGGTATATTCTGCAACGCTGGCTGAGCGGAGAGGGCAACAATGGCGTTGGCCTGGCCCGTGAATCTCTCGGTCGCACGATAGCTCGCCGCGAGGGAGAAGTCATGAGAGGTCTGCATGCCCTGGGCCATGCGCTGGCGATCAGCGGGTCGATGACCTGGGAGATCTTGTGGGCGCTGATCCTGGGCTTCGCCTTGTCCGCCGTGCTGCAGGCCGTGGTGCGGCGCTCCACCATCACCCGGCGGCTGGGGGACGACCGGCCGAAGACGCTGGCGATGGCGGCCGGGTTCGGCGCGGCCTCCTCCTCGTGCTCCTACGCCGCCGTGGCGCTGGCCAGGTCGCTGTTCCGCCAGGGCGCCAGCTTCACCGCCGCGATGGCCTTCGAGGTCGCCTCGACCAACCTGGTCGTCGAGCTCGGCATCATCCTGGCGCTGCTGATCGGCTGGCAGTTCACCCTGGCCGAGTTCACCGGTGGCCCGATCATGATCATCTTGCTGGCGCTGCTGTTCCGCCTGTTCCTGCGCCAGCGGCTCCTGGACGCCGCCCGCACCCAGGCCGCCCGCGGACGGGCCGGATCGATGGAGGGCCACGCCGCGATGGACATGAGCATCCAGTCGGATGGCAGCCTGTGGCACCGGCTTCGCACCCGGCAGGCGTTCACCTCGGTGTCGCACATCTTCGTGATGGAATGGGCCGCCGTCATCCGCGACATCGTGCTCGGCCTGCTGATCGCCGGCGTGGTCTCCGCCTGGGTACCGGACAGCTTCTGGGGCCACCTGTTCCTCACCGGGCATCCTCTTGCCTCCGAACTGACCGGGCCGCTGATCGGGCCGGTGGTCAGCCTGCTGAGCTTCGTCTGCTCGATCGGCAACGTCCCCCTCGCCGCGGTCCTGTGGAACGCCGGCATCAGCTTCGGCGGGGT
>JBEKGC010000700.1:0-3928 GCA_050013055.1 Streptosporangiaceae bacterium
TCGCGGGCGGCACGCCCCCCTGGGCTCGACCCCATCGGCATCATGCTCTCGGTCGCCGGTCTCGTCGGTGTCACCTACGGGTTGATCGAGGCCGGCGAGTACGGCTGGAGCAATCTCGGTGCGTGGCTGCTCATCACCGGCGGGCTCGTGGTGATCGCCGGCTTCTTCATATGGGAGCGCCTGCTCAATCGCCGTCCGGACGGCGAGCCGCTGCTTGACCTCGCGCTGTTCCGCTCCAAGGCATACCTGTGGGGCGTCGTCCTTGCTGCCGTCGCGATCCTCGCGATGTTCGGCGTGCTGTTCACGCTCCCCCAGTACTTCCAGGGCGTCCTCGGCACGACCGCGATGGGTTCGGGGGTGCGACTTCTGCCCCTCATCGGCGGGCTCCTAGCCGGCGCGCTGCCCGCCAGCATGATCGCCAAGGTCCTCGGGACGAAGCTGACCGTCGCCTTCGGCTTCGCGGCGATCGGGGCCGGGCTCATCCTCGGCACGACGACGAGCCTTTCCTCGGGGATCGGATTCGTCGCGACGTGGACGGCGATCTGCGGATTCGGCCTCGGTATCGCGATGGCGACCACATCATCAACTGCTCTCGCCACAATGTCGGAAGACCAGGCCGGTGTCGGCTCAGCAGTGCTGCAGGCGCTGAACAAGGTCGGCGGGCCGCTCGGCTCCGCGGTCTTGGGCAGCGTGCTCGCCTCGGCCTACGTCGCCCGGCTCGACCTCTCTCGGTTGCCGGCATGCGCTTGGGTCGGGCACCCTCACGGAGTCGGTGCACCTGGCGTTCGTGCACGGCATGGACGCGTCGCTCAGCGTGTCGGCGGGGATCGCGTTCGCGGGCGTCCTCCTCACGCTCATCTTCTTGCCGCGTGTGAAGCTTCCCGATCAGCACGAGAAGGCGATCACCGAGGAGGCCACCGTCGATGTCTGATCACCGGCCGACTGGACTTCGCGAGCAAAAGAAGGAGAGGACGCGCGCCGCGATCCAGTCCCACGCGCTCCGGCTCTTCCGCGAGCAGGGCTACGACGCGACAACCGTGCAGCAGATCATCGAGGAGGTCGAGGTCTCCGCGAGCACCTTTTTCCGGTACTTTCCGGCCAAGGCCGATGTCGTGCTGTCGGACGAGTTCGACCCGGTGATCGTCACCGCATTTCGCGAGCAGCCGCGGGAGCTGAGCGTGATCCAAGCGCTGCGCGCTGCCTTCGCCCGGGCATTCGCGCAGATAAGTGACGACGACCGCGCCGTACAGCAGGACCGGATGCTCCTCGTTCTGTCAGTGCCCGAGCTTCGTGCGGCGATGCTCGACCAGTTCGCCTCGGCGATGGGTTTGCTCGCCGAGATCATCGCGGAGCGGACCGGGCGCTCGCCAGCCGAGGTATCCGTCCGCACGTTCGCCGGAGCAGTCGTCGGTGCGGCGATGGCGGCGATGTTCGCGATCGCCGACGATCCCTCCTCAGATGTCGCGGAGACGATCGACCAGTCGATGGCGTGCCTCGAGGACGGACTTCGCCTCTGATCTGAGTGCGCGCGCACCGCGCGTCGCGTGGCCAGCGCCGGTTTAGCCTTCCGGCTGCGCAGGTGACCGCCCCGAACGCTTAATCTGCACCCAACCCCGGTCCCGACGTCACGCCCAGCGGACCGCGCATAGCGGCGGATATCGGTCACGCACCAGCTGTCAACAGTGCTGGCAGCGACGGTCCTTGGCTGGTTTCGAATCTCTTTAAGCCGGCCGGCGTGTTGCTGAGTACACCCCGACCGACAGGCGCGGCGGTTACCTCGGCGGCGATGCAGCGGTCGTCATCGGGTGTGACGCGGAGTCCGGCGGGGCCGTGGAGTGTGAACAGGCTTTCCCGTGACGCCGGGCTCGATCGTGACCGGGCTCCCAGGGGAGCGTCGGCCGCGGTCGCGTACCTCAGCAACTCGCTGGCATCGGCATCCAGCAGCTTCGCCAGGCGGGCTACCGCCTCGGTTACCCGTCCGGGCTCGTCGCGCTGCATGGCTGCGGTCACGCCGTCCACGGCCGCCTTGATGTATCTCGCCGGCTCCAACTGGTGCAGGGTGATCCGCAGCAGGAAGCTGCCATGCTCCACCGGGCCGCCGGGTGCGGGCAGCGGTGCCGCCCGGCGAACGGCGAGCCAGACCCGGGCAGCAGCCAGCCGCACAGGGCCGTCCGGGACGATCGCCCCGGGGACGCGGCAGATCAGGCGACCCTGCTGGACCCCGGTGAACGCAGTGCCCGGCTGTGCTAGCCGGTAGCTGTAAAAGCTCTGCCACTTGGTGCCGTCCGGGGCGGGCGGCACCGTCAGGCCAAGGTCTTCGAACCTGACGCCCGCCTTTCCCGGCTTGCGGAACAGCGACAGGCCCTGGTCGATGTTGTTGAACAGCAGATTTTCCACGTCGGTTCCGTGCCGCCGCCAGCCGCCGTAGCCTGCGTGCAGGACGCGGCCCTCCGGCGCGGGCAGGACGCGGATCTCGTCGGCGATCAGGCCGCGAAGCACCCTGGCTGTCGACGCGGCACCCGGCTGGTTAGGCACGTACTCGTCGGCCCAGACCGCAAAGCCGCTGCCCGCCCGCCGGAGCAACGGATCCCGCAGTCGCAGCTGAGTCACCATGACAACCATCATGAGCCAGTACCGCCATCACCAGGCCCGCTATACCAATCCGGTCATCCGGGTTGTCGTGACCGCGAGTACTCACCCGATACCGTGACGCCCGCCGAGACGACGGCCGATCCCTGCCGATTATTTACTGCTACGGCTGCGCTGTCTGTGCACGCGCGACGTACGCTGATCATCCAAATTCTGCGCGTCACCGTTGTCGGTTCAAGGTTCGAAGCTGAGTCGGAGACGAACTGCGCAGCAGGCTGTCGGCCACCCATTTGTGGTTGCCGTATTGGAGATGGGTGAGGACGTTCGCTGGCGGCGGTGCGCGCGCGGATACCTATATCGGGGTCGGAGGCCATCGGCGGGTCGTTTTCCGGATGCCGATGCCGTTGCCGTCGTAGCTGGTAAGTCAGGACGGGCAGCCCTGCCAGGTGCGCGTTGAGAGCGGGACAAATTGGGGGAGGCCGGGCGGCTGGATAGTGGTACTGCCGAGGGCGGGTTCTGGTCAGAACTCGTACTGGACCGCGGCGCGCTGGGCCGCTATCGGCTGGATGAACTTCGCGATGATCTCCTGATCGCGGATGTGACTGCGCGCGCGGGTTCCGGCTGCGCCTGATCTGCCGTTCGGCGCGGTAGCGGGGTCTCGGCCGGTTAGGAGGCCGCGGCCTGCTCGCGGGCGGCGGCCTGGGCGGCCGTGGCCTGTTCGCGGGCGTCGCGGAGCGCGGCGGCGGCCTGGGCGGCGGCGGTCTCGGCGGCCTGCTGGGCGGCGCGGGCGGCTTGCAGTGCCTCGGCGAGCGCGTCTGCCTCAGCGGTGGCCTGGGCGACCGGGGCGGCGGCGGTGCCGTCGGCGACCTGGCGCGGGCCCTGGTCTTCGGGATGACGACCGGTCTGGACGTGTCCAGCGCGCCGGGCATCGTGCGGCGGCGCGGTCAGGAAGCTGGTGATCAGGGGCGTGAGCAGGCTCGGGCGGGTGACCAGCTCGACGTGGCCGCCGTGGTAGACGTGCAGCGTGGCGTGCGGGATGCCCGCGGCTAGGATACGGCCGTTGGCTACCGGGATGATCGGGTCGTCGTCGCCGGTGAGCACCAGGGTGCGCTGGCGGATGAGCGGCAGCAGCGGCAGCGTGGTGAACCCGAGCGCGGCGGTGTGCTGATACAGGTAACCGGTGCTGAGCGGGCTGATCCGCGCCTTGCGCAGGGCGGTGGCCAGCGCGTCCGGGTCGGTTTTCGCGCTTCCTCCCCACAGGTCGCCCCACCGGCGCAGGATGAGGTTCTTCACCGGCGGCAGCGGGTTGGGCGGCACCATCGTCTGCGGCCCGGTTGCG
>JBEKGC010000701.1:0-3503 GCA_050013055.1 Streptosporangiaceae bacterium
GATGGTGTTGATCGCGAGCAGCTGGAAGATCGCGAAGAGCAGGAACGGGGTCACGAACCAGGCGGGGAAGGATTCCGGCACGCCGATCTGGGCGATGCCCACCGATTTCGTGGTGATCGTGTAGGCGAGCACGCCGAGGATCTCCAGGATGACCGACGGGACCGCGCCGCCCAGGGTCGCCGCCCAGAACGTCCGGGACGGCCGGGTGTCACGGGGCAGGTAACGCGAATAGTCGTTGCCGTTCTCCGTCCAGCCCAGGCCGCCGACCGAGATGAGCAGCACAAGCGCGGTGGTCCACACCGCGAACGAGACGGGCTTGGCGTGGAACGCGGACAGGTGCAGCCGCTGGAAGGTGAACGCGGCCAGCACCGCGAAGAACACGATGAACGCGTAGGCCAGGTAACGCATGATCTTGCTGATCGTCGCGTGACCCAGCAGCGGCACGATCATCTGGATGAGCGCGGCGACGATGATCACCGCGACCTTGGCCGGCCCGCTGAGGTTGACCCCGTGCATGGAGAACAGCAGGATCACGGTGGCGACCACGAAGTAGATGCCCTCGATCTCAAAGCCGACCTGGGTCACCCAGTTGAACAGCGCCACCAGGCGATTCCCATTTTGGCCGAACGGCGCCCGGCTCACCATGAACGCGGTGGTACCCGCCTTCGGGCCCTGCAGGCTGGCCAGGCCGAGCAGCGCGTAGAACAGGTTGCCCGCCACGATCGCCAGGATCGCCTGGAATACGGTCAGGCCGAAGGTCATGATCAGGGTGCCGTAGAACAGGAACTCCACGTTGAACGCGCCCGACCACAGCCAGAACAGCCCGGACGGCCGCATCTTGCGCTCGGCGTCGGGAATGAGGTCGATCCCGCGCTTCTCGATCTTAAAGGCCGCGTATTCCTGCGGCTCTTCTTCCAGCTGGTGCGATCTGGCATGCCTGCCCGCGACCATATCGCTACTCACGGTTTACCCCCCCAGGGTTGATGGCCAGGACGTCAGTGCCCCGCAGCCTCGGTCGCCCATATTAAACGGTTGAATCCATGCCACAAGGGGCTGTTAGCAATTTTGGCCGCCTCAGGAACAGCGCAACATGGCGGCAGCGCCGCCTTCGGCATGGGACGGTCATCAGGAATAAGGTCTTTAGTCCTTAAAGCCAGGGACCAAAGGCCCTAATTCCGGTTGACCGCAGTCGGCACATCACGGAATGCAGTGATGTCATAACGCATTTATTACATCGCCAGCAAGGCGGTGACCCCGTTTCACAAAAGAGGGTCGCGCGTGTCGTTCGGGAATTAATATGAGCTTGTTGCAGATTAGCGGGAACGGGCAGCGGTGACGGCCGGCCCGGCCGCCTGACATCACGGGGAGGAGATGTCACTGTGGTCGTGGTACAGCGCGCGGGGGTCATCCCGCCGCTCACGGACGCGTATCACGAGCGGGTGGACACCGGTCCTGACTTGGGGTCTGCCCTGCGGCCCGGTGAGATCGTGGTGCTGACGCAGGGCGAGAGGACGGTCGCGGCCCCGGCCGGGCAGGGCGGGACCGGCACCACGCAGCTCGCCGCCGGGTACGCGCGCGCCGCGTGGAACAGCCAGGCCGTCGGCCTGACCGCCTGGGTGACGGCGACCGACCGTGACGCGGTCATCGCCGGCTTCGCGCACGCGGCGGACACGGTGGGCGCGGCGCGGCCCGGCGATGACGCGCCCACGGCGGCGGCTCACTTCGTCACCTGGCTGGCGCACACCGGGCGGCCGTGGGTCCTGATCCTGGACAACCTGACCGCCGTGGCCGACCTGGAGGACCTGTGGCCGGCCGGGCCGGCCGGCCGGGTGGTCGTCACCACCCAGCTAGTCGAGCCCGCGCTGCGCGAGGCGGCGGCCGGCCGCCGGCCGGGGGCCCGGATCGTGCCGGTCAGCGGGTTCAGCCGCAGAGAATCGCTGTCTTACCTGGTCAGCTGGCTAACGGCGGACCAGCAGCTGGGGGCTATCGACCTGGCCGAGGACCTGGATGACCTGCCGCTCGGGCTCGCTCAGGCGACCGCGGTGATGAGCCTGACCGGGCTCGGCTGCCGCGAGTACCGGGCGCTGCTGGCCGAGCGCCGCAAGAGCATGCCCGCCGTGCCCGGCGTGTCCGCGGCCGTGCTGGCCACCACGTCGCTGGCCGCCGACTGCGCGGACCGGCAGCAACCCAAAGGCATGGCCTGGCCCGCCCTCGCGCTGGCCGCCCTGCTCGACCCGCACGGAATCCCGGCGGCTGTGCTCACCACCCCGGCTGCGTGCGACTACATCACCGGCCAGCCGGGCACTACGCAGGACGATAACCAGAATCTGGCTCGGGCCACGCTCACCGCCCTGGCCGCAGCCGACCTGATCAGCATCGACCCAGAGAGCCTGGTCCGCACGGTGCGGATGCACCCGAGCGTCCAGACGGCCATCCGCGCCTTGATGCCGCTGGCCGGCCTCAGGCAGACGGTCCTGGCCGCCGCCAACGCGCTGATCCAGGCATGGCCCGAGCCTGGCCGCCGGCGCACCCAGCTTGACCAGGCCCTGCGCGACTGCGCGGCCGCCCTGGACGCAGCCGCCGAGGGCATGCCGCAGACCACGGCGGACCGGCAGCAGGAAGGCGCCGGTCCGCAAAGCCCGCTGTGGCAGCCCGACGCCCATCCGCTGCTGTTCCGCCGGGGGCTGAGCCTGGAAGACAGCGGGCTGACCAGCTCCGCGATCAGCTACTGGCAGCGGCTGGTCGCCACGAGCATCCGGCGGCTCGGGTCCGGGCACGCCAGCACCGCCGCCGCCAGAGACAGGCTGGCCGGGGCTTATGAGTCGGCGGGCCGCTCCGGCGAGGCGATCGCCCTGTTCTCCAACGCGCTGGCCGACCGGGAACGGGCCCAGGGCCCCGGCGCCCCCGGCGCCATCGCCGCCCGCGGCCGCCTCGCGCACGCCTACCTCAGCGCCGGACAGCCTGCCGTGGCCATCCCGCTGTACGAGCAGGCCGCAGGAGACTCCGGCCGTCAGTCCGGGCCCAGGCACGCGGCCACCCTGACCGTGCGAGCCCAGCTGGCCGACGCGTACCAGGCGGCCGACCGCGGCCGGGATGCGATAGCCGCCTACGCCTCCCTGGCCACCGACGCCGAACGGACCTTCGGCGCCGGCCACGCCGTCACCCTGGATGCCCGGGCCAGCCTGGCCGAGGCTTACCTGGCCAGCGGGAAAGTCAAGAACGCCATCCTGCAGTACAAGCGGATGCTGACCGACCAGGAGACCAGCTGCGGGCACGACCACCCCGACACCATCACCGCCCGGGCCGGCCTGGCCTCCGCGCTGCGCCGCGGCGGACGGCACGCAGACGCCACCGCCCAGTACGAGCAGGTACTGGCCGACTGGGAGCGGACCGTCGGCCCGGACCACCCGGATACCATCGCGGCCCGCGCCAACCTCGCCTTCTGCTACCGCAGCGCCGGGCAGCTGCGCGAGGCCATCCCGGTCTACGCGCGGACGCTGGCC
>JBEKGC010000702.1:0-2913 GCA_050013055.1 Streptosporangiaceae bacterium
CCAGCGCGGCGTCGGGTACAGCCTGCGGCCGCCGCCGGAGACCGAGCGCGCCAGCCGATGAACCTCACGCGGCGGCTGGCGACCGGCCGTGGCCGGCTCTCGCTGCGGTCCCGGCTGCTGGCCGGCCTTATTACCGTCACCGCCCTGTTCCTCATCATCATGGGCGTGGTCACCACGGCCGTGCTCCGCAGCTCCGAGCAGGATCAGTTCAACTCTGACCTGGTCCTGGCCACCCGGCTCAGGCTGAGCGAGATCCCGGGCCTGCAGGGCGGTTACGCGGTGGCCTACTACGACATAAGTACCCGCTCGGTCGGACCGGTGACCTCGCCCTCGACCGCCCTCACCGAGCTTCAGCAGTACCTCACCGATCTGGTCGCGGGCCCGAACCTCGGGGCCTTCCGGGCGCAGAACCCCGCGGGCACACGGTTCCCCGTCACCGAACCGGGGGGGCCGCCGCTGACCGCGATCTGGCGCCTGGTCACCCCGGGGGAAGCAGACCGCAGCCAGGGCGCCCTGCCGGCCGACGGCTACAGCGTCCTGGTGATCGCGCGCCCGGACAGCGCGGTGGGCAACGAGACGCGCGGCCTGGTGCTGGCCGAGCTGATCACCGGCGCGGTGCTGCTCGCGCTGCTCGGGGTGGGCGGCCGCTGGCTGATCAGCCGCGGCCTGGCGCCGCTTGACCGGATGGCGAGCACCGCCGACGTCATCACCAGCCGGGGGGATCTGACCGCCCGGATGCCCGATCCAGGCGACCACGCCGAGGCGGGGCGGCTGGCCGGGGCGATCAACACCATGCTGGACCGGATCCAGCAGGCGTTCGTGGCCAGGTATGACTCTGAGCAGAAGGCTACGCCGAGCTCTACCGGCAGGGCGCGCTCGGGCCGGACCGGCTGCCGAACGCCATGCGCCGGATCGAGCAGGAGGCCGACCGCATGTCCAGCCTGGTCGCCGAGCTGCTCGAGCTGGCCCGGCTGGACCGCAAATCCTCCCTCGACCTGACCGAGACCGACCTGTCCGCGCTGGTCAATGACGCGGTCGCCGACGCCCAGGCGGTGGAGCCCGCACGACCGATCCAGGCCAGGACCCCGGGCAGCCTGGTCGTGGTGGCCGACGAGCCGCGGATCAGGCAGGTGCTGGCCAACCTGCTCGGCAACGTCCGCGAGCACACCAGCCCGGGCACCCCGGTGGCCATCCGGCTCGCCCCGGCCGGACACGGCGCGCTGCTTGAGGTGACCGACGCGGGCCAGGGCATGGACGCCGAGGCCGCGGCCCGCGCGTTCGACCGGTTCTACCGGGGCGGCCACAACGGCAACGGCGGTCACGGCAGCGGCCTGGGCCTGTCCATCGTGCAGGCGATCGCCGCCGCTCACGGCGGTCACGCCCTGCTCAAGTCCACGGCCGGAGTCGGGACAAGCGTGCAGGTGTGGATCCCGTTCCATCCGCCGGCCCAGGACACCGCACCGGCCCGGCCACCGGACGCATCGTAGCGACCGGCCCGTTACCTTTTTTCCGCTATCCGGTTATTCGTTCCCACGAACCTCAGTGCACGATCCCATTACCGTTGACGCATGCAGGACGACGAGGTAGTCGAGGCTATCGTCGCAGGTGACCCGGACGGGTTCGCCGACGCGTACGACCGGTACGCCGCCCCGCTCTTCGCCTACTGCAGCTTCATGCTGCCCGCTCCCGACGACGCGGCAGGCGCCGTGCGGGACACCTTCCTCATCGCCGTCTCCCGGCTGGAGAGACTGCGCGACCCGAACAAGCTCCGGCCCTGGCTGCACGCGGTGGCGCGCAATGAATGCCTGCGCCGGCTGAGCGCCACGGGCGATGCGCCGCGACCGCAGAAAGCCGCGGCCGACGGCGTCCTACCCCCGGCTGAGCTGCCCGCGTCGCTGCGCGGGGAGGTGCTGCGGGCGTGCGCCGATAACACGCCCGCCGGCCGCGCGGACCGGGCCAGCGTGGCGCATCACGCGGGGACGTTCGGCCCGACGGGTTTCCCGAAGGCGATCGGCTCGTCCGCGCCGCCGTGGTGGCGGCGCCGGCCCCGCGCCGCCGTGGCGGTGGCGGCCGTGGTGACGGTGGCGGTAGCGGGCGCGCTGCTGGCCATGCTGACCGGCGGAGGCCCGCACCGCGCCCAGGCCTCCATCGTCGCGAACGGCGGAGGGGCGCCTGGAGCTCCGGCCTCCCCGGGAGCTTGGAGCACCCCGGCGGCTTCGAGCACCCCGGGGGGCCCTGGCACGTCGCCGGGCCGGGCCCCGGTGTCGCCGGCACCGGGCCAGCCGACGCCCTTGGTCACCGCGCTCAGGGGCATCACCAGCCCGGCCTCCCCGGTGAGCCAGCGGACGACGCCCGCGCCCTCGGCCTCGCCGTCCCAGACGTCCGCGTCGCCGTCTGCCTCCGCCTCCCCGTCGGTGTCCCCGTCCGTCGGGCCCGGGGTCCTCAAGGCGACACCGGACGAGCTTGTGCTCACGTCCGCCGAGGGTAAAACGGTCAGCGGGAAGTTCCTGCTCACCGCGGTGGGCGGCCCCGTCGGCCACTACGTGATCAGGATCCCGCCTGGCCTGGCGGGCAAGGTGGCGGTGGCCCCGGCCCAGGGATCCCTGCGGGCCGGCGGATGGGTGACGGTCACCGTCACCGTCACGAGCAAGGGCGCCCTCACCGCCCACCTCACCATAGACCCGGGTAACCTCACCGTCACCGTCGTCCTGAAGGTCTGAGGAACTCGTCAAGTTCGGCGCGGGTGGGGGATACGGCGGCGCCGGAGCGGGTGACGGCGAGGGCGGCGGCGGCGTTGGCCCGGCGAGCCGCGTCGGCGGCGGCCAGGCCGGCGGCCAGGGCGGCCAGGAACACGCCGGAGTGGGCGTCCCCGGCACCGGTGGTGTCGACCGCCGTGACCACGGGTGCCGGGAG
>JBEKGC010000703.1:0-2991 GCA_050013055.1 Streptosporangiaceae bacterium
GTGAACGGGGTGGTGAACTCAAGCAGCGTCACCAAGGCCGTGGTCCAGTCGAGCACCACGGCGGTGGCGTCCTCCTCCGACGCCAGCCCGGCCACCTCCTCCAGCGCCCCGGCCGGCACCGTGCCGACCGCGCCCGCCGTCACCAGTATCAGCCCGACCAACGGCGCGTCCGGGGGCGGTAACGACGTCACGATCACCGGCACCAACCTGGCCGGGGCCACCGCCGTCGAGATCGGCACGGCTGCCGAGTTCGCGGCCGGCACGCCGACCACCTTGAACCTGTGCGCATCGTCAGCGGCCGGCTGCTTCACCGTCACCAGCTCCACCACCCTGGATATCTCCAGCATGCCCGCCCATACGGCGGGCGCGGTCCAGGTCAGCGTGGTCAGCGAGGGCATCGCCGGGACCGGCGCTTATACCTACAACGCCGGGCCCGCCCTGCTGTTCCCCGCCCCGCCGGGCGGCGAAGTCAACGTGGCCTACAGCGACCAGCTGACCGTGACCGCCGGCACCAACCCGTTCACCTGGTCCGTCAGCACCGGCACCCTGCCCGCCGGGATCACCCTCAAAGCGTCGAACGGGCTGCTGGCCGGCACCCCCACCACCGCCGGCACGTACACGTTCACCGTCATGGTCACCGACCACTCCGGGCTGACCGCGACCGAGCCTGTCACCCTGACCGTCATCGCCGGGCCGTCGCTGGCCCTGCCGGCCCCGCCGGCCGGCTGGACCCACACCGTCTACAGCGACACCCTGACCGAAACCGGCGGCACCAGCCCGTTCACCTGGACCCTCAGCAGCGGAACCCTGCCCGCCGGGATCAGCCTCAGCGCCGACGGGAACCTCACCGGCACGCCCACCGCGGTCGGCACCTCCAGCTTCACCGTCAAGGTGACCGACACCAACGCTCAGAGCGCCACCCAGGCGCTCAGCATCACGATTAGCGCCGGGGTATCGACGACGTTCTCCGCTCCCCCGGGGGCAATTGTCGGCGCCCCCTACTCCGACACCCTCACCGCCACCGGCGGTACCACCCCGTACACCTGGTCGGTAAACGCGGGCACCTTGCCGGCCGGCCTGACCCTCAGCTCCGCGGGCGTCCTGTCGGGCACCCCCACCACCGCGGGCAGCTCCACCTTCACCGTCAACGTGATCGACAAGAACGGCGGCATCGCCACCGCCTCCATCACCCTGGTCGTCGTCACCGGCCTCGCCCTGACCTTCGGCACCCCGCCCGGCGGCGTCGTCGGCACCGCCTACACCGACACCCTCACCGCCGTCGGGGGTACCACGCCCTACACCTGGTCGGTGAGCGCGGGCGCGCTGCCCGCCGGGATCACCCTGAACGGCTCCACCGGGGTACTGTCCGGGACGCCGACCGCGGGCGGCACCGCCAACTTCACCATCAAGGTGGCCGACTCCGGCGGCCTGACCGCCACCCAGGCCACCGCCATCACCATCCTGGCCGGCGCGCTCAGCATCACCGCGAGCGCGAACGTGGCGACCACCACCCCGGGCGCCACCGTCGGCTACACGGTCACCGTGACCAACACCGGCCAGGTCGCCTACACCGGCGCGATGTTCACCGACCCGCTGTCCGGCGTCCTGGATGACGCCGCCTACAACGCCAACGCCGCCGCCACGGCCGGCACCGTCTCGTACGCCAGCCCCAACCTGACCTGGACCGGGAACCTCGCGATCGGCGCGACCGCCACCATCACGTTCTCGGTGACCGTCAGCAATCCCGACACCGGCAACGACATCCTGGCCTCCACCATCACCTCCACCACCACGGGCAGCACCTGCGCCGCCGGGAGCGGCGCGGCGGCCTGCACGGTCAGCATCCCGGTAGCGGTGCTGACCATCACCGGGACCGCCAGCACCTCCACCGCCACGCCAGGTACGACGGTCAGCTACACCATCACGGTGACCAACTCCGGCCAGGCGGCCTACACCGGGGCCGGGTTCACCGACGCGCTGTCCGGGGTCCTGGACGACGCCACCTACAACCTGGACGCGACCGCGACGGCCGGCAGCGTCTCGTTCACCAGCCCCACCCTGACCTGGACCGGGAACCTCGCCGTCGGCGCCACCGCGACCATCACGTTCTCCGTCACCGTCAACAACCCCGACACCGGGAACAAGACCCTGACCAGCACCATCACCTCCGCCACCGCCGGCAGCAACTGCGCCAGCGGCAGCACCGACACCCGGTGCGCCAGCACCGTCACCATCTTGGTCCCCGCCCTGGTCCACGGTGGGGTACACGGTCACGGTGACCAACTCCGGGCAGACCGCCTATACCGCCGCGACGTTCACCGACTCCCTGGCCGGGGTGATCGGAGACGCCACCTACAACGCCAACGCGGCCGCGACCGCGGGCTCGGTGACGTACACCAGCCCGAACCTGACCTGGACCGGGAACCTCGCGATCGGCGCCACCGCCACGATCACGTTCTCGGTCACCGTGAACAACCCCGACACCGGCGACAAGGTGCTGGCCAGCGTCATCACCTCGGTGACCGCGGGCAGCAACTGCGCGGCCGGGAGCACCGACACCCGGTGCGCTAGTTCCATCCCTGACCTGGTACCCGGCCTGACCATCACCGCGTCGGCGGGCTCAGGGACCACGACGCCGGGGGCGGTGGTCCACTACACCGTCACCGTGACCAACTCCGGCCAGGTGGCCTACACCGGGGCCACCTTCACCGACCCACTGGCCGGCGTGCTGGACGACGCCGCCTACAACACCGACGCCGCCGCGACCGCCGGGACCGTCGCCTACGCCAGCCCGAACCTGACCTGGACCGGGAACCTCGCGATCGGCGCTACCGCCACCATCACGTTCTCCGTCACCGTCAGCAACCCCGACACCGGCAACGACATCCTGGCCTCCACCATCACCTCCGCGACCACCGGCAGCAACTGCCCGGCCGGCAGCGGCGCCGCAGCCTGCACCGCGACGGTGGACGTGGCCGTGCTGACCATCGT
>JBEKGC010000704.1:0-2992 GCA_050013055.1 Streptosporangiaceae bacterium
AGCAGCGTGTCCGGCGTCCGGTCGGCCACGGTGAAGCCGAAGTCCGTGCCGAACCGCCCGGCGCGGTCCAGGTCCGGCTTCTCGAACTCCAGCCAGGCCAGCCCGGCCACCTTGACCAGCGGGTTGGCCGACCGCCCGGGATGCTCTCCGGGCCGTGGCCCGGTCTGGCTGTGCAGCGAACGGTGCGGGTCTTCCCCGGGTCCCTCGGGCCGCGGGGACCCGTCGGCCTGGGCGGGGTGCAGATGTGTCGTCATGATCGGTTCCTCACTCGCAAAAACTGATCTTATAATCAGTTCTGTAATGAATCATCAGTTATGATGGTGATGCTGTCAAGAGCTGGCTCTGGCCGCGGTCAACGGGACCGCGGGCGTTCAGGGCAGCGAAGAGAAAGGAACTGTCATGCTCAAGTCACTCAGCACGTCCCTGATCGTGCGCGGCATCCTCGCCCTCGCCGTCGGGATCATGGCACTGGCCTGGCCCGGGGTCACGGTCCTCGCGCTGGTCATCCTGTTCGCGATCTACGCCTTCATCGCCGCCGGCCTGGAGGCCATGCGGGCTCATCGCAGCGCCCACGCCGGGCCGGTCGCCGGGCACCTGCTACTGGGGCTGGCCGACCTGGCCGCCGGGGTGATCGCCCTGACCTGGCCGGGCCCCACCGCGCTGGTCCTGGTCCTGATCGTGGCCAGCTGGGCGGCCGTCGCCGGCGTCGTCGAGATCACCGCCGCCTTCCGGGCCGGCGAGCCGGCCGGGACCCGGGCGCTGTTCATCCTCGGCGGACTGGCCTCGGTCGCATTCGGCGTGGTGTTGTTCGCCCGCCCCGGCATCGGCGCGATCACCCTCGCCCTGCTATTCGGCCTGTTCAACCTGATCTACGGGACCTCGGTGCTCGCGCAGGGCATCGAGCTGCGCCAGACCCGCAAGACCCTGCACTCCGTGCTGCGGGAAAAGACCGCGGCGTGATCCCGGCCCGCGGCGATGATGACGGCACGGCGGCGGCTGCACGCTGCCGCCGTGTTCGGCTGGCCGCTAATGTGCTAGGTGCAACGGCAGGAGGAGCAGTGATGACAGAGGCGGCACCGGCAGCCGGATCGCCGAGGGTGTCACGGCTGGACCGGCGAAAGGCCCGAACCAGGCAGGCCCTCATCGACGCCGCGGTGCGGCTGATCGCCGAAGGCCGCGGGGACCGGGCCAGTATCGCCGAGATCACCGAGGAAGCCGACATCGGCTTCGGCTCGTTCTACAACCACTTCGACAGCAAGGAGCAGCTGTTCCAGACCGCCTCCGAAGAGGTGCTTGAACGCTGGGGGCAGATGATCGACAGGGCCAGCGCTGGCATCACCGACCCGGCGGAGCTGTTCGCCGTCGGAATGCGGATCTCCGGGCGGCTCGGCTGGACCCACCCCGACATCGCCGGATTCCTCACCGGCGCCGGCCTGGACGCCCTGGACATCCCCCGCGGCCTGGCGCCGCGCGCCCTGCGCGACATCCAGGCCGGGCAGGCCACAGGCCGGTTCACCGTGCCCGATGCCGAAATCGCGCTCAGCGCCGTGGCCGGCGGCCTGCTCGGGCTCTTGCGGCTGCACCAACGGCACCGGGACCGCATCGATGAGACCACCGTCGACCAGCTCGCCGAGACCGTGCTGCGCATGCTGGGCGTTCCCGCCCCCGAAGCCGCCCGCCTCGCCGCCCTCCCGCTCCCTCCCACTGACACCTGGTGACGGCCGCGACGACGCCGCCGACCGCATCCGGTCAGCAACCCCGGATGGCCACGGGTCGGCCGATGAGCTGGGCCGCGCTCACCGACCACGTCGCCACACTGATGCGGCAGGGCTTCGACAGCCCCGCCACCGTAGGCCCGGACCGCCCCCGATGACGCGGAACGCGCGTCGGCTGCCGGGACTGCCGGCAAAATCAAGAGCACAGAACGGCCGATATGTGAGCTTGCGCCCGCGCAGTCGGCAGAGGCTGGCCGCCGGCAGCGGAGAGGGTAAGAGGCGACGGCTGGCACGGATGACGCCGCCGCGTCAGCAGTTCAGAAGAATTCGAGGTCAGGGAGGAGCCGGGCAGCTGCGTCGATGATCTCGCTGGCGGTTGTCAGTGTTTCAGCGGCCTCGGCAGCGCTGGCTTTCTCGGTGGGGTAGAGCGGGTACTCCAGCTCGTTGCGCCTGCGACGCAGCCCGCCGAAGGCTCGCAAGCCAGCGCCGAACTGGGCGCGGATCGCTTCTTCAACGGCATAATGGCCGGTGCCGCCGCCGCGACCAGGCGTGCAGCGTCCAGGGCCTGCCGCGCCCGGTCCAGCCACGACCAGCCGTCCGCCTGTGCGCCCTGCACACGTTCGAGGTGCCCCTTGGCTAGTAGCTGCTCGACGATAGCCTCTCCGTTGGCCCACCGCATCAGTCCTCCTCGCGTGGTTCTTCCCCGGTGACCCAGACAAGTGGCGACGAGCGGATCTGCTGGATCAGCGCATCAGATGCCGCGATCCAGCGGGACCGGGAGCACAAGACAGGGTTGACCTGCAATCCGAGCCGCTGCTCGGCGCGTTCGGCCGCCTCATATAGGTCGCGGCGCGCCACCTCTCCGATGACCAGGACGTCGATATCGTGCGGCGCATGGCCGGGGATGCCCTCATACCGTGCCGCCCATGAGCCATAGATCGCCACGGCGATCGCGTCCAGCGAGCCGAACTCCTCGCCGATCACCAGATGCGGACCGAACGCCAGGGTGAGCAGTTCCGTCAGCGGCCGCGTGTAACGGCCTGCAGGGTCCGCGAACACCAGCCTCGCCCGTCCCACGCGGCGTTCCCCGATCAGCCCGGCGGCGCTCAGCCTGGCTGCCTCGCGCTGCACCGTGGTCAGCGGCAGGCCCAGCGTGGCGGCAAGCTCGCTGAGGCTGTACTCGGTGTCGGGGTGCAGCAGGAGAAGGGTCAAGATCTCCGCGAGGTGGCGGGAGCGCAGAATCGGCAGCAGCGCCGGAGCATCACTACGCATGGATG
>JBEKGC010000705.1:0-2841 GCA_050013055.1 Streptosporangiaceae bacterium
CCGGACCGGACGCGGGCCATCCTCTGCCCGGTGCGGGCGGTCACCGGCAGTCTCCAAAGGTCGTCAACTCCGCACTGCAAATGGTCGCGATCTCGCTGGATGACCTGCGCCGATCGTCCTCGCGCTCCCTCCGGTCGATGATTACCGTGTACCAGAGACCCTCACTGTGGAGGCAAACCATGAACGATCCGTTCTGGCGCTTGCCGGTGGTGCCGAGCTTCACTGTGACCAGCACGGACGTCACCGATGGCCCGGCGCTGCCCCCGGCGCAGATGTCCGGCATCTTCGGGGTGCCGGGCGGCGAGGACATCTCGCCCCAGCTGTCGTGGTCCGGTGCTCCTGAGGAGACCAAGAGTTACACCGTGACCATGTACGACCCCGATGTGCCGAGCGGGTCAGGCTTTTGGCACTGGGCCCTCGCCGATATCCCCGCCTCGGTGACCGGGCTCCCGGCCGGAGCGGGGGACGGCACCGGCGAGCACCTGCCGACCGGGGCGTTCCAGTTCGCCGCCGCTCTCCCCAACGACGCGCGCTTGGCCCGCTTCATCGGCGCTGCACCTCCGCCCGGGGACGGGCGTCACCGCTACGTCATCGTGGTGCAGGCCATCGGTATCGAGAGGGTCGGACAGCTTCGGGTGCAGGCCGACTCGACTGCAGGCCGACTCGACTCCGGCCTGGCTCGGCCTCATGATCAACACCAGCGGCCATCTCCTCGCCCGTGCAGTTATTACCGCCTGGGCGGAGATCCCGGCCGCGTGACGCTTCGCATGGAGACACCTCTAACTTGATCGTCCACGAACACGTAGAACCCGGTTCGCGGGGTCGGCCAGCCCAAGTGCCGCTCCAGGGTCAGCGGCCAGCGGGGGATTGCGCGCCGGGCCGTGAGCAGGCCACACGCGTGGCCCCGGTTATTGCCCCTCAAGGTTGCAATCTGGGAAGGCGGATGCGACGCCACCGCCCGTCCGCCAGAAGCGAGAGAAGAGGACCAAGATGACTTCCAGCACTCCCACCGCCGTGACCGCCACCGGCCGTCCCCCTACCGACCCTGCCGGTCCGACCGGTCGGCTTGCCGCCTGGGTCGCCAAAACAACGCTCGACGACGTTCCCGCCTCGGTCCGCGACCGGGCCAAGCACCTGATACTTGACGGCATCGGCTGTGCTCTCGTAGGTGCGCAGCTGCCTGTCTCCCGCAGTGGCGTCCATGGGGTAACGGCGCTCGACAGCGCCGGGGATGCCGCCCTGGTCGGCTGGGGCGGCCGGGCTACCAGCGCCACGTCGGCGGCCATGTTGAACTCCAGCTTCATCCAGGGGTTCGAGCTCGATGACTACCACCCGCTGGCCCCGCTGCACAGCAACTCACTGGTCCTCCCGGCGATGCTCGCCGCCGCCCCGCGCGTGGGCCGCGTCTCCGGCGAGCGCTTCCTTCTCGGCGCCATCCTCGGGTACGAGACCGGCCCGCGGGTCGGCCAGGCGCTCGGAGGCCTGGACATGCTGTCCCGAGGATGGCATTCGGGCGTGGTCTTCGGCCCCCTCGCCGCGGCCGCGGCCGCGGGAACGCTGTACGGGCTGGACGCCGCCGGGTTCGAGGACGCCTTCGGGATGGCGGCGACCCAGTCGTGCGGGCTCATGTCAGCGATGTACGAATCGATGGTCAAGCGCATGCAGCACGGCTTCGCCTCGCGCAACGGCCTGACTGCCGCCGCGCTGGCGGCAGCGGGCTACGTCGGCATCAAGCGGGTGTTCGAGCGCCCCTACGGTGGCTGGCTGGCCGTCTTCGGCGAAGGCCACCGCACCTACCCCGAAGATATATACAAGGGCCTGGGCACCCTCTGGGAGACCGAGCGGATCGCCGTGAAGGCGTACGCGTGCATGGGATTGCTGCACGCGGCGGTCGGCGCCGCACTCGAGCTGCGGCCGCAGGTCGACGTCAGCCAGATCCAGCGGATCGACATCGACATGGGCGACGCCGCCTACTCCCATGGCGGGTGGAAGGCCGAGCGCCCGCTGCAGGTGATCGGCGCGCAGATGAACGTCGCCTACGCCGTCGCGGTGGCCTTCCTCGACGGCGACGTGCTGGTCGACCAGTTCCGGCAGGACCGCATCAACCGGGATGACGTCTGGGCGCTGATCGACCGGACACTGACCCACCACGAACAGGCCTACGACCACCTCCCGGTCGACGAGCAGCTCACTACCCAGGTGCGCCTGACCCTCAAGGACGGGACCAACCGCGCCGCCAAGGTCGTACACCCGCGCGGCACCGGCGACCGGACCCTGACGAACGCGGAAATCCGCGACAAATACGCCAAGCTGACCCACCGCGTCATCTCCGCCGAGCGGCAGGCCGCCATCGAGAAGGCCGTCCTCGGCATCGACACTCTCGACGACGTCGCTCAGCTGGCGACCCTGCTCACACCCGCTGTCTACTCGCCGCTCGACTGAAACCCCGCGGCGATGAGTCGTCTCAGCCGATACGCGCCTTGATGAGGTCGGCGACTCCGTCATCGCCTGGTCACAGGCGGCAGAGTAGCGCGTAAATTGCGGGAACCCGTGGGTCAGGTCAGGATTGTGCACGTAGGTGAGATCGTTCCCGGCCGCCGCAAGTTTCTGCGCATATGCGTGTCCCACGTCCCGGAGCGGGTCGAATCCGTTCGTGACCAGGATCGCCGGCGGCAGGTTCGCATGTGAGGGCCCTTACCCCCTCTGACCTGGACCTGGAGAGGTCTTCACGTTTAGGCCTGACCTGCGCAGATGGGGTGCGGGGAGGGGGCTGACCACAGGTTAAGCGGGCGTGGGCCACACGATACGGAGCTGTTGTTCCGGTTCTGCGGCCCGCGGGGG
>JBEKGC010000706.1:0-2509 GCA_050013055.1 Streptosporangiaceae bacterium
CCTTGCCTGGTTGGACAGGGACGCCGTACTCGGCGAACAGTTCCTTCGCCTGATACTCAAACAGGTCCACGCTTAATCTCCACTATTTTCGCTGCTCATAAGCCTAACTTTCTGGTCGGTAATGATCTTGGTAGCGTTCCGCCACGAGGTCATCGACTATCGCGTTCCGGCTGGTCTGGATCAGGATCATCCGGGCCAGCCTAACGCCCCTGGTTGACAGGTGCTTAGCCAGCTGGCCAAGCGCGAAGTCACATTCAGTCCGTCAGGCCCGGCCCGACAGTGAAAGGCATGACGCTCAATTGCGTCTCAATCGCGGATCAGGGCTGCGCGGGCATGCTCGTTCCCGGGGGCGCCGCTCTGGCGGCTGGGAAAATGATGAGCTGGTTCTGGCTGGATATCTCGCCTGTGCAGGTGTTCGCCTGCTGGGCCGGGATCCGGCTGCGGCGTGTGATCATACGCCGGGAGGCTGAACGCTCCGGACAGGGGAAATCCGGATTCGCGCTCCGCCGGCTAAGCGATGCCGGCACTCACCGATCGGGGTTCCTGCCTGGCGGCACGCCAGCGCCAGGTACCCCGTCCCCGCACGCCTGGATCCTCACTCAGGGGCATGAGGATCCCGAGCGCATCGCCTCCGCGTCCGGCCACAGCGTGGTCTCAGTATGAGGAGAGGGTCATTATGAGCGTGTCATCACGTCGGGGGAAATCCGTGGCGGCAGGAACCCGGTCGCCGGTGCGCACCTGGCGCACCTGGCGATGGATAGCCTCGGTGCTGCCGGTAGCGGCGGGGCTGACGGCGGGGCTTGTGCTCGCCGCCTGCAGCGGCGGGGCGGGCAGTGCCGCGCTTGCCCGGCAGGTCAGCGGGCAGCAGCCGCCGCCGTGCTCGGCGAACCCGCCGCCCGAGGCGCCGCCGGCCCACCCGACCACGGTCACCACCATCGGGCAGGCCTACTACTGCATCTTCGCGCACTACTACGCCGGGCCGGTGCTCGATGACCGGGTGCTGCTGGCCGCCGCGTTCGCCGGGTTCACCCAGGAACTCGGCCAGCTCGGGATGGACCAGCCGGACGCCACCATGCCCGCGCTGACCGGCCACCGCGACAGCGACTGGACCGCGTTCGCCGCCGTGTACAGCAAAGTGACCAGCCAGCTGCCGGCCAGCCCGGCGCAACGGCAGGAGCTGGGCGCCGCCACCATGACCGCCCTGGTCGCCAGCCTGGACAACAACCACGCCGAGTGGTCCTACCCGGCGCCGCCGCCCGGAGCCGTGCCCGGGGACCTGGGCATCATGACCTCACCGGCACCGCCGCTGGCCCAGATCGCGCCGCAGGAGGCGCTGCCGCCGCTGTTCATCACCCAGGTGCTGGCGGGCTCCCCCGGCGCCGCCGCCGGGCTGCGGCCCGGGGACATCATCGTCTCGGTCAACGGCGCCCCGCCGTTCACCGACGGCGTCATCTCCGCCGGGGTGATGAACCTGCTGTTCGGCCCCGACCCGCAGCCCGGCCGCCTCTCGGTCCAGCTGCAGCGGCCCGCCACCGGCCGCACCTGGACCGTGACCCTGACACCCGCGCTCTACCAGGGCCCCCCGCCGCCAGCGGTATCGGCCAAGCTGCTGCACGGCGACATCGCCTACGTGCAGCTGCCCGGGTTCTACCCCGACGCAGCCGACCAGGTGCTGCGGGCGATAGCGGCCACCGGCGCCAAGCTGCGCGGGGTCATCCTGGACCTGCGCGGCAACGGCGGCGGCTCACCCGCCGAGGTCTCCACCCTGCTCGGCGCCTTCACCCACGGCACGGCCTACGCCTACGACTGCGACGTGCACGGCAACTGCCCCGCCACCCGCACCGCCACAGACGTCCCGCTGCTGCACCTGCCGCTGGTCGTGCTGACCGACCGCAACTGCTTCTCGGCGTGCGAGGCGTTCAGCGGCGCCGTGAAAGACCTGCGGCTCGGTACCCTCGTCGGCACCAGGACGGGGGGCCTGGTAGCCGCCCCCGCCGCCCCCTACCTGCTCGACGACGCCAGCCTGATCATCCTCCCGGCCACCCGCGAACTCAGCGCCGACCGCGAGCTCATCAACGGCATCGGCGTCGCCCCCGACTACGACATCCCGCTCACCGCCCGCGACCTGTCCACCGGGCACGACCCCGACATCGCCAAGGCCCTCACCCCCGGCCGCGGAGAAACGGAGCGGGCCCGGGCCCGGCCGTCGCCACCTGAACCTGCTGATCTGCTGACCGACTCGACGTAAAATTGCTGCCGCCGAGAAGGGTCCTGGCAGCACGCGCAAGGCAACCGGCGCTAGGCCGAGGTTTCCGCCACTTCGGTGCCGAATTCGGCCCGGACCCAGGCCACGATCTCGATGGTGGACGCGCCGGGGGTGAAGATCCTGGCCACGCCCATCCGGGATAGCTCCTCGATGTCCGCGTCCGGGATGATGCCGCCGCCGAACACCACGATGTCGGCGGCGTCCCGCTCCTTCAGCAGCTCGATGACCCGGCTGAACAGCGTC
>JBEKGC010000707.1:0-6243 GCA_050013055.1 Streptosporangiaceae bacterium
AGTGCTACCGTGCTTCGGAGTCGGCGGCGCTGATCGAGAGGGTGTGCGGAGTATGGGCGAGTGGCGAAAGTCCACGTTTTCCGATGCCAACGGAGGGGACTGCGTAGAAGTCGCATCAGCCGACATCGTCATGGTGAGGGACACCAGGGACTGTGACGGCACGGTGCTGGCCGTTCCCGCCGAAGCATGGCAGAAGTTTACTGCCTCCCTGAAGTAGGCAAGGGACGACGTGTAGGGCAACGGAGGAAACTCGTTCAGCTGCTTTTGGCCCAGTACTGCTGCATCCTCGCGATGGCCTGGTCTTTGCTCATCGCTGCCACTTCAGCCTCACTGAGGCGAACTCGGGTGAGGAGCAGGTGCACTAGCCCGAGTTTCCTGGCTAAGTTGATCTTGAAGGGCTGATGCGTGCCCGGAATCGGGCCTGGCCTGCACTAATCCGGCGTAGTAATAGGACAACGCGCTAGAGGCGACCGTTCAGCGGGATGCGGTTGAGGCGGGGACGTCCTCCTGGTGCGATAGTGCGGGCTTGGTGTCCCAGGCGCAACCAGAGAGGACGTCCTGTGAGTAAGGGTAGCGGCATGACGCGGGGGGACCGCAGGCGGAACGCGCGGCGGGAGCGGCTGCGGGCGGTGCTGCCGCGTGACGGCGCGGTGATCGGGATCGACCTGGCGGAGGACAAGCAGGCGATCGCGGTGATTGATCATGATGTGCGGGTGCTGGCCCGTAAGACGGTGCAGGTGAAGGCGTTCCGGCTGGGTGAGGCGCTGGACTGGGCGGCGGGGCAGGCCCGGGCGAAGGGATTCGCGTCGGTGACGGTGGCGTGCGAGCCGACCGGGCCGCGGTGGCTGCAGGTCCAGCGGCTGTGCGCCGAGCGTGGCCTGCCGCTGGTGTGCATCCAGCCGCTGATGTCTCATATCGCTCGTGAGCAGCAGGATTACACGACGCATAAGACCGATGAAGCCGATTGCGTGCTGATCGCCCGGCTCGCGGTCGAGCTGCACTGCTACCTGCCCGAGGAGCTGGATGAGACGTGGGCGCACCTGCGGCACCTGGGCCGGCGCCGCCAGCAGCTGATCACGTCGGCGACGGCGTCGGCGCAGCGGATCCAGGATTTCCTGTCGGTGGCCTGGCCGACGGTGACCGAGACGTGCGCCCGGCCGCTGGAGTCCAGGACCTGGCTGGCGGCCTTGCAGGTGGTGACGTCGCGGTGCGGCGCGGACCCGGGCAAGCTGGCGGTCATGGGACCAGAAGCGTTCACTGCCCTGGTCCGCGGCGCGGTGCCGGGCTGGGGCGGCAAGAAGGGCTGGGGGACGATCTGCGGCCGGATCTTCGCCGCGCTGACCAGCACCGAGGGCGTGGTCGTCTCCTCCCGCCGCGGCCTGCTGCGCCGCTGCGCCGACGAGCTGGGCGACCTGCAGCGTGTCCGCGGCCAGCTGCGGGCCGTGGAGGCGGACATGGCCGCGGTGCTGGACGAGCTCGGCCTGTCCCGGCTGGCGGACATCCCCGCCCTGACCGCTGTCGGCGCGGCGGCGATCTTGGCCGAGGCCGGCGATCCCCGCCGGTATGACAGCTCCTCATCGCTGGTCAAGCACGCCGGGATGTCCCCGTCCGATAACGCTTCCGGCGCTTTTTACGGCGAGGCGCACATCTCCCGCCGCGGCCGGCCCGGCCTGCGGCTGACCGTCTGGCGCGCAGTGTGGCCGATGCTCCGGTACAACCCCGTGATGGCCGCCAAGTACCAGGCGATGACCCAGGCCGCCGGCACCGCCGCGCAGACCGCCGAAGCGCAGTCCGGCGCGGGATCGCGGCAGGTCAGCGCGGCGGCCGCCGCCGTCCGCGCGCGGCGCGCCAAGGCCCGCGTCGCATGCGCCGCCTCCCTGCTGCGCTGGATCTACTCCATGGTCGTCCACGACACTAGCTGGGATCCAGCGGCCGCCGCCGGTACCGCCAGCTGCCCGGCGGAGGCAGCCTGACCAGCGCTTCCATCCCGCACCCGCCAAAGGGGTGCCCGAGACCTCCTCCCAGATGAGGGGGAGAGTGAGCCCGTCCCGGCGTCGGGGACCAACCCCGTGCGACACCCTGGGCAGCTCTCCCCCGGTCGCCCGGAGCTTCTCCCCAGCTCGGTTGAACGCTGTAGGAGCAGGCCTGCCCGCCCTCACCGCCCGGGTGACGGGCACCCGCAACCGCGCCGCGGAACGACCACCGTCCCGGCGCGGCACCTCAGCATGCCCTCAGCCAGCCCCCGCCGCCAGCACGCCCACGCCACACCAGCGTCAGCCGTAGCAAAAACCCCAGCTCAGGACCGAAGCCCCAGAATCGCCAGAAAACTCGCCCGCACCGCTTGACAGACTCCCTCTTACGCTGGTGTCGCCTTGACTTGATCTTGAAAATCGCCTATGACCTAAAGTTATGGCGAGCCTGTATAAGAAGGTGATCAGCGGGAAGCCGTACTGGTACCTGCGCGAGATGGGCTGGGTGGACGGCAAGGTGGACGGCAAGCCGAAGCTGGTCTCCGAGCGGTACCTGGGCACCGCCGCCGACATCGAGGCGCTGCTGGATGCCCGTGAGGCCGCCGTGCTGCCCGAGCGTACCCGCCACCTGGCCTTCGGGGACGTGGCCGCGGCCTGGGGAGTCCTGCAGGACCTGGGCGTAGCCGCGGTCATCGACGAGGTCACCGGGGCGCGGCGTTCGGATGCGGGTGCCTCGACGGGGACTTACCTGGCGCTGGCGGCGGTGAACCGGCTCGTTGCCCCGTGCTCGAAGCTGGCGTTCACGGACTGGTGGAAGACCACGGCCGCAGACCGGTTCACCAAGATCCCGGCGCCGGTGCTGGATCACCGGCGGTTCTGGGACGCGATGCACGCCGTCACGCTGGAGCAGCTGGAGGAGATCTCACGCACGATCGCGGTGCGGATCGTGGAGGCATCCGGCGTGGACTGCTCGTCGGTGGCGCTGGACATGACCAACTTCGCGACCTTCATCGACACTGCCAACGGCAAGGCGCCGGTCGCCCAGCGGGGCAAGGCCAAGCAGAAACGCTTCGATCTGCGGCTGGTCGGCCTGGGCCTGGTCGTGACCCGGGACGGCGGGATCCCGCTGAGCTGGCACGCCTACCCCGGCGACCGGCCTGATGTCACTCAGTTCCCCGCCATGATCGACCAGCTGCTCAGCCAGTACCAGGCGGTCACCGTCGCAGCCGGCATCCCGGCCGGCGCGGACATGACGGTGGTCTTCGACGCCGGCCAGAACTCGGAGGGCAACTTCGCGCACCTGGCCGGCACCGGCCTGCACTACATCGGGTCGGTGCCCGCCTCTGACTGCCCGGACCTGACCGCCCTGCCCGCCACGGCCCGCACCATCGCCGATGAGCGCCGGTTCGGCGGGCTGACCGCCTGCGACACCCGCCGTGTCGTCTACGGTGCCGAACGGCGCGCCATCCTCACCCACTCCCCGGAACTGCACGCCGCCCAGGCCGCCGGGTTCACCGGCACCACCCTGGCCAAGGCCGGAAAGAAGCTGGACGAACTGGCCGCCACCCTGGCCCGCGGCAAGACCCGGCGCGGCCGGGACAAGGTAGAAGCCGAGATCGAGTCGATCACCCGCAAGCCCTGGGTACGCCGCGTCATCACCTGGCAGCTCACCGGAGACCAGCCCAAAGACCTGCGCCTCACCTGGGGAGCCAGCCCCGGCGCCCGCTCCGCGCTGGAAGAGCAAATCTTCGGCAAGCACGTGCTGATCACCGATCACGACGACTGGCCCGTGCCCGAGGTCATCGCCGGCTACCGGTCCCAGTCCGAGGCCGAGTTCTCCTTCCGCCAGCTCAAAGACCCGCACGTGGTCTCCTTCAGCCCGATGTCCCACTGGACCGAGCACAACATCCGGGTCCACGTCTTCACCTGCGTCCTGGCCCTGCAGATCGCCCACCTCATGCGCCGCCAAGCCCGGCACGCCGGACTGGACCTGTCAGTCCGCGAACTGCTCGGCCAGCTCGCCGCCATCGGCGAGACCGTCCTGATCTACCCCTCCGACGGAGGCCGGCCCAAGGCCCGCCGGATGACCACCGAGCTCACCAGCCAGCAGCGCCAGCTTCATGAGATCTTCGGACTCCAGCGCTGGGCACCCCGCAGTTAGGTCATAGGCGCCCAGCCACCCAGCACATAACCTCACCTGCGCAAATAACCACAAGATCAACTTAGCCAGGAAACTCGGGCTAGGGAAACTCGGGCTAGCAGGACCGGCGTATCCCGTGAGGCAGTGCGGTTGCGGGTAACAGGGCAGCGCGGCCCAGGTAATTTTCCCAAGCCAACCTTGATTACGACTGGCGGCGAAAAGGTCTGGGACTGGCAGCAGGTGGCGTCCTGGCTCTCCGAGCAGAGAGAACAAGACCAGGTGAACGCCGCTGTACATGCCGCACGCCATGTACTCGCCACCGCCGACCGCGTCCTAGCCGCCCGCGATGCGCTTCAGGGCGAGCCGGACGATTTCGCTCGCAAAGAGCTACGGCGCTTGCTGCAGGACGCATGAGACAGTCCTCATCGAAAGCCGCTCCCGGCCGCATTGCGAATGTTCGGCCAGTTGACTGCTGTGGGGAAGCTGAGTGCCAATGACATGCGGCGGCCTGGGCGTGCTCGGCTCGGGCTGCGGCCTCGGCCTGCCGGGCTGGGGTAGCGTCCTGCTCGGCCTGCTCCGCGCGTGCATCGGTATCGGCGACCTGACGGGCGGGCCTGGTCGTGGGTGGCGCTAGTGTCACGAGTTGCGGTCTCACGAGCCTGCTGGATGTCGGCGGCCGCGCAGGTACGGCTGCTGAGTTGATTCGCTTCGGTGGCGGCCCGGAGTTCGGCGAGTTCATGTTCTAGGGCGTCCATGCGAGTGATGGCCTGGGCGGTAGCGTTGTCGGCCTGCTCGCGGTCAGCGCGTGCGTGGTCGCGCTCGGCCTCGGCGTCCACGCGGCGCTGGATCTCTTCGGTAAAGCGGCCCTCGGCGTTGCAACGCGCTGGTCGGGGCTGGTGCGGGCAGCTTGCACCTCGGCTTCCGCGGACTGATATCAACCACGGCGCGCGTCCCCGCCGGCGGCATGAACTAACGGCTACCCGCTACAAGTCCAGGGTCCGGTATATCTCGCGGCGGTGTCCCACGACCGCGACGGTGACGACACGGGAGCCGTCGTCCACGGCGTAGATCACGCGGTAATCGCCAGAGCGCACGCGCAGGTACGGCCGATGGCCGGTCAGATGCAGGAAACCCGGGGGACGCGGATCGGTGGCCAGGCCGTCGATAACCTGGGCGACCGCTTTACGCACAGGCGGATCAAGCTGCCGCAGCGAGCGGCGGGCGCGCGGCCGGACATCGATCGTATAGGCGGCCACGTCAGGCAACCCTACAGATCAAGCTCTGCCTTGACCTGCTCCCAGGGGATCGACTCGCCGGGCTCGTCCATGGCCGCGTCAGCCTCCGCGGCGTCTTCGGCGTCCTCGGCAGTGCGAAGAGCCTCGATCACTGATTCCGGGACGATGGCCGCCACGCGCTCGCCACGGATGGTGAGATGGGTGATGACCCCACGGCGAGCCAACTCGACCGCCTTCTCGACGGCCGGGCTGCTGGCCGGAAGGTCGCGTGCTGGCTCGCTCATGTAGCCAAGTGTAGACGCGCATGTTACGACGTGCGGATGATAGGCGCGGTGCGATGTGACAGAAAGCGGTAAACCGTACGCTAGCGTCGGCGCCTAGTAGCAACGGATGCCCTACGCGCCGTGCCGGGTCGACCCCCCAGTGCCGCAGCCGGCGCGAGCGCGGCGAAGCGCAGCCGCCTCGACCCAAATGCGACTTAATTCGGCCGTGCAAAGTAGGACCTCTCGACCTCGTCCCGGATCTCCCCGAGCCAGATCGTCAGATGGGCCATCGCAGTGCTGGAGGACCTGTCGCTACGCTGGATTACGGGCCACGGATATCGCCCTGCCGCCTCCCGTGGACCGGTTCGTGGACCGGCGCTTCAGATAATCCTAAGGCGGCGAGCGTCATCAGTGCGATAACCCGTATCATCCGTGCAGCTAGAGCGCATTGTGCATAGGGCCGTACTTCTTGTAAACGGCAGGTCAGCGGTTCGAATCCGCTCACCGGCTCCAGGTGAGGTCTTCACGTTTTGGTGAGGATCATCTTCACGTTTGGGTTTGGCATTTCCGGGGGCACCTCATGGCGTGTTCCGGGGTTGCTGTCGTTCGGTGGCGTCTTGTGCCCGGGTGGTGGC
>JBEKGC010000708.1:0-2944 GCA_050013055.1 Streptosporangiaceae bacterium
ATGGCAGGCAGCGGCCCTGGATCGCCCCGGGCGCCGCGAGCGCGGCGCTGGTAGCCGAGGTCATCCGCCGCTGCCCGTCCGGGGCCCTGCACTACCAGGCACCGGGTATTTCCCGTGAGCAGCCCGATGTCCCGGCCACCATCCGCGCCGTCGAGCGCGGCCCTTTCCTCCTCCGCGGTGATCTGCGGATACAGGCAGCCGACGGGTGGGTGACCGATACCCGGGCGGCACTGTGCCGGTGCACTCGCAGCGTCCGCCAGCCCTTCTGCGATGCTGCGTGCGACGCCCCCGAACCGCCGGGACCGCCGGATCGCCCGGAAGAACAAAGACCGTGATCCGCCAGGACCGATGCGCAAATTCCCTGCCGTTATGGTTGGCAGATTGACCGTCGGTATGGTTGCATGAACCGCGGCCCGAATGGCATTTCTGCGTGACCTCCTCAGCTGGTGGATCGCAGGACAAGGAGCACTTCCTCGGCTATCCGCTGCATGTCAGCTTTCCGGTCTGGGCCGCTGACAATGAAGTTGAATCCGGTGAAGCCGAGGCCGAGGAGGTCTCTTAGCTGGCTTACCGCCTGCTTGGCCGAACCGGTGATCGGATGGCTGCGGCTCGGCATCTGGATCCACGGCGGGAATCTCCCCAGTAGGCATGGAGCCCAGCGGGGGAATCCAGCCGTCGGCGAGCCCGGCGGTGACAGCGAGCGCACGGCCCTAAGGCCCCAGCCATACCGGGATCGGGCGGCCGGGCTTGGGTTTCATGTTGAGGTCGCGGGCGCTGTGGTGGCGCCCGTGCTGGGTGTAGCCGGAGTGTGTCCAGGCACCTCAATGATCTGAATGGCTTCTGCGGGGCCGCCGGGGCAGTGGGGGTGTCTCAGCTGAGGAAGGGCTGCTGGCAGATCAGGAAGATGTTTATTCCGATGATCATGGCGGCGCAGCTCCAGGCGAAGATGGTGGTTATGCGGCGGTTGCCTGGGCGCCATCACGTCGCGGCGGCAGGTGAGCAGCACCGGGGCACCAGGGCGAACGTGATGCCGAAGGAGAGCACGACCTGGCTGAGCACCAGCGCCTCGGTGGGGTTCATCCCGGCCGCAGTTCCGCGGCCAGCTGCTCCCAGCGCTCGTTCGCCTCCAGCACTCGTGCCAGGACATCCCTCAGCCCCGGCGTCAGCATTCGCCTCTGCGAGCACGCCAGCCACGGCCGTCACGAAACATAGCAAACACCCTTACAACCCCGGGATCACGCATCCCCTGTCCGCGTGTCGCGGCCCCGCCGACACAACGCCTCGTCAAAATTCCACCCACAAGATTTCCGACTACTTACCAGGCCAGAGCAGCAGCACCCCAGCGATGCCCTTTTCTACACGCTCGACCGGATAGACAACGAAAAGAATTAAATAATTCCCGATTTGCGTTTCCGCAGGTCAGGACTCGATCTGAACGACAGCAGTATGCCCCAGGATGCTCTGGGCGACCCCCGGCCTTTTCTTTTGCCGTCCTTTGCGTAGGCTTGGAGCAGCGGGCCTGAAAAAGATGGGAATATCATCGCCCAGAGGCTAGAAGGAATCCCGCATCAGCAGGTAAGGCGCGTATGCGATCAGCTAATTTCCGCAGCGGAAATTAGCGGCGCCGCCGGGAATTTCTCTCGGCACAGCCAGCCAGCTGCATTCACTCAGCAAACCGCAAAGGGTTGCGCAAAGGGAGCCACGATGTCACAGGCGTACGTCCACGGCATCACCGACACGTTAACTCACGACATCGCGAGCAGCCTGACCGCGGGCCGTATCGCGGCCGACGGGAACACGCTCAGCGTCGCGGTGGTCTGTCCTGACCGCTGGTTCCCGGGCGACGTCGCGGTGATCACCAGCCGCGACGCCGCGCGTTCCCGGCCAGGTCGCGGACATGGACGTCTGCACCGGCGGCAAGTGAGATTACCAAGCGATCCGGAGATGAAAGTAGATGTTCAGGCAGTTGACCCAGGCAATGTCCGGCGCGGCCACGCTGAGTGGGCGTGTCATGGCCAGGGCCATGGCGGTGCCGGTGGACACGGCGCTGTGGGCCCACCCGCTGCTGCGTGACTTCAGCGTGGGCACCGGTGACGTCGTTCCCACGCTGCTGTTCCCGCCGCTGGCCGGGCACGCCTCGTGCATCATCGACAAGAAGGGCCAGAGCCAGGTCCAGCTCTGCATCGAGATGGGCCTGGCCACGGTCTACGCATTCGACTGGCTGAGCGCCACCAGCGCCACCAAGGACACTACCGAGGATGACCGCCTCGACTTCATCACCCGCGCGGTGGATCTCATCGCCGGGCCCGAGGGCACGGTCAACCTCGTCGGGGACTGCCAGGGTGGCTGGGAAGCCGCGCTCGCTCGTGGTGGCCGGCGCGCCGATCGATACCAGCGCCGGGAACGGCCCGGCCAGGAAGCTGATGCCCCTCTTGATCCCGGGCGGCAACATGGCGCTGTTCAAGGCCATGGTCAAGGCCTTCGGCGGCGTCGTGCCCGGTATCGGCAACGTCATGGGGTCCATCGCGATGCACCCGGCCACCCACGTGGCCGAGCACCTCAAGGTCTACGGGCACGTGCAGGACCGCGAGTACCTCGACCGCTTCAGCGACTTCTATGACTGGTACTTCCACCCGGTCGACCTGCCGGGCCAGCCGTACCTGTGGGCCGTGGAGCACCTGTTCGCCAGGAACGAGATGTTCACGGGCGAGCTGGAGATCGCCGGCGATACCGTGAGCCTGCGCAGCATTACCTGCCCGGTGTTCCTGCTCGGCGGCGACCAGGACGACGTCACGCCGTGGCAGCAGGTCCACAACATGCGGTACGCGGTGGGCTCTTCGCTGGTCCGCTGGTACCTCGCGCCGGGCGGGCACATGGACCTGTTCATCGGCCACCAGTCGCAGGCCGAATACTGGACGCCGATCCTGGCTCAGGTCCGCGAGCT
>JBEKGC010000709.1:0-2852 GCA_050013055.1 Streptosporangiaceae bacterium
CCACACCGCGCTCACCCTGGAGGCGCTCGCCCGCCGTGCGCTCGGGCCGGCTGGCCTGGTCATCGGGGCCTGGCCCGCCGATCCCGGCCTGGCCGAATGCGCCAACCTCACCGACCTGGCCGTGCTGGCCGCCCAGGCCGGGTGCACGCTGGCCGGCGCGCTGCCCGCGGGCGCGGCCCAGCTGGACCGGGACGGCTTCCTGGCCGCCGCCCGGGCCGGTCTCAGTCCCGCGTTCGGCGGTAGTTTCGCACCAGCAGACTGTCAGCAATCCTTATTAAATGAGAATGGCCTGTAGCTGCGCCTGGCGAGCCCGCTGGCTGGGCGGGAACACCACGGTTCGTTCGGACGGCTACTTACTGGCTGGCCCTACTGGCTGGTAACCTCGCGGTGTGACGCGGATATCCGGGCATGGCGGCCTGCACGCGGTAACAGCGGCGCGGCGGTACGGCGTATCGGCGCTGTTCACGCTGTCGGGCGGGCACGTGTTCCCGCTCTACGACGCGGCGGTCCGCACCGATCCACCGCTGCGCCTGGTGGACGTGCGGCACGAGCAGACCGCGGTCTTCGCGGCCGAGGCCACCGCGCGGCTGACCAGGACGCCCGGGCTGGCTGTGGTGACCGCGGGCCCGGGTGTCACCAACTCGGTCAGCGCGGTGACCACCGCGTGGTTCAACGGGGCACCCGTCGTGGTCCTGGCCGGGCGCGCGCCCGACTATCGCTGGGGAGCCGGCAGCCTGCAGGAAATCGATCATCCGCCGCTACTCGCGCCGGTCACCAAGCGGGCCTGGACCGAGCACGACACGGCAAAGGTGGCCGCCTCGGTGGAGGCCGCCTTCGCGCTGGCGCTGAGCCCGCATCGCGGACCGGTATTCCTCGATTTCTCGCTCGAGGCGATCTACGGACAGGCCGAAGCCGACCTGCCGGACGGGGCCGGACCAGACGGGGCGGGGATGGCCAAACCGGATCCGGTGGCGCCGGACGGGGCGGACGTCAGCCGGATCGCCGGGTTGCTGCGGGCGGCCCGGCGGCCGGTGCTCGTGCTGGGGTCTGACGTCTGGCTCGGCGGCGCCGAGGGCGCGGCCCGCCGGGCGGTCGAGGAACTGCGGCTGCCCGTGATCGCCAACGGGCAGGCCCGCGGGGTGCTGCCGGCCGGACATGAACTGCTGGTCACCCGGGCCAGGTCCGTCGCGCTGCGCGAGGCTGACCTGGTCCTGGTGGCCGGAACGCCGCTGGACTTCCGGCTCGGGTACGGCTCGTTCGGCCCGGCGGAGGCGCCCGCGCAGGTTGTGCACGTCGCCGACGCACCGGGCGGGATCGCGACCCACGGGCCGCTGGCCGCCTCGGCCGCGGGTGACCTGTCCGCGTTCTTCACGCACCTGGCCGGGGGCCAGGCGCCGAGCGCGATGGACCCGGACTGGCTGACGCGGCTCACCGAGGCGGTCCTGGCCGCGTACGCGGCCGACGCTCCGCTGCTGGCGAGCGAGGCCGAGCCGGTCCACCCGGCCCGGATCTACGGCGAGTTGCTCAAGGTCCTCGACGACGACGCGGTGATCATCGGTGATGGCGGCGACTTCGTCTCCTTCGCGGGTAAGTACATCGAGCCCGCACGTCCGGGCGGCTGGCTTGATCCAGGGCCGTTCGGCTGCCTGGGTACCGGGCTGGGCTACGCGATCGCGGCCAGGCTCGCGCGGCCGTCCGCCCAGGTTGTCCTGCTGCTGGGAGACGGCGCGGCCGGGTTTTCGCTGATGGACGCCGACACCTTGGTCCGGCACAGGCTGCCGGTGGTCATCGTCTGCGGGAACAACGGCGGCTGGGGCCTGGAAAAGCACCCGATGCGCGCCCTGTACGGCTACGACGTCGCCGCCGACCTGCAGCCGGGTTGCCGCTACGACGAGGTGGTCCGGGCCCTGGGCGGCGCGGGCGAGCTCGTCACCACCGGAGCGGGCATCGCCCCGGCGCTGCGCCGTGCCTTCGCCGCGAACGTTCCCTACCTGGTCAACGTGGTCACCGACGGCGAGATCGCCTACCCCAGGTCCACCACGTCACCGACGGCGAGATCGCCTACCCCAGGTCCACCACGGGCGTGTAGTGTGCCCCGGCTGGTTTCGCCGGAGCCGTTCGGCCGTCTGCTGGTCATAACTCATCGGCCCGGCGCTCAGCCCTGAGACCAGAAGTCGCGCTCCTCGACCACGAGCCCGTCGGCATTGAACCGCAGCAGCGACACCCCGGCCAGGTCCTCGGTGCCGCCGTCGGTCAGCCTGGTCCGCGCCTCCCAGGGCACGGCCGCCTGATCGCCGTCGACGATGGGCGCGCCAAAGCGGCACTGGGCTGACTCTTCCTCCGCGAACACGCGGGTCAGGTAATCCGGCTCGGGCGGACGGAACGGATGCTGCTGCCAGAACGCGTCCTGAGCGTAAAGCGCGGCAATGGCGACCGCGTCATGCTCGCGCCAGCCGCGTTCCCACACCTCGGCCCAGCGCTGGGCGGCCGCTCGAATCTCCACCTGCCTAGGGTAAAGACGCGGTATGTCAAAATGACTCGGTGGGCGAAAACGGACGTAGCTGGGCGGGCCGGATCACCGGGCCGGGGCTTTTTGCTGATGTCCGGGGCGATGAGGCCAGCACGGCGCTGTTGTTCGTGCACGGCGGTCCCGGGCAGGGTGCCTATCCATTTATGGCGGTGCAGGGTGATCGCCTCCGCGATGACCTGCGGGTGATCGGCGTGGACCAGCGGGGCGTGGACAGGTCGGCTCCGCTGCCCGCCGGGGCCGGGGTGACCATCGCGGAACTGGTCGAGGACTGCGAGGCAGTGCGCCACGCGCTGGGTGTCGACCGCTGGGTGGTGCTCGGCCA
>JBEKGC010000710.1:0-5230 GCA_050013055.1 Streptosporangiaceae bacterium
GACGCGGGCTCTTGGCCGCTGGCATGGGCCTTGGCGGCGTAGGCGACGCCGCACATGAGCGGGATGAGGTCGGCCTGGGTCATGTCCCGGCGCACCGTCCCGGCGGCGCAGGCGCGGTCGAGCAGCTGGCCGCAGAGGGCTTGCAGCCTGGCCTTGAGTTCCGCGGTGCGGGGCAGCGCGTGGTCCGGCGCGGTGGTGACGGCTGAGATCGAGGCATCGGTCAGCATCACGTCGATGGCGGCGAACAGGAAGTCCGCCATGGCCTGCCACGGGTCGCCGTCGGCGAGGGCGCGCTCGCCGCGCGCGGCCAGGGTCTCGAGGCCGGGGGCGGCCACCGTCTCCAGCAGGGCCTCGGGGGTCGGGAAGTGGCGGTAGACAGTGGCAACGCCGACCCCGGCCAGCCGGGCGACCTCGTTGAGCTGCAGCGGGACGCCGTCGTTCACGAGGTGCCGGCCTACCTCGACAATGCGCTGCCAGTTGCGGGCAGCGTCCTTGCGCAGCGGTGCCGTGGCCATGCGCCAAGGATAACCGGATACTTCATCCGGATGTGCTAGCCTGAAATGGATAAATCATCCGTTTTGATGCCCGGCCGCGTCGTCGCCCGCGGCGACACCGGCAGGCACGCCACCGGCCACGCGCGCAAGACACCTGGAGGAAGGCCATGCAAGCAGCCCCCGTTGGCCACCACGGCAGTAACAGCACGTCCCAGCCCCTCGTTCGCATTACGCACGCCAGCATCGACATAGCGGAACGCCAGCGTAGCTACACCCTGGCCGAGCCACCCGGCGCTGGCCCCGGCACCAGCCTGGTCCTGGTCTTCCACGGCTCCAAGCAGACCGGTGAGAAGTTCCGCGCCTTCACCGGCAACTCCTTCGACGCCCTGGCCAGCACGGGCGGGGCCGTCGTGGCGTACCTCGACGGCTACAAGAGCCAGTGGAATGACGCCCGCGCGGCCAACGGCTTCCCCGCGCGCACCGAGAACGTCGATGACGTAGCCTTCGCCGAGGCCATGATCAGCAAGCTCCAGGCAAGTCATCAGATTGACAGCTCGAAGGTATACGCTGCCGGGTTCTCCAACGGCGGGTCGATGGTGATCCGGCTGGTCCACCAGGTTCCCGGGCTGCTGGCCGGAGCGGCCGTCATCGCGGCCACCCAGCCGGCCCCGGAGAGCTTCCTGCTCCCCGACGCACCGCCCGGCCCGCTGTCCGTGGTACTGATCCACGGGACAGGCGACCCGATGGTCGCTTACCAGGGCGGGGCGATGAGCTGGTGGGTCCGGCGGTTCTTCCGGGTCGGCGGGGTCTCCCTGTCAGCACCCCAGACCGCCGCCTACTTCGCCGCCCGCAACGCGATCACCCAGCCCCCCACCGCGACGGATCTCCCGCACCGCGAGGAATCAGGGAAAACCTCGGTTACCCGCACGGACTACCAGCAGGACGGCAAGCCCCCCGTCACCCTGTACACCGTGCACGCCGGCGGCCACACAATCCCAGGACCGCGCAAGGCCCCGTTCGTCCTAGGCCGGACAACCCATGACCTGAACGCCGCCGAAGCCATCGGCCAGTTCTTTGGCCTCATGCCCCTGCCCGAGTCACCGAAGACCCGGTAGCCGGCCGCCGGAAACACCCTTCCCGGCGACCGGCCGCCGGAGGGAAATGACAACTCCCCTGCTCCACGGAACCACCAGTCAGACCATCCAGATGACAAAACGCCTGCACACAGACGACATCTTCACTGGATCCCTACACTCCTGTTGCCGCAGAGGCTGGCGGAAGGCCCCGCCCAGGGCCGGCTGCCCTGCCGTGCAAGAGCGGCGGCGTGGCTTCGATCCCCGGGACCTTGCGGCAACGCCTGCCGGACCAGGCATCGCCGTGACCGCGCCAGGGCGGAGCTGGTGACGGGCGGCCGGGCGCGGGATACGCCCCGGGATGGTCCTTTGGTGTACCTGGCGTGTACCTGCGCAGGTCAGCGCGCTGATGGACCTGGCCGCCAGCGGCTGGCGGGCGGCGCGGCGCGGCGGCTGCGCCCGGCGGCACCGCAGGCCGGCCGGGCGCGGGTACATCCCGGGTACAACGCGCGGACGGCGCGGCCGGGGGGCTTGGTGCCGTCCAGGCCGCGCCGTCTGCGCGTTACGCCGCGCTGGCCGCAGTCTCCGCGCTGGCGCCGGGATCGCCGGCCGCGTCCGACCTTGCCGACCTGGTGCGGGGTGAAGGCGGTGCCGGAGAACTTGCGCAGGTGCTCCTCGACCAGGTCGCGCAGCGCCCCGGGCCGGGTCGCCGGGGCGCGCCGGCCGGAGGCGGCGGCCTTGACCGCCCGCCGTCCCTGGGCTGCCTGCTCCCGCGCCGTCTCCAGGGCGGCCAGGGCGACGGGCAGGTCCCGGGCCGCGAGGGCCTTGCCGGCCGCGTCGGCGGCCTCCGCGATAGCCACAACGCTCCCGGCTGCCTCGGCGGTGACGGCCCGGTGCCGGCCTCCGCCTGCTGGTCCTCGGCGGTGCCGCCAGCGGGGGCTGGGACGGGCTGGCCCGCGCCGGCCGTGCCGCCGGCAGGCTCGGCGGCGGGCTTCCAGGCGTCGGCGATGCCGGGCCGGCTGCCCTTGACCCGCGTGGCGGTGCCGGCCTTCTCGTGCGCCAGCAGGGCCTGCCGGGCGGCGGCGACGCTGATGCCGGCGCGGGCGGCGATGACCGAGACGGCCGCCCCGGCGGGTTCGGCCGACAGCGCGGCCAGGACGGCCGCTGCCGGGCCGTCGCCCGCCGCCGGGGCAACCGGCGCGGGGGCCGGGGTCGTCGCGGCGTCGGCGGCACTGCGGGCCGCGTGCGGGGGCGGGGTTCTTCGTGCGTGCAATGATGGTGACTCCGTTTCTGTTCTCCGGCGCAATTCCCGTTTTGATTTGACTGCGCCGGTGTTTACTGGACGACAATTGCTCTGGTCCGGACATGAAGTCAAGCGGCTTCGCAACAATTCCAGATGCCGTTTCCCGCCCCGCCCGGCAGGTACGGAAATAGGTCCCATAATTTCCGGGTACGCCACGACGTTATCTCGCATTTTCCGAGGCAGTCAGCGCCTTGCCGCCTCGAAATAGCCAATTTCCGCGCCAATTCCCGGCATTCCTTCACTCGCCGCCGCCGAACTGATTACCGTCCGCTCTCGCCCCTTTCCGTCGCCGCCAGCCGCCTTTCCCGTGCCTGCCCTCGCCAGCCGCCAGCCACCTCGCTCACCTGCCTCACTTGGCCGCACGCCCTCGCGGGCCGGCCGGGCACGGGCCTGCGGGCACGGACCCAATGCCAGCGGATTTTAAGGGAAACGGTTGAGGACTGGCCCCGTCTTTGGTTGCTCTGAGTGATAACTGCTGGCTGCTGGCTTGTTGTTCAGGTTTCCTGCGAGACGGGTGAGGCTCCGGCCGTGCCCGTTTCGGCCGGGATGATCGTCGCGGTGCCCGCGGACCGGCTGGCCTCGCCGCTGAAGAGCGGCAGGGATCTGCGGGACGCGGACCGGTCCGCGCTGGTCATCGGGGGGACGGAAAAGATCCGCACGGGCAGCCTGGTGCTGTTCTGCAAGATCGTCGCGGTCACGGAGGCGGTCGTCGCGAGGGACGGGCAGGTCCGGGCGGAGGGCCGCCCGTATGATCACGCGACGCTGGGCCCGCTGGAGGACTGGCTGGACGCGCAGGCCGGGCCGGGAGTGATCGACGGCATCGCGGAGCGCGCGGTCCTGGACAAGAAGCACGTCAAGGGGAAGTACCGGCGGCTGCTGACCGCGGCGTTCATGGTCCGGGTGCTCGTGCTCTGGACGCTGATGCCCGAAGCGCAGCTCAGTGACGTGATCATCGCGCTGGCCGGGGACCTGGCCCTGCTGCCCTGGTCGAGGCAGTGGCATCCCGCGTCGGAGCGGGCCTGCCTGGACTGGCGCAAGGCCCTGGGTCCTGCGCCGCTGGAGGAACTGCAGGCCATCGCGCTGGGGGCGGCGGCCGGGGAGCACCGGGAGCACCCCGGGGAGTTCCTGACCGCCGGAACGCAGGAGCCGCTGGCAGTGAACTCGTTCGACGGGTCGCTGCTGCGGGTGCCGGACACGCCGGCGAACCGGGCCGCGTTCGGGTCCGTCGGCACCGCGGACGATTCCGCGGCCTGGCCGTGCGTACGGCTGTTCCCGCTGAATAACTGCCTCACGAGGTCGCTGCTCGCGATGCCGTGGGGGCCGGCGGGGTCGGACAAGACCGCTTCCGAGCAGCGACTGCTCGACGCCGTCATGCAGGATTACGGGCATGTGCTCGGGAAAGACCAGGTCTGGGTGCTGGACCGGCTCTGGCACGGGACCGGCCGGCTCGCCGCCCTGGCGCGGCGGACGCACTTCCTGGCCCGGCTGAAAAGCGACATCGAGCTGAAGAGAACGAGCGTCATCCTGCCCGACGGGTCGTACCGGGCGGAGATCTCGGGCGACGGCATCACGATGGAAGTCCGCGTCATCGAGTACTACGCCGAGGTCGAAGGCCAGGAAGCCGAGGAGATGTTCTGCCTCATCACCAGCCTCCTGGACTGGGAGGACTACCCGGCCATCGAGCTCGCCCGGCTCTATAAGTGGCGGTGGGACGGGTCCGAGACCGCTTTGCGGGAGGCCAAGGCGCCGCTGCACGGGGCCGGGCCTGGCACCGGGGCGATGCTCCGGTCCGGCAGCCCCCTCCTGATCGCGCAGGAGATCGCGGCCTGGGCGGTCTCGACCGAGATGACCCGCGGGGTCACCCGCTGCGCTGCCCGCGCCGCCGTTCCCGCCCGCAAAGGACGCCATGCCGGGCAGCCCGTCCGGTCCCGGGACCTGTCCCTGACCAGGGCACGCCGCCTCATCCTCGCCGGGATCCGCTCCGGGACAGCCGGGTACAAGGCGCTGACCAGGGAAATCGGCAGGTTCCGGAACGCCTGCGACCGGGACCGGCACCGTGCCCGCAAGTCCAAGTCCCCGAGCACGTTCCCGCACGCCGGGCTGAAGGACACGGTCACCCGGATCGCGCCGGCCGTCATCACACTCGCGAACACGCCCGTCTGACCAGCGGGAACACCGGCACCGCTGTTCCTGAATTAGCCCAGAACCCCGCAAAACACCCAGCCCGGCCCGTGGAAGCCGGCCCGACACCGGCACGGCACGCCGGCCACCGGCATGCCCCGACAACAGAAACTACGCAACGTCACCGAAAAGAGAACCACCCATCAGAGCCCAAACCCCTAAAGCCCGAGTCATTGGGC
>JBEKGC010000711.1:0-3813 GCA_050013055.1 Streptosporangiaceae bacterium
CCCCCGTCCAGTTCCGGGTCAGCTATGTCCCGGCCGAGCTGGCTGAGGGCACTCCGATCGCGCGGGCCGCGGCGATTACCGAGGCCTGGCCCGCCGCGCTGACGACCTACCTCGGCAAGCAGGTTCGCCTGGCCAGCAGCCAGGTCACCGCCCGCCACCCGAACCATGAGGAGGCAGCCGCGCTGGCGCTACCTTCGGACGCGGCGGTGCTGATACGCGAGGACATCTACCAGGACCGGCGCGGAAGCCCGGTCGACTTCACGCGAACCGTCTGGCCGGGGGACACGACCCGGCTGGTCGTCGACGGCTAATCCGAATCTGCCAGGCTTGTAACCCGGCGCCGGGTCATCAACGACAGCTACAGCCTTCCCGGGCACGATGCGGCCGTGGCGGCGAGCCTGTACGGCGTCATCAACCTCAGATGAGTGCGTTCATTACGACGAAGTGGCTGACCTAGTCATGGACCACTGATGCCGGCGATTGACGGTCCAGCCGTCTTGGTTTATGTGATTGCAGGGGTACGATCCTCTGCATGTCGGACCCGAATGGACGCACAGTGAAAATGGCTTTTCGTTCGAGGTTCCCGGCCGGGCTCCGAGGGGTGACTCTGTGAAGGTGGAGTTCCCGGATTTCCGTAATGCCCTGGCTGCCCTGCCGTCTGGGCGGCTGTCCCTGGATGATGCCCGGCTGCCGCGGTTCTGCATTTACGAAGACCCTCGCGTCATCGCCTATTACGCACCGTTCGACTATGTGAACACGCGGGCAAGGCTGGTGCTGGTGGGAGTTACCCCAGGCCCCACCCAGATGCTGGAGTCCTACGCCATCGTCCGCGACGCTATGCGAGCCGGCCGGACAGATGAGGACGCGCTGAGGTCGGTGAAAGCACACGCGAGCTTCAAGGGCATGCGAAAGGACCTGGCCCGCTGGCTTGATGACATTGGGCTGGCACCAATCCTGGGCGTTCGGTCCTGCGCTGAATTGTTCCACGATTCTCAGCGGGAACTACTGCACACCACCTCAGCAGCCCGCTATCCAGTTTTCGTCCGCAAACGCGACGGGTCGCTCACGATGGTTAGGTGGGTGAGTTTTGACTCCACTTGTTGGTCAGCTCTGAGGCCACTGATTTTCATGGGGGACTCGGTGTCGGTGAGTCGTGACTCCACCGGTGTGCGGGCGTGGGAGGATCAGCGTGCTCCGGGTGTCTCCCCACATCCTGAGGTAGGTGTGGTGGAAGGCCCGTATGCAGTCGATGTCGAGGGTCGAGCTCTACGCGGCGATCCGCCGGGACTCCCGCGTCGATGGATTGTCGAGCAGGGATCTGGCCGGGAAGTACAAGGTGGGCCGGCGGACGGTGGCCCTGGCGCTGTCGTCTGCGTGGCCCGGGCCGCGGAAGGAGCTTCCTCCGCGCACGTCCCGTCTGGATCGGCACAAAGAGACGATCGACGGGATCCTGCGGGCTGATCTTGATGCTCCGCGCAAGCAGCGGCACACGACCAAGCGGATCTTTGACCGGCTGATGGCTGAGCATGACGCGGACCGGGACGGCATCTCCTATCCGATGGTCCGGGCCTACGTGGTGGTCCGCAAGCCGGAGATCTGGGTCGAGGCGGGCCGCGGGCCGCCGCAGGTGTTCATCCCGCAGACTCACCAGCCCGGCCAGGACGCCGAGGTCGATTTCGGCGATGTCTACGTTGACCTGGCCGGGGTCCGCACCCTGTGCTACATGTTCGTGTTCCGGCTGTCCTTCTCCGGCAAGGCGGTGCACCGGGTCTCGGCTTCGGAGGGGCAGGAGGCGTTCTTCGAAGGCCACGTTCACGCGTTCAACGTGCTGGGCGGCGTGCCCGCCGGAAAGGTCCGCTACGACAACCTGACCTCTGCGGTGGCCCGCGTGCTTGGCTTCACCCGGGCCCGGGTGGAGACCGACCGGTGGACCGCCTTCCGCTCCTGGGCGGAGCCCACGAGAAAGGCGGCGTCGAGGGCGAGGTCGGCCGGTTCCGCCGCAACCACCTGGTCCCGGTTCCGCAGGTCGGCACGATCGCCGAGCTGAACGAGCTGCTCGACGTCTGGGACCAGGAGGACGAGGAGCGCCGGATCGCGGATCGCACGCGCACCGTCGGGGAATTCTTCGCGATCGAGAGGCCGCTGCTGGCCCCGCTGCCGTCCGAACCCTTCGAAACCGGGCGCATGTTCACGCCGCGAGTGGACCGCTATGCCCAGGTCACCGTCCGGATGAACCGCTACTCAGTGCCCATGCGCCTGATCGGCCATCAGGTGCGCGTGCTGCTGCACGCCTCTGATCTGGTGGTCTACGACGGCCGCGCCGAAGTCGCCCGGCACGAGCGCCTGGCCGGCCGCGGCGGCAGCCGCCTGGAACTCGACCACTACCTGGAAGGACTCCTGCGCAAGCCCGGCGCCCTGCCCGGCGCGACGGTCCTGGAACAGGCCAGGGCCGCAGGCCGGTTCACCCCTGTCCATGACGCCTGGTGGGCGGCCGCGCGCACGGCGCACGGAGACATGGCCGGCACCCGGGCCCTGGTCGAGGTCCTGCTGCTGCACCGGCGGATGGCCCACGAGCACGTCGTCGCCGGGATCGCTGCCGCGCTGCGGGCCGGGGCCATGACCGCCGACGTGGTCGCGATGGAGGCCCGCAAGGCCGCCGACGCCGGCCCGCCAGTCACCACGGCACAACACGATGAGATCTCCCAGCCGTCCCCGGTGACCTCACTCACCGAGCGGCGCCTGGCCGCCCTGCCGGCGGACTCCAGGCCGCTGCCGTCGGTAGCCGCCTACGACCAGCTGCTGCGCCGTCCCCGACCACCCGCCACCCGCCCCGCCAGCCAGGGAGACCCGTCATGACACTCCAACGCCACCGCGGCCTGACCGAACCCGCCGCCGACGCCGCGATCGACACCGCCTGCCGGGTCCTGCGCCTGCCCACCCTGCGCGCCCAGTTCACCGACCTCGCCGAGGCCGCCGCCCGGGAACAGATGACCTACCGCGGGTTCCTCGCCGAACTGCTGATGGCCGAATGCGACGACCGGGGCCGCCGCCGCTCCGAACGCCGGATCAAGGCCGCCTGCTTCCCGCGGCAAAAGGAACTGCGGACCTTCGACTTCCAGGCCAACCCGAACATCACCCCCGAGACCCTCGCCACCCTCGCCACCTGCGAGTGGGTCCGCAAAGGCCAGCCACTGTGCCTGATCGGCGACTCCGGGACCGGCAAGTCCCACCTGCTCATCGCCCTGGGCACCGAGGCCGCGATGGCGGGCTACCGGGTCCGCTACGTCCTGGCCGCCAAACTCGTCAACGAGCTCGTCGAGGCCGCCGACGACAAGCAGCTGACCAAGACCATCGCCCGCTACGGCCGAGTCGACCTGCTCTGCATTGACGAACTGGGTTATATGGAACTCGACCGGCGCGGTGCCGAGCTGCTGTTCCAGGTCCTGACCGAACGCGAGGAAAACAACAGCATGGCCATCGCCTCCAACGAGAACTTCAGCGGCTGGACCAAGACCTTCACCGACCCCAGGCTCTGCGCCGCCATCGTGGACCGCCTCACCTTCGGCGGCAACATCATCGAAACCGGTACCGACTCCTACCGCCTCGCGCAAACCCGCGCCAGAGCCGGCCACCCCGCCAGCTGACAACCATACCCGGGTCCTTCCCCGCCAGGGCAGCCCGCCGTCCTCCTCAGGACGACCCCACGCACGCGAGAAAGCGGAGTCAGCTCTCAGCAACACAAAGACCCCCAAGATCAACAACTGGATCCACAACTCACCGATAACTGGATCCAAAACTCACCTACAGAGCCAG
>JBEKGC010000712.1:0-3105 GCA_050013055.1 Streptosporangiaceae bacterium
GCGCTGGCGACGCGGGACGGCGTGTCAGGATGGTGGACGCGCGACGTGCGCGGAAACTCGGAAGTGGGCGGGAAGCTTGAGTTCTTCTTCGGCGGATCTACCCCGGCCGCGGTGATGGAGGTTACCGACCTGGTTCCCGATCGCCGGGTGGCCTGGCGCTGCGTCGAAGGCCCGGACGAATGGGTCGGCACCGCCGTGACCTTCGATCTCACGCCCGCCGGGGACGGCGAGACCGCCGTGCTGTTCAGCCACGCGGACTGGCGGGAGGCGATCGAGTTCATGGCCCACTGCTCCACCAAGTGGGGGTATTTCCTGCTCGGCTTGCGGGCCGGCCTCGAGGGCGGCGTGGCCACGCCCTATCCCGAGGACATGAAGATCAGCAGCTGGGGCTAGCCGCCGTGGATGAGGTCTTCCGTGCGCTGTCCGACCCGAGCCGGCGCCGCTTGCTCGACAGCCTGAACCGTCGCAACGGGCAGAGTCTGCGCGAGCTATGCGCCGGCCTGGATATGGCCAGGCAGTCGGTCAGCAAGCACCTGGCCATCCTGGAAGACGCCAACCTCGTCAGCACCGTCCGGCGCGGCCGGGAAAAACTCCACTACCTCAACGCCGCCCCGATCAGCGAAATCGCCGCTGGATGAACCGTTACGACCAGCCCCGCATCGAAGCTTTGTCAGACCTGAAGAAGGCCCTGGAGGACACCGCGATGACCGCGACGGACAAACCGGAGTTTGTCTACACCACGTATATCCGCACCACCCCGGAACGGCTCTGGCAAGCGCTGACCGATCCCGCATTCACCCGGCGTTACTGGGGCGGCGTCGCGTTCGAGTCCGACTGGCGCACCGGATCCACGTTCACGCTGGAACTCGGCGGGGGCGACGTCAAGATCGCCGACCCGGCTCAGGTCGTGCTCGAATCCGAGCCCTACCGGCGGCTGTCCTATACCTGGCACACCTTCACTCCGGAATGGGCCGCCCGCTACGGCGTCAGCGGCGAGCACCTGGCCCGGGTCGCCGCCGAACGCCGGTCAAAGGTCACCTTCGACATCGAACCCGCCGGGGAGATGGTCAAGCTGACCGTCGTGCACGACGACTTCGAGCCGGGCAGTGCCGTGCTCGGCGGCATCGCAGAAGGCTGGCCACGCATCCTGTCCGGCCTCAAGACCCTGCTGGAAACGGGCGACCTGCCGCCCGCGGGCTGACCGCTAGCTTCCTGCCGGAATCGGTGGAGCCCAGTCTGGCCGCCGGATCAGGCAGAACGGGTGCCCGGCCAGATCCGCGTAGACGCCTTGGTCGTTGAGCCTGGTCGCCCCGAGGGCCAGCACGCGCAAGCCGGCCGCGGCCACGTCTTCCACCATGACGTCGAGGTGTATCTGCTGGGGCCGGGCTGGATCCGGCCAGGCCGGCGGCTGGCTGTCGGCCGAGACCACCACGAAGTCGTCGCTTCGGTAGGTGACCGGCCACCCGAGCAGTTCGGAGTAGAAGGTGGCCAGCGCCATCGGGTCCGGGCCGTCCAGGATGACGTGGTGCAGTCGTCCGATCATGCTGCTGGCTACGATCCTCCTCATCCTGGCCTCCCGCACCAGCTATGACCAGAACGACCAATGACCAGAACGACGATGTCCGGTGCCGGTCAGATCGGGTAGCGGGTTGGTTCTGTGGTGTACTGGCGTCCGGATGGTGCTGTCCAGCGGATGGTGCCTGGGGTGATCTGCTCGGCGTTCCACCGGGGGTGCTGTTTGAGCCGGTGTTCGTGCCTGCATTTGGGTCCGCCATTGCACAAACACGTTCTGCCGCCGGCTTGGTAGGGGGTGTTGTGCTCGAAATCGCAGCTGGCCGCGGGGCGGCGGCAGGTCGGGCCGGTGCAGGTGGCGTGCCGGATCTGGGTCAGGTGCCGCAGCTTGACGCCGGGGTCATGGCCGGAGGCCTCGAACCGGTGGTCGCATTCTTCCAGGGCGATCGGGTCCAGCGCGATGGTCAGGGGCCGCTGCCCGGGGATCCCGGTGGTGAGCTGCCAGGTGCCGTAGCCGCCGGGGGGCCCGGGCTGGCCCGGGCCGGTGAAGGTAAATCCTGGCGGTGACGTGCTGCCAGGGGATGCGCGGCGGCGGGGTCCGGGGCGGGCGCAGCCGTGGCCGGTGGCGTGCCCTTGGGTGTCGGTGACGGTCACGCACCAGGTGGTCTTGGGGTTGGCGGCGGCGGCGCGGGCCAGGTCGCGGGCCAGCGCGGGGTCGACGGGGCCGAACCCGGCCAGTTCACCGGGCCGCTCGGCCAGGCCCAGCAGGGTGGCCAGCGGGATGGTCAGGTTGATCCGCCCGGCGAACCCGGCCGGGAGGACGCCCTGCGCCGGCGGCAGGCCCGCGCCGCTGGCGGCCGGGCCGGGGCCGGGGCCGGGGGTGCGGGAGTCCCGGCCGAGCATGATGTCGAGAAAAGCGAGCCCGCGGAGCTGGTCCATATCGCCGTCCAGGCCCGCTTTCCTCAGCTCCCTGGCCCACCAGTTGATGCGCTGGTCGGCGGCCAGGACGTCGGCGGGGGGGAGTTCCCGGCCGGCCAGGCCGGCGTTGCCCGAGTGCTCGGGCCAGCGTTCCACCCGGGCGTTGCGCTCAGCGTCCTTGCGCCGCGTGGCCGCCTTGTCCGGGGCGACCTCGATGACAGCCCGCCTGATCGCGGCCCGCAGCCCGCCGGGGGTGAGCCGCCCGGCCCGGTCCAGCACCTTCGCCTCCGCCGCCCGAGCTTCGTCCGGGTCAAGTCCGGTCACGGCGCGGGCGATGATCTCGACCTTGGACTGGCGCAGCACCCCGGTGCGGAACGCGGCGTAGGTGCCGGGCAGCTTGGTCGTGAGGGTCTGGGCCAGGTCGAGCATGTTCTCCGCGGCCCAGCGGGTGCCGGCCAGCGCCCAGGACAGCTCGGTGCCGGTGAACTCCTCCCAGCTGCCCGGGGCGGCCAGGGCGGGCTCGGCGGCGGGAGCGGGGCGGCGGCGGATCAGTTCCGCGACCGCGGCGTGCTTGAGCGCGGCGGCGGCGGCTTCGGACCGGTCCAGCGCGCAGATGATCCCGGTCAGCTCATCATCGGTGGCGCCGCCGAACCGGTCATCGGCTCCGGCCGCGTA
>JBEKGC010000713.1:0-4739 GCA_050013055.1 Streptosporangiaceae bacterium
GCCACCGCCCTCGTGCCGAGCACGGTCCCGTCGGCGGCCTGAACGCCCGAACCGTCCGGCGGGTGCAGCCAGCGCAGGGTGCCATGATCAAAGAACTGCCGCAATCGGTATTCGGGACTGCGTCGCTCCGCTTCGTGCTCACTGCGGTGCCCCCGGAGCGCGATCGCGGCCGCCCTCACCATGCTGACTCCTGCGCTCGATGGGTCTCGAAGACGACTGCCGCGGTCATTGTGCTCCCGTAGGTGGAAATGTTCGTGCTGGCTTACCGCGATGAAATCTGGTGCGCCGCCGGCGGCGCAAGAGTCTCCATGCGTGCTCGCCCCGGCCACTGTCGATGAGCGCCGGGCTCGGTTCACATTGCCGTAATCAGGCGGACGCCTAACCGGGCGGTTCCGGTGAATCCGCGCCATACCCGCCGATTCCCGGATATGGCGGTAACGTAAATTAATTCACGGTCGCTCTGGACAATGTGAATCAGCACGCCGGTACCACCCGGTAGTCCCGCACCGCGACGGGGTACCCTCAACGACAGTTAGCAACCCTAAACCCATGAGCACCAAACGCTCCGTGCCGCCTCACGTATGAAAGCTGGCTTGCGTCGACGGCGTCATCGGCATCGAGCGCGCCAGGTCTGCCATCCCTCAGCCTCACTAGGTCGTTTCCCTTGATCGCGAAGACTTTTACCCCGTCGGCGGGTAAAAGGTCTTCGCGATCATGAAAGCCTGACGGGAAGGCGGCGCCGCGCAGGGCGGTTCGGCGCGAGCGGACCGTTAACCGGGTTCGGCGAGGACGTCGAGGATCTGCTGGCCGTAGCGGGTTAGCTTGGTCTCGCCCACCCCGTTGATGAGCCTGAGCTCGTCCAGCGTGGACGGCGGCGAGGCGGCGATCAGCCGCAGGGTCGCGTCGTGGAAGATCACGTACGGCGGCATGCCCTGTTCCTTCGCGACCGCCGTCCGCCAGGCCCGCAGCCGCTCGAACACCGGCTCCGCCTCAGCCGGCAGCTCCACCGGCGGGCACCTTCGGCGGGTCCCGTCGCAGCATGACTTGCCGCTCCCCGCGCAGCACCGCCGCGCTCAGCTCCGTCAGCGCCAGCGTCCCGTGGTCGCCCTTGACCGCCAGCATCCCCGAGGCCAGTAGCTGCCGCACCACCCCGCGCCACTCACCCTCGGTCAGTTCGGTTCCGATCCCGAACACGGGCAGCGCGTCATGCCGGTACGACGCCACCCGGGGCGTCTTCTTGCCCAGCAAGATGTCGATCGGCTGCCCGGCGCCGAACGAGGGCCCGTCCAGCCGCCCCAGCCTCACCAGCGTCGACAGCAGCTTCTGCGCCGCCACCGTCCCGTCCCACACCTGCGGCGGGACCAGGCAGGTATCGCAGTTGCCGCACGCGTCCACCCCGGTCTCACCGAAGTACGCCAGCATCTGCGTCCGCCGGCAGCTCGCCGTCTCGCACAGCGCGAGCATCGCGTCCAGGTGCGCCATCAGCCGCCGCCGGTGCGCGAGGTCACCGTCGGAATCGTCGATGAGACGCCGCTGCTGCACCACGTCGGCCAGCCCGTAGGCGAGCCACGCGGTGGCCGGCTGCCCGTCCCGTCCGGCTCGCCCGGTTTCCTGGTAGTAGCCCTCGACCGACTTGGGCAGGTCCAGGTGTGCGACGAAGCGGACATCGGGTTTGTCGATGCCCATTCCGAACGCGATCGTGGCCACCATGATCAGCCCGTCCTCGCGCAGGAACCTGGCCTGGTTCGAGGCCCGGGTGCGTGCGTCCAGCCCGGCGTGGTACGGCAGCGCGACGAAACCTTCGCTGACCAGGAAGTCCGCGGTCTTCTCCACCGAGGCCCTGGTCAGGCAGTAGACGATGCCGGCGTCACCTGGATGCTCGGTCCGCAGCAGCCTGAGCAGCTGCCGCTTCGGCTCGTTCTTGGGCTCGATCCGGTACTGGATGTTGGGCCGGTCGAAGCTCGCCACGAATTGCCTGGCCTCGCCCAGCGCGAGCCGGGTCGCGATCTCCGCCCGGGTGTGCTCGGTCGCGGTCGCCGTCACCGCGATCCGCGGCACCGCAGGCCACCGCTCGTGCAGTACGGACAGGCCCAGGTAGTCGGGCCGGAAGTCGTGGCCCCACTGGGCCACGCAGTGCGCCTCGTCGATGGCGAACAGCGATATCGTGCCCCGGTCGAGCAGCCGCAGGGTGCCCTCGGCCCGCAGCCTCTCCGGCGCCAGGTAGAGCAGGTCGAGCTTGCCGTCCATGAAGGCGTACTCGACCCCGCGCCGCTCGTCGGCGTCCTGGGTGGAGTTCAGGAACCCGGCTCGCACCCCGAGTACGGTCAGCGCGTCGACCTGATCTTGCATGAGCGCGATCAACGGTGAGATGACCACGCCGGTGCCGTCCCGGACCAGCGCGGGGATCTGGTAGCACAGCGACTTACCGCTGCCGGTCGGCATCAGCGCAACCGCGTCCCCGCCGGCGCAGAGGTGCTCGATAATCTCCTGCTGCTGCCCGCGGAAGGAGTTGTAACCAAAGACCCGGCGCAGGACCTCCGAAGCGGCGTCGGGCGTTTCGGTGCGGACCACCCCGCGATTCTATGGCCCTCCGCCGACATAACGTCGGCTCCGGCGACGATCCAGTACAGGCGACCTGGGTCGAGGCGCGTGACTTCTCCCGGCGGTTCATGTCGGTGGCAAGTCGGCCGCTCCGCACTGGCGTCGGGCTCGTGGCGGTCCCCGGTTTCCGACGGCATGCTGGGTCCGCTGGCCTGCGGGGTACCCGGATCGCCTGATACGAGCTACGCCCGGGCGGGTTAAGCTGCGCCCGGGGGTAACCCGGCGCGGGCGGGCGGGCTGTGGCTGCGCAGGACCTTGCTCTGGTCCCGGTTCCAGGCCATCGTGGTCCCGTCGGGATGGCGGACCAGCGTCCAGCCCATCCGGTGGATGACCACATTATGCTGATACCAGCATAGAAGTAGGCAGTTGTCCAGGCTGGTCACGCCGCCGTGGCCCTTGTGCCGCAGATGGTGAACCTGGCACGCCGAGGCGGGCTGGTGGCACCCGCCCAGCACGTAGTCATGCACGCGCGCGGGGTCCGGGCTGTGCCTGGTGGGGATGCGCCGGCTGAGCCGCGAGACCGATGCCACCAGTAGCCCGCAACGTCAGGAGGATCAGATCCTTCAGGCTACGGCCGATGCCGGGGGCACATCGTGGCGTGGGCCGATGACTGGGAGGTCTCGGGCGCGACGGACCTGCTGATCCGTCGCGGATCAGGCAATGGAAACGGCCGGTCACGCTAAGCGGACGCCGCCAGGGTCCGTTACGGCAAAGTCCGATTGCTGTCTTTAGGGGCTGTGGTGGTGATGATGTGGCGGTGGACCGTCATCGGGGTGACGCCGCAGGAGGCGGCGATCCCTGCCGGGTTGCGGAGGTCGCGCCGGGCGAGGCGGACGGGCGCGGATCGGGGCATGCCTCTACGTCCAGGCTTCCTCTACGTTGTAGAAAATGACGTAGACCTACGCTATTGACATCTTGCCGGACCGGGCGTTGACTGCAAATTACGCCGAACTGTGGCCACGTCGAGACCCCGCGGGCTCAAGGGAGATCCTCCCAGGAGCACAGGGAGTCACGACCGTGATCGTCTTCACAACAACGCTCATCCTGATCATCGCGGCCGTCGTCGCACGTGCGGGCGTTGCAACCAGCAGGGGCAGCATTCACTCGCTGGGCGACCACTTCGCGCTATCCGGTCATCAGCTGAGCAGTCCGTCCGCCGGAAGCTGTTTCTGTGCGGCATCGTCGTGAGAATCGCGGGCCTGCCGGGATTCAGCATGCTGCTCGGCGCCTCCACTTGTGCACCTGGTCTCCCGAGGATCGCAGCGGGCCCTGAGCAGCGGGCCCTGACGGGATCCCGGCGCGAGACCGCGGTGCGCTGCGCCTGGACCGCGATCGCCTCGCCGGCGAACCCATCGAACGAGGCGTCGCACGCTGCTTCGGCACGAAGCAAACATCATGATCATGCTGGCTCGGCGGCGCAGGCGGCCTCTGACAGGAATTCAGTTCCTTGCGGAACGGCCGTTCACCGGTGTCCTGCACAGGGTGTCACGGCCGGTCATCAGGATGGCGGGCCGTACCCGGGGCGTCATCACCCGCGACAGCGTCGGCACGGACGTGCCTGTGGTCGCCCGCAACCTTGTGGCCGGCTCCGTGAATGTCGGTCGCCGAAATCGGAACGCACTGCGCTGGACCGGCCCGGTGCGGCGAGATGCCCCCAGCAAGAAGGCAAGACTATGAGTGCTCCCCCCCAGGCACCTCCGCGCCATGTGCCGGCAGCCGACGCCGCGGCATCGGCGAAGCTCACGCCCCTGCTGGTGATGGCCGCTGTGGTTTCGGCGATTTCGGCGCTGCTGTACGGCTATGACACCGGGATCATCTCTGGTGCCCTGCTGCAGATCGCGCGCCAGTTCCACACCGGGACCGAGGTGGAGCAGATAATCGCCTCCAGCATCCTGCTCGGCGCGGTCATCGGGGCGCTATCGTGCAGCCGGCTCTCCGAGCGGTGGGGTCGGCACCGGACGATGCTGCTGGTCTCGGTTATTTTCATCGTCGGGGCGCTGGCCTGTTCGCTATCCCCCACGACCTGGGCGCTGTCGCTGAGCCGGGTCGTGCTCGGCTTCGCGGTCGGCGGCGCGACCCAGACCATCCCGATGTACGTGGCCGAGCTGGCGCCGGCCAAGCGCCGCGGGCAGCTGGTC
>JBEKGC010000714.1:0-3126 GCA_050013055.1 Streptosporangiaceae bacterium
CATATTCAGGGCTGCCCGCTGGACTGCGCTTACTGCATCCGCCATACCTACGGCCTGTGGGATCAGCGCCAGCCGCGCGCCTTGATGCCCGACATCGAAGCGGTGGAGCGGCTGGTCAGCCACCGTTACTTTCAGGCGCACGTCACCCCGGTTCAGCTCCTCAACCGTGCGACGGACCCGTTCCTGCCTTCTGTCCGGCCGCACACGCTGGCGGTGCTGGCCGATCTCGACCGCCGGGGCCTGCGCAACCACGTACTTGTCATCACCCGGCACCAGATGAAGCCCAGCGATGCCGACCGGCTGAACCAGCATATGAACCTCAAGGTGACCCTGCTGTTCACCTATTCCGGCATCGATGACCGGCGCATCGAGCCCTACCCGTCCCAGGTCGCGGCCGACTCGCTGAAGCTCATGACCGCCCCCGGCGATCGCCGGTACCGGACAATCCTGTACTGGCGTCCGCTGGTGCCTGGCCTGAACGACAGCGATGAGCATCTTGCGCGGGCGTACGCGCTGAGCCGGCTGGCCGATGCCACGGTCTTTACCGGCTTGTTCTACCGGGATCAGATCGCGCGGTACTACCAGGCCAACGGGCTGCCCGAACCCTACGACGCCACCGCACGCCGCAAGATCGTGCCCGAGACAGACCTCGTGCGCTGTCTCCTACGTGCACGGCCTGCCCGATTACAACGGTCACTACGGCATACGAGAACTGTGCGACATCTGCCCGGCTGACCAGGTCAGCCTGTGCCGCAGCGCGCACCGGGCACCTTCTGCGGACCAGATTTACCAGGTGGCCCGCGCGTTGCCGGAAGCGGAGGGCATACAGGTAGTAGACATCAGCGGGCGGGCCGCCGTCCTGTCCGGGCTGGGCGATGAGCAGCCGCGCTACTACCTGCAACATGCGCTCAGCTTCCAGATGCACGATGTGCGGCACCCGCACCACGTGCACCGTCACGGCCGCGCGGATATCGGATGGAAGGACGCGTCACGCGATGACTGACTGGACGAGCCTGCGCTATGCCGTAGCCGACGTGGAAGGCAACGGCCAGCAGCCCCCCGACCTGATAGAACTGGCTGTCCTGCCGATCACGGACGGCACCATCGGTGAGCCGGTGAGCTGGCTGGTCAAGCCACCGCGGCCGATCAAGTACTTCGCCACCAGCATTCACGGGATATCCGGGAAAGATGTCGCCAGCGCCCCCACCTTCGCCGACATCAAGCACGAGGTGCGCCGGGCGCTGGCGGACAGGGTGCTCGTCGCCCACAACGCGCATGTAGACGTGGCCGTCCTGCAGCGCGAACTGGGCGGCTGGGAGTCCCCTGAGGTGTTCGACACGCTCAAGCTCGCCAGGCGACTGCTCCCGGGCCAGCCCAGTTACAAGCTCGGCGCGCTGGTCAAGGCGCTGTCCCTGGATGACGGGATGCCCCCCGGCCTCGAACCCCACCGCGCCGCCTATGACGTGCTGGTCACGGCCCGCTTGTTCGTCCGGCTCGCCACCCGCCACGACGGAAGCCCGCTCTCGCTCGACGAACTTCGCGGGCAGACGGGAGACCAGAAACCCGGAGGCACAGATGAGGCTGCGTCCCTTTTCTAGCCGGGAGCGAGGCATGTTCATCAGCATCGACGGCCCCAGCGGCGCAGGGAAATCCACGATAGTCCGCCACCTGGCGCAGATGCTGGTAGCGGCCGGCGAGAACGTGCATATAACTGCCGAGCCGTCAAACGGGCCGATCGGCGTGTTGTGCCGGGAGCTGACTGACTCAGTTACCGGCCACGCTCTTGCCTGCCTGTATGCGGCCGACCGCTACCACCATGTGCAGACGGAAATCCGCCCGCACACGGAAAGCGGGGAGACCGTCATCAGCGATCGGTATATCCCGTCCGGCCTTGTCATGCAGCGGTTTGACGGTATCGACCCATCCTTCCTGTGGCATCTAAATTCCGAAGCTGACCGTCCTGACCTCGCCGTAATCCTGGAAGCTGACCCGGCCACCATAGCGGAGAGGCTAGCCGCGCGTGGTCCGCATAATCGTTTTCAGCTCACGCCCGGCAGCAGCCACGCCGAGGCTCATTTCTACCGGCAGGCAACCGAAAGACTGATCCAGGCCGGTTTTGACGTACTGCGCGTGGACTGCAATAAGCGGCCTCCGGAACTGTCCGCGGCATTCATCCGTGACCAGCTCGTGAGCTTCTTCGCGTCCGCGGCAAGCTGACTGCGCAATAGGGGAGGCTTCCATGCACGGCAAGACGAGTACTCAAGACGAGTACTGCCAGGCAGGCCAGCACGGGCGGACACGCCCGTCATGTCGAAACAACGCAGCGAGCGGCGCCACCAGTCCACGGCGATCTTCACAATGACGAACCCAGTGCTGGGGTTCGGATTCCGCCATTCGCCGTAACACAGGACAATAGCTGGGCTCGCCAGTGGCCACTGCAGAGTTCCCTGGAGCTGGGCGCATTTCCTGGTGCCGTGCCATGCGCCCGCCTGCATGCCAGGCAAATGCTGTGGGAATGGCGGCTTACCGGTCTGAGCGACATCGCCGAATTGCTGATTTCGGAGCTAGTAACGAACGCGGTACAGATATCACGCGCGGACGGGCAAACCACACCGGTACGGCTATGGGTACTGGCCGACCGGACGCGGGTCCTGATCCTGGTGTGGGACTCCAGCCCGCTACCTCCGGCACGCATGAGTACCAGCGAGGACGACGAGAACGGCCGTGGCCTGCTGCTGGTGGAAACCCTCAGCACGCGGTGGGACTGGTACTTCCCGCCGCAGCAGAACGGCGGCAAAGTGGTATGGGCGCTACTAGAGACGTTATGATGGTAACTACGGAACCGCCGCCAGATATGTCCTGGCGGCGGTTCACCCGTTGTCCGTACAGTCGGCGGCCCGCGGCGCTCAGCAACCTTCCTTGCACGGCATCATGCACGCGGCAACCAGCGCCGCAGGCCACGCGATCGGGAACAAGTTCAAGATCACGACCAGGGCGAGGCTCTCAGCATGGCGGAGCACGCCGATGAGAGTCGGCAGAACGTAGAGCACCGCGAGGGCGCCGGTCAGCCCGATCCAGAACGCCCAGCCGTTCGCGACGTTCATAGCGCCTCCCGGCCATCGATAT
>JBEKGC010000715.1:0-2694 GCA_050013055.1 Streptosporangiaceae bacterium
TCGCGCGCGATGGCCGGAGACAGCATCTCATCCAGTAGCAGCCTCACTGCCTGACGGCATCCTGGCCGGCGGACCAGGCGGCATGTGCTTCGGCTACCTGCTGCTCATTGGCGTCGATCCACTGATCGACCTCGTCCCGGTAGGCGCCGTAGTAGCTGATGGCGGCCTGTACGAGACCCAGCGGCAGCTCCAGGTAGCGCGCCGTCTCGGCGGCGTCACCGTCGTTGTCTCGTACCGCCGCGATGATCTCCCACACGTCTTTGCCGGTTCCCGTCAACCTGGCACGTCGGCCTGCTGGTCCGTCGGCGAACCGGATGAGCGGGTGCTCATCCATCCTCAGCCCCTCTTCCACGTAACGTTGTGCCAGAGTGCGAGGGGCCAGGTGCATGCGCTGCGCGTGCCTGCCGAGGCGCGCGATCGTGGCATCGTTCAGGCGGACGCTCATCGGATGGCTCATGTGTTACACCGTAACACGGTGCGCTACGACAACTGAAAGCCAGTTCTTCGGCCGCTGGCGCCTGCGCACTCCAGTCGCCCCGTCAGCGCGGGGGTAGTCATGAGCGCAGGCGTCGACCTGCGCAAGGGGCTTCGCCGCACCCGCCCCGGCTCGGGTCTACGTGGGCGCGGGCTGGCTGGAGCGCCAGGCCGTTGAGGCGAGGGCTGCTGCCGACAGGGCGGTGAACCAGCCGGCAATCACGATCCAGGCGGGGTTGCCCGGCGCGGTGGGCCGCGCGTAAGAGATGGCCGCGACCAGCACCATCGGGACGATGAGCACGACTGTCCCAGTGACCCGCGAGCCCGCCGCGATGGCGGCGAAAGCCAGCAGCGCCAGGAACATAGGAGCTACCGATAGCAGCATCAGGATTGGCCCGCCGTACGGCGAGACCGGGAACAGGACCAGCGTCCCAGGCAGCAGCGACCATCCCGCCAGCACCGCGACCGTCATCAGCGCGGAGAGATGATGGCCAAGCAGCAGCCTGGCCGCAGCCATGGCCACCGCGGTCGCGAGCAGCGCGAACCCGATGCACCACGACACCGCCGGGATCGTCATGACGTCAATGCCGGTGTCATGCGCGAGACCGATCATCAGCCAGGCCAGAGCGGTGACCTGGACGATGACGGCGCCTGCCAGGATGGAGGTGGCGCGATACGACCCGCGCAGCAGCTCGCGAGCCACGTCCTTCGGCGTCGTTTCCCTGAGGCCGCCGTCCGTGTCCATGCTTCCACTATAAGAGGCAGGTTTCCGCCCTTACAGCAGGCATCAGTTATCCGGCTCTGTAGCCGAGCAGGTGGCCTCAGGCCTGGAGGCCACGCATCACGCGCCCCAGTCCGCCACGTCAGCTAAGCGCCTGTCCGCCAGAAGGTAATCTTGCTCGGCCGGTGGACTTTGGCGCTCGCCATCCCGGGATCGCCAGTCCATAATGTGAGTTCCTGGGGCGCTTACGGGTGGCAATGAGAACGGCTGCGCCATGACACAGAGGGGGACGCCGGCGTATCGCTGCACGCTCTTAATGATCATCTTGACCAAGAGGCTCCTGATTATGCTCCTGATTATCAGCAGGCAAGTAGCGTGCGGCCGCCACTATAGCCCAAAGTTCACCGGCAATCTGGAGAATAATATCGCTGATTGGTTGCGCTCGGTCGCCGCGTTGCACCAGACTGGCGTTGGTTAGGGGCGTAGTGTCTCATTGGGGGGTCGATGAGCAGTTCTGATGCTGGTGATACAGATTCTGATGGCAAGGATCCTCGGGCAGTCGGCCAAGAACTAGCGTGGTGGGAGCGGAAGCTCGCCAGTCCAACTGAAGAAAAGCCGCTCCGCACGACCGCCGCCGGACAGCGTATACAAAAGGCCACCCACGGCAAGCTGGCCGCTGCGCCTAAAGCCGCCGCAGAGCGGGCTGCCGACGCGGCACGCAAAGCGAAAGAGGCCGCTCTGCCTCGCTGGGCTCAGCTGCGGCATGATGCCAGGCAGTGGGTCGCGGTCAACCCAGAGGTGGCTGAGAAGGTGACGCAGGCGCTGGTGATCGCGGTGGTGGGTGCCGCGGCAAAGCACTCGGACAAGATCCACCCGGCGGCCAAGATGGTAAGTCCGGCCATCGTGGCGGTGGGCCCGATGGTGGCGACTCGTACCGCAGGAAAGGTACGCAAGGGATTCGAGAAGATCTCTGTCCAGGCCGATTCAGCCAAGGGCGAGGACACCGGCGAGTCACCCGCAGCCGAAGCTTATACAGATGGCGGATCGTCGGCGTCGAGCGCGACGACAGTCGGCGAGCTGGCAGACTATCTCGGGGTCAGGCAGCCGCCTGACCCCGAAGCACTCTACCGGCCCGGATCTGGCTCCCTGGAGCTGATGTTTCCGCTGCCGGGCGATCTGGCCTCTCTTCCGTGGAGTTCGCTGAGCGCACGGAACCGTTTTTTCGTTCTTGTCGCTGCCTGGGCGCTGCGCGAGACGGACGGGATTCAGGCGCTTAGGACCGGCGAGTTCGGCCAAGCCGATGAGATCTTCCAGGAATGCCTGATCAGGGCCGAGCATATGCAGGTGCCCGAGCTGATCACGCGCAGCTACGAAGACCTCGGCGAACTGGCGGTGGCGTCAGGGGACGAGACTGCCGCCCTGCAGTGGCACACGGCCGCCGAGCGCGCGAAGCAGGGACAGCAAGAGGAGGAGAAATAGTGAGCTGGCCCGAACCGGGA
>JBEKGC010000716.1:0-2980 GCA_050013055.1 Streptosporangiaceae bacterium
AGCCTGCTCTCGCGACAGGCTCCCGCGCAGCTCTCATACTGCCTCATCGCCCCGCAGCCGATGCAGCCCGGGATCGACAGGCGGCGGGGCGGCTCCACGGAGTCACTATAACCCCGGCGCCGACGGCCGCCAGCTGACCAACCCGCCGCGTTCCTGATCCAGGCAGAGATGCCGCGAGGCGAACCGGTCCACGCGAGCCGCTCGTTCCAGCATCACAGCCCGCCATGATCGTCCCGCCGGGCCGGTGCATCCTGTCGCGCTGGCGCGCAGCTTGCGGGTCGGCACGGAACGGTTTAGCCGGTGCCCGGCTGCGGCGGGCTACCGTTGGCATATGGCCGGTCTTGATGGTGGAAGATGGTCCCGGCGCTGGGCGGCCGTTCCTGCTCTGGCGCTTGCGGTAACCGGGTGCACCACCGCCGCGAGCCCGTCTAGTCACCCGCCGGGAGCATCAACCCCGGGCGGGCAGGCAGTGACCATCAGCGCCGCGCAACACCGCTTCACCGTGGTACTCAGCGCCGAGGCACGTCAGCTAGCCAGCAGTACGGATATCAACCTGTCACGGCAGGCTGCCAGCGCACTCGACCGCATCGACGCGCTCCTGCCCGGCCCGCCCACGACCATCTTCGTAAACACAGGCCCAGGCAACCCCTCCGATCTCATTCCGCAGATCGGGACCGGCGGGTTCACCACCCGATCGGGAGTAGTCCACCCGATCGGGAGTAGTCCAGATCCAGCTGGGGCGGACAGCACAGTCCTCGCTGGCCAGAACCATTGGCTTGTGGTTCCCGCGTGACATGGCTCACGAGGTCAACCACAGCGTCCGGATCCTCAACGGTCCGGGCGTCGGCACTACTCTGCTCCCGCAGATCGTCACCGAAGGCATCGCTACAACATTCGACCAGGCCGCGTTCCCGGGGACGCCAGACCCCTGGACCCAGGCCATCACGCGAACCCAGGAATGCGCCCTGTGGAAAAAGGTGAAACCCGAACTCGCTGACGCCGGTCTCTACCAGCAATGGATGTTCGGCGGGTTCGGCGTGCCGCACTGGACCGCATTCACCATCGGCTACCACATCGTCAATGACTACCGGAACCGCCATCCAAACGTGAGCTGGGGTCAGCTGACAGCAGCCAGCGCAACCGCGATCCTGGCAGGCAGTCACTATCAGCCATGCCCGCCACTTGGTAGCGGATGACAGCGGATGCGGCAAAAGGCCCCCACCAGACTGCCGCCGGATTGTCAGAGGTATGACAGGACCTGCATCTGAGGCTCAGCCCGTCCCGCAGTCCGCGCACCCGCTGGGCGCTCTCACTACTTATGAGTTGAACCGGTACCGCCGGGAGCTGGAACGCGCGCTGAAGGGCCTTGGCGTCGGTGTCCCCGCGCGGCGCCTGGTCCAGGACAAGCTCGCGCATGTGCTGGCGGAGCAGGATTCCCGGGCCCGGCTCCAGGCCGACCGCCAGCCCAACCTGTGAGCATGCGCAGTAGCCTCGCCCCAGCTTGACCCAACCAGGCAGGGGACATACCAACCTTCGGTCAGCGACGCATTACGAGTGGCGTGCTGCCTGCCTGCGCACGCGCTACCTGCACCGATAGCACGGATCATCGCACTGACAGCACACGACGCTGGGATTATCCGGGGGTCTGTCAACTTAACGGTGTAACTTCTTTCACTTTTGTTACTTGCGTCCCGCGCTCAGGCGGCCGTCAAACGTGATGTCGAAGGCGTTCAGGGCGGCCTTCCACCGGTTCGTCCACCGCCTGATCGCCAGGTACAGGCACTTCAGGGCAGCCTGCTCGGTCGGGAAATGGCCGCGGGCGTTCACGGCCCGCCGCAACCGGGCATTAATCGACTCGATCGCGTTTGTGGTGCAGATCACCGTCCGTATTTCCCGGTCGAAGCGCAGGAACGGCACGAATTCCGCCCACGCGTTCTCCCACAGCCGTATGATGGCGGGATAGCGTTTCTCCCATTTGCTGCTGAATTCAGCGAACCGGTCCAGCGCCTCAGATTCGGACGCGGCGGTGTAAACGGGCTTGAGGTCTTTCGCTATCTGCGCCCAGTCCCTTTTCGACGCGTACTTGAACGAGTTCCGCAAAAGATGCACGATGCATGTTTGCACGATGGTTTTATCCCACACGGCATTGACCGCGTCCGGCAGGCCTTTCAGCCCGTCGCAGACCACCATCAGCACGTCCCTGGTGCCGCGGTTCTTGATCTCCGAGCAGACCCGCAGCCAGAACTTGGCTCCCTCGCCGTCGCCGTGCTCTCCCGCCCACAGGCCCAGCATGTCGCGCTCGCCGTCCACGGTGACGCCCAGGGCCAGGTAGATGGGCCGGTTCGCGACCTGGCCCTCGCGGATCTTCACGTTAATGGCATCGATGAACACCACTGCGTAAACCGGATCGAGAGGCCGGCTCTGCCATTCCGCCAGGCCCTCCATCACCCGGTCGGTAATCGTGGTAATAGTCTGCTTGGATACCTCGGCGCCGTACACCTCGGCCAGGTGCGCGGCGATCTCCCCGTGCGTCAGCCCTTTCGCCGACAGGGAAATAACCATGTCATCAACCCCGGTCAGCCGCCGCTGCCTCTTAGCGACGATTTTCGGCTCGAAACTGGAATCGCGGTCCCGGGGCACCGAGATCTCCACCGGTCCCGTATCGGTGAGCACCGTCTTGGCCCGCCGGCCATTGCGGGAATTGCCGCCATCGCGGCCTTCCGGGGCGTGCTTGCCATACCCGAGGTGATCATCCAGCTCGCCTTCCAGGGCGCCCTCGATCACCATCTTGGTCAGCTTCCCCAGCAGCCCTCCCTCACCGGTCAGCTTCAGCCCGCCCGTCCGGGCCCGCTCGGTCAGCTCCTGCAGCACCTGCTCGTCAGCCGCGGAGAGCTCCGCCCCGGCCTGGCCCCGGTCCTCTGTCACGTCGGTCACTGGTGTCTCCTTCCGTCTCAGGAGTTACACCATTTAAATTACAGTC